>JADFYN010000286.1 GCA_015233055.1 Deltaproteobacteria bacterium
TCCACGGCCGTGGCGATGGTGGTCACGATTTCATTGATTTCTTCAATAACCTTAGTGACGTGTTCTATTTCTTCCACGGTGATGGCGGTGGAAGACTGAATGCCCTCTATCTTTTTGCTAATTTCTTCGGTGGCCTTGGCTGTCTGCTGAGCCAGGTCTTTGATTTCGTTGGCTACGACGGCGAAGCCTTTCCCGGCCTCTCCGGCTCTGGCCGCTTCGATGGTGGCATTTAAGGCCAGCAACTTGGTTTGATCAGAAATTTCTGTAATGGTCTCAGTGACTTTGCCTATTTCTTGGGCGGCCACACCCAATTCATTAATTTTGATCGAGGCATTCTTAGTCTGAGTGACCGCCTGTCCGGTTATTTGCCGGCTCTTTTCAGTGTTTTTGGCGATCTCTTGGATGGTGGCCGTCATTTCTTCGGTCGACGCGGCCACAATGCTGATGTTGCTGGTTGATTGTTCCATAGCCGCAGCCACGGAGTTCATATTGGAACTCATTTCTTCGGCCGCTGCGGCCACCGAACTGGATCTGTGGGATACATTTCGAGTCGCGTCTGAGAGAGTCTCCGATATTACCTGCAAGGAACCTGAGGCATTCAGGAGAGTCCCGCCATTATCGGAGATGTCCTTGATCATGACGCGCAAATTTGAGGCCATATGATTGAGGTCGGAGACCATGACTCCCAGTTCGTCCTTGCTGTCGACATTCAGACTTTGAGTCAAATCTCCCCCGGCGATCTGCTTGATCAACTTAGCCGAAGAGATCATCGGTTTGACCAGACTGGAATTGATCAGGAAATAGACGGCCACCGAAATAACGGCCAGGATGAGCAAAGTCCATAGAGTGATTGATATTTTGGCCCTGGTCATTTCCTGGTTGGCCTTATCGAGGGAGCTGATGATCTCGAAAGCACCATGGATTTCACCTGTTTTCCAGCCTTCTTTGGTCCCCCCGACGGCGTCTTTGGAACCGGCTGGATCACCGTGGCAAAAGAGGCATTCCTCAGTCAACCGAATGGGCTTAAAGTAGCGAATTTGATTTCCTTCGTAGACGACTTTCTCATTGAGGTTATTCCGAGTTATCTCCTCAATCACGGCCACCTCCAAGGCGGTCGGTTGATTCTCCGGATTTCTGGGCTGGACCTTGGGGACTCTGAAAGTATAGCCCGCCTCTTTGGCCCTTTCTCTGGCCACGTTAATGGCCGTCACAACCGGCACCGCCTCAAGAAGGACTCCAGGATCGATATCACGAAAGGACTTTATGATCCCCTTTTGGAGCTTCTTGGCCATCTGGTCTCTGATGGATTCAGCCATCATCGCCACCGCCCGGTTATTAGTTAGAATAGCTTCCTCAGCTCCGTTCCGAATATCCCCAACCCGTTGCACGGCCAGAACGGCGGCAACGATAATCGGCCCGGCAATGGCGATGGTTATAATTTTCCACTTTATTCCCATATCATTGAGAAAACGCATTCAAAATCTCCTTTAGGCGAACAGAGTGAGGGCCGGGCGGAGAGACATCCCGCCTCAAATCTTGGAACGATTAGATATCTTGAAAGATTGCGACCTAGGAGCTATGGGTTGATATTATTTGCCGGATCAACCTCCGGCTCCGGTCTGGCGATGGACTCTGATTGATGACACCTGATCTTTCCAGGTATTCAGCCGGGATAGGTCGGGTAGGTCGCTCGATAGAGTTATAGACCTGCCTCCATAATAGGTATCGGCATATATTTGGGCCACCCAGCCGGGTGGAATCTTGACGGAAATATCGGGTCCATTGAATCCGTAGGTGGAGAGATCTGGTAAGTCTCTGACTAGTTTAAGTATTCTACCCTTATATAGGGCGTGTTCAAAAACAGTAACGACCTTTTCCTGGGCAGGCTTATTGAGCTTGGGCCGAATCTTAATAGAAGAAATTCGGTCATTCCACCAGTTACCGTAAGCGTCGAGGGCGGGTGCGTCTTCGATGATCAGCAAACTTCGGCCTTGGTAATCAGCGTGTTCATACAGAATGGCTTCCTTATTCACCGGTATTCGAAGCGAAGAAAGCATATTTTGGAAATTGAGCCCGGCCAGATCCGGGGTATCACGGCACAATTCTTCTATCCGGCCGCCATAGTCACGGTCCTCGCAGATGATGACGCAGGTAACCGGGGCTTCAGGACGAATCAACCGGATAGACTTAAAGCCGTTTTGGCACCAGGCATCTTTAGCCCCAACGTCGTCCAGGTCACGGGTTAGAGCCAGGGACTGACCGGCGTAATCGGCTTGTTCATAGAGGATGACGGCGACCTGGGCGGGCAAGCTGATCGAGCCTATCCGGCCTGTCTTACCCCAAGTGAACAAATTCGGAACATCTTGACACAATTCCAGACTGCGGCCGGCGAACTGACTGCCTTGATAGACTTTAATACATGGGCCGGCCCAGGCAACCGTGGCCGTTAGAAGTACCATGGTAATCAACAGTTGGAGCATCCATTCAGAGACCATCCTCATGCGTGACACCACCTGGTTGCTCGGTTTCGTTGAAGACTGACAGCCAAAAGACAGGCAAGATCGTTTTTATGGGGACCCTTCCTTCATGCCTGGTGGCGATAGGCCGCCGGTCTCCCTTTTGCCTCTAATTTATCTCCTCAGAGGAGTTGATTGACCGGACTTAATCACCAGGAAAGAAAGGTCTTCACTTTAGCTGATACCCGATTGGTTTACAAGATTTTTTTGCGAAGGTGATTATTTTCTCTTTTCGGAGTATCCCAGGTTTGATATAGTCGACAGATCGAGGAGATTAAGGTATGGGGAGAAAAAACAAGATACTAATGGATATTTTTCAAAGTTTGGCCCAGACCCTCGGCCGGCAACACTGGTGGCCCGCTGAGACGGCCTTTGAAGTGGCTGTAGGGGCCATCTTAACTCAAAATACTACCTGGAATAATACTGTATTAGCTATAAATAACTTGAAAGCCGGCGGTCTGCTGTCATTGGAGGCCCTGGCCCAGGTTGATCAAAGCATCTTGGCTGAGAAGATCAGACCGGCGGGTTATTACAATCTTAAGGCCGGACGTCTGAAGAACTTCCTTGGATTTATCATGAACGAGTTGGGCGGGCGGTTTGATGCCCTCTTCCAGGGGCCTCTGGCCGGGTTAAGAGAGAATCTGCTTAGAGTCAAGGGCATAGGCCCGGAAACCGCGGATAGTATTTTACTATATGCAGGAGGACTGCCAACCTTCGTGGTTGATGCCTACACCCGGAGGATCTTGGTTCGCCATGCGCTGGTTTCCGAGGATGACGGATACGATGAAATAAGGGACATGTTCATGGACCACCTGCCGGCTGATGTAGAACTGTTTAATGAATTTCATGCCTTGTTTGTAAAGGCCGGTCACCTCTATTGCCGGCCTAAGCCTCGCTGCCAGGGATGTCCCCTAGAGCACATGGCCAATTCATATTCGGGCGAGTATTAAAAAGGAACAAAATGAAAATATGGTTGATTGGTGACCGTGACGCCAATCGCGTCCAGATAGGTGAGAACCTGTCCCAAAAATTGAGTTGGCCGTTTATAGATACCAATCGGCTCCTGGAACAAGAAAATAACTCACCTGTTTCGAGTCTGGTGGCCCAATGGGGTTGGACCGAATTTTGCCGCAGACTGGACAAGAGGGTTCGCTCTCTGGCTCAGAACCGTCAGGACGCGGTTATCTCCGTAGGTCTGAGCGTGGCCTCCGACCATAATAACCTGGCGTTGTTAAAAAAGAATGGCTATGTCGTATTCATCGCGACGGCTGTTCAAGCTCTTTTGGATAAGCTGGTGTCGAGCGGTCGAGGCGGCGCCTTGCCCTCCGACCTGGCCCAAGTTCTGGAAACGAAGATAGGCCTGCCCAAGCGTTATCTGGATTTGGAGATTGAATCCACCGGAGCCGACCCAAGCGAGGATGCCGAGCGGATCATCGACTCATTGGGACTAAAAAATGTCAGGTCGGGACAAGGCTTCAAAACATAATAACCAGTGCAGACAAACGCCGGTTTCGCAGACTGTGCGGTTAAGAAATGGATCCCCATGGCCAGGATTTTGATTGTTGATGACAGCCCCAGCGCCATTGGCATTTACAAGAAGATGTTGCTGCGTCTGGGCTACGATGTGGTCGGGACTGCTTTCTCCGGAGTTGAGGGGGTAAAGCAGGCGGAAGTTCTTATGCCGGACATTGTCTTGCTTGACATTGTTATGCCCGGCTCGTTAGATGGGATAGCGGCCGCCGAAATCATTAAGGATAAATTCGATATCCCGGTGGTATTCCTAACCGCTTACTCCGAGGATGAACTGATAGACCGGGCCAAGCAAGTGGAACCTCTGGGATACCTGATCAAACCATTCCGGCGGAGAGAACTTAAGGCGGCCATCGAAATAGCCCTATATCGAAAGGATATGGAACGGCGGTTGCGAGAAACGGAGGAAAGATTTCGTTTTCTAGCCGACACCACCGGCGATGCTCTTTATCAGTTGCGCTATGACTCGATGACGTATGATTATATCAGCCAGG
>JADFYN010000287.1 GCA_015233055.1 Deltaproteobacteria bacterium
GGTTGGCCGTGTATGTGGAAACACCGCGGCAGGTGGAACTGACGGAGAAACAACGGCAACGGGCCTTTCAGAACCTTAAGCTGGCCGAACAATTGGGCGCAGAGACGATCACCATGAGCGGACGCAGCATCGCCGAGGTGGTAGTCGGCATCGCCCGCACCCGGAATGTCACCAAAATGGTCATCGGGAAGCCCATCAGGCCGCGGTGGAAAGACTTCATCCTGGGCAGTCCGGTAGACGAGATTATCCGCTTGAGTCAAGAGATCGACGTTTATGTCATCACCGGTGACGCCGAGGGCGAGGCGGAGGCTCCCGATACGCCGGTTAAATCAAAAAGCAATTGGTCGGCCTATTCCATTGGTTTATTGCTCTGGGGAATCTGCACGGCGGTCGCCTTTCTGATGTTTCCAGTTTTTCAGCTTAGCAATGTGATTATGGTTTATCTGTTGGGAGTGGTCATCACAGCCATCCGCTGCGGCCGGGGACCATCTATTCTTGCCTCCCTGCTGAGCGAATTGGCCTTTGACTATTGTTTTGTCCCGCCCCGGTTTACGCTGGCTGTGGCCGACACCCAGCATTTTGTTACTTTTGTGGTTATGCTGATCGTGGCCGTGGTCATCAGCCATCTGACGGCCTTAACCCGGAAACAGGTGGAAGTCGCCCGATTGAACGAACGGCGCACGGCCTCCATGCTATCATTGAGCCGGCAATTAGCCAGTACCCGCGGGGCCGGCCGACTGCTGACCATCGCCACGCAACATATCGCCGATATTTTCGAGTGCCGGGTCGTGGCCCTGCTACCCGACAAACATGGCCGGTTGACCGTCGCAGCCGGTAATCTAACGACATCATCCTTAAGCGAAAAGGAAGTGAGCGTGGCCCTGTGGACATTCAACATGGGCCAAGCCGCCGGCCACGGCACCCAAACCCTTCCCGACACTGATCTTCTTTATCTGCCTTTGGTGGGAATTAAAGATCCGGTGGGGGTGCTGGGGGTGCTGATGGAGAATCGGGATTCTTTGTTGGGCCCCGATAAGATGCGGTTGCTGGATTCCTTTGCCAAACAGATTGCCCTGGCCCTGGAGGTCGACCGGCTGGAGGCGATGACTTTGCAGGCCCAGATGGAGACGGAGTCGGAACGGTTGCGGACTTCATTGCTCAGCTCCGTGACTCACGATCTTCAGACCCCCCTGGCCGCCATTATGGGCTCGGCCGGTAGTATGCTCCAGATTGGAGACCGGTTGCTTCCTGAAATGCGGACGGAACTGGCCAAGAACATTTACGCCGAAGCCGAAAGACTCAGCCGGCTCATCAATAATTTGCTCAAAATGACCAAACTGGAATCGGGAACTCTCAAACTAAACAAAGAAACGCAGCCGATCGAAGAAGTCATTGGCGCGACGCTAAACCTGTTGGAACGACAATTGGTCGGCCGACCCATAGACATATCCCTCCCTTCCGACTTACCCATGGTGCCGTTAGACAGCGTTCTGGCGGAACAACTTTTCATCAACCTCATGGAAAATGCCCTGAAATATACTCCTATCGGTTCTCCCCTGTCCATTTCGGCCCGGCAGCAAAATGATCACCTCCTGGTGGAGGTGGCTGACCGCGGCCCCGGCCTTCCTCCTGATCATGCGGAAAAAATATTTGACCCGTTTTACCGGACAACCAAGGATAGCAGTAAAGCCGGCCACGGGTTGGGCCTGGCCATTTGCCGAGGCATTGTGCGGGCACATGGCGGCCAGATCTGGGCGATGAATCGTGACGGCGGCGGGGCGGCCTTTAGATTCACTTTCCCCCTTTAAGAGTTGACCGCTGCGGGCTGATCGTTTACAATAAACGAAAGCTTGGAATGGAATTCCATTCTGTTGCGGTTCAGAGCATAAAGGAGATTTCCCATGAGATGGTGTGACATCAGTATTGGAAAAAAAATTGCGACAGGTTTCGGGGTTGTTCTGGTTTTGACGGTTATCGTTGGTACCCTGAGCTTCTTCGGCATATCCAACATCATTAGACATGCGAGTGTCGTTATTAAGGGCAACCAGTTAGATGGATTGCTGGCCCAGAGAGAAGTCGACCACCTCAAATGGGTTAATAAAGTAAGTGTGTTTCTGATTGATAAAGAACTCTCCCGGCTCGATGTGGAAACAAATGATCATAATTGCGCTTTTGGGAAATGGCTCTATGGTGACGGGAGACGAGAGGCGGAAGATTTCGTCCCGAACCTGGCGCCGCTTTTCAAAAAAATTGAGGAGCCTCATAAGAAGCTTCACGATTCAGCCGTAGACATAGAGAAAAATAAAGATAACGGGAGGGAAATTTACGTAAAGAAAACCATTCCCGCTCTCCAGGCCATTCAAGGACTTCTTAACGATATTCGGGGAGAAGCCAAAAAGAACATCATGACGGATGATTTAATGCTGAGCACCGCCCGGAATACTGAATATAATATCATGACATTGCTTACTATATGTATCTTATTAGGGGCTATCTTGGGGTTACTTATCACCCGCTCCATCACCAAACCTATTGCCCGGTCTATCGCCTTTGTCAAAAAGATTGCCGGTGGTGATTTTGCTGACAAATTTGACATTAATCGAAAAGATGAAGTTGGAATCCTGGCCGGGGCAATGAATGATATGGTCGGAGATCTGACGGAAGTTGTCGTTAATGTTCAAACCGCCACGGACCAGGTCACCACCGGCAATCAACAGATTAGTCAAAGTGCCGTGGCCGTGGCCCAAGGCTCCATCGAACAGGCGGCAAGTGTGGAAGAACTTACCAGCTCTATGGTGGAAATGAGCAGCAAGGTGACCCAAAACGCTGCCAATGCTTCAGAAACCACGGCGATAGCCATGGAATTGGCCAGGGACGCCCAGGAAGGCGGTCGGTCCGTATTTGAGACGGTTAAGGCCATGAAGAGTGTCACTGAAAAGGTTCGTATCATCGAAGAAATCGCTCGACAGACAAACATGCTGGCCCTTAATGCCTCCATTGAAGCAGCCAGGGCCGGTGAGCAAGGTAAAGGTTTTGCCGTGGTCGCGGCGGAAGTACGTAAACTGGCCGAGCGGAGTCAAGACGCGGCCAAAGAGATAGGCAGCCTGTCGACCACCAGTGTGGCAGTGGCTGAACATGCGGGCAGGATGATCGAAAATATCATCCCCGATATCCAAAGAACCTCCGAACTGGTCCAGGAAATTAATACCTCCTGTAAAGAGCAGACAGCCGGTATTGATCAGGTCTCCAGAGCCATTCAACGGTTTGATCAGGTGATTCAACAA
Source organism: Deltaproteobacteria bacterium (assembly GCA_015233055.1). Classification (GTDB taxonomy): domain Bacteria; phylum Desulfobacterota; class JADFXK01; order JADFXK01; family JADFXK01; genus JADFXK01. The sequence goes on from JADFYN010000287.1 coordinate 3,285, forward strand.
AATGCCGGCGCGGCAGAAGAAATGGCTTCCACCAGTCATGAGCTGTTGGCCCGGACAAAGCAACTTCAGGAAGCAATTACCTTCTTCAAAATAGACCCCAAAAAACAGACCAGGGCTTTATCAACGACCTGACTTCAATATCGGCCTGACAAATTGGCTTTCCAGCATTGACGACTAAGAAAGAATGATATGTCATCTCCGGAACTGACCGTCCTGGTGATCGAAGATGAGGCCCCTATCCGGGCTTTCCTGCGGGCTTTCCTGCAAAGTCAGAACTACAAATTGATCGAGGCGACTACCGGGGGGGAGGGCATCTCCTTAGCCGCATCACACAATCCCGACGTCATCCTTCTGGATCTGGGGTTACCCGATATTGACGGCTTAGAAGTCATCAAAAGGGTCCGGGAATGGACTAATACCCCGATTATCATCATCTCGGCCAGGGGAAAAGAACAAGACAAGATCGACGGCCTGGATGCCGGGGCTGATGATTACCTGATTAAGCCCTTTAGTGTGGGGGAACTAGCGGCCAGGATGCGCGTGGCCTTACGCCATGCCCTCAATGTCGGCTCTAAAAAGGATGAGTCGGCCTTTCAAACCGGTGAAGTCCGGGTTGACCTGGCCGGGAGACAGGTCTGGGTGGCCGAGGAAGAGGTGCATCTGACTCCGATTGAGTTCAAGCTGCTCCTGGTGATGATTAAACACGCCGGGAAAGTCGTGACCCATCGGCAATTACTAAAAGAAGTGTGGGGCCAGGCCGGGAGTGACCAGTCGCACTATCTGCGGATTTACGTGCACCAGTTAAGGCATAAGCTGGAACCTGATCCGGCCCGTCCCACCTATTTGCGGACCGAACCGGGCGTCGGCTATCGGCTGATATGTATAGATTAGACTGTTTCGATTAGGCCACAAAAAAATCCCGGGGGAGGACAGGTTCAACCCCAGGATATTTATAGACCTCTATGGCAAAGGATGATCAGGCGGTTTTTACCTCAATCTTTTTGGTAATCGCTGCTTCCGATTTGGGTAGACTGACTTTAAGCAGGCCGTCTTTAAATGAGGCGTTGATTTCTTTTTCCTTCACCCCACCAGGGAGACGAATACTTCGGGAAAAGATCCCGCAACTACGCTCCACCCGATGAAAAGTCTCGCCTTTTTCTTCCTTTTCCTCCTTTTTTTCACCTTTGATGGTCAGCACGTCGTTCAGCAGGCAGATATCAATATCCTTGG
>JADFYN010000288.1 GCA_015233055.1 Deltaproteobacteria bacterium
GACGTCCATGGCCAATGCCCTGGAGGTGCGCGTCCCTTTCCTGGACCGGGACCTGGTCGCCTTTGCCTTTTCCATCCCCTTGCGGCTGAAGATGAAGCACAACACCCTTAAATACATTTACAAGAAAGCCATGACCGGAGTCTTGCCGGATTTCGTTTTGCACAAAAAGAAATGGGGCTTCGCCATCAATCCCTATTACCAGTTCCAAAAGGATTTAAAGCAGGTGGCCACTGACGTCCTTAATGAAAAAAAGCTGAAAGAACAAGGCATTTTCAATTATAAGTACGTCGAAAAAATCATCAATCACCCCATCTCGCCCAGGTTGCGGTGGCATTACTATTACCTCTGGCAACTGGTCGGGTTTCAATACTGGTACGACCTGTTTATTGACGGCAAACACTGAGCGTGTGGAGAGCACAACCCGGAGGACACCGCGCATCCTTAGGCCGCAAACAGAAAGCCAATGGTTCCCACATTGTCATTCCGAACGAATGTGAGGAATCTTAAGATTTCTCGCTTCGCTCGAAATGACAGGAGGAGCAGTGGAGGTCATCAGCGTTTGGCTTTTGCGTGAAGCCGGGAAGACGTTAAAGTTTTTGATCGAATGACCATGGAAGATTGGAGCATGAAATGAAGGCCGTTGCCTCAAGTAACCTGTTAGTCTGCCCCGCTTGCCGCACTGATCTGGCGGCGGGACCCGACGGGCTGGTTTGCCACCATTGCCGGCAAGAGTATCCCGTCAAGAACGGCATCCCCATTTTCTTTCCGCAGGGGCTGACCGACTCAGATGACCACAAAGAAGCCGGTTACTGGAACAAAAAAGATAACACCACGGACAATTTGTATGAAAACATGACCGATGCCGCATTTAGATCTCTTATCCATAAATTCGGATTGCCGGACAATACTCGCGGCCTGGAATTGGGTTGCGGAGACGGCCCTTTTGCCAAAAGGCTGACCGGTCGGAACATGGACATTTACGGATTGGACATCTCCTTTCCGTTGCTAAATCTGACCGAAAACATGAAGCCGGTTCAAGGTTCCGCCCTGGACTTGCCCTTCCGGGATATGTTCTTCAACTGGATTATTTACGCCTTTGCCCTGCATCACATGATCGACCTGGAGAAGGCCCTTAAGGAATCTCTCCGGGTGCTGGATGTCGGGGGCAAGATTTGTATTGTTGAGCCGAATTACTACCATCCCATAAGATTCATCACCCGGCGTCCCGATACCATGCTCCGGCAAAGATTCTTCAGTTACCTGTCGCCGGAGGAAAGGTGGATCCCGATGCACCGGCTCAATAAAATACTCCGGGCCAATGGAGTGACAGTGACTGAATATGACTTTGTCACACCGGAGTTCAAATCCCGCACCCTGAGCGGCCGAATTCAAAAGACCCTGGGCCGGCTATTCAACTTCTTCCCGGCCGCGGCAGTGACCCAATCCTACTACCTGGTCATCGGCACCAAACACCGTTAGGAAGAGAGGCGCAGATTTGAAACAATCGGCTATCACGGAACTTGTGGCCGCCCTAACCGGATTTGCCAGGGCCAATGACTTTGCCGGGTACTGCAAACACGACGGTCTAAACAGCCCGATCCTTCACGCCTTATCTCTTAACAACAGATGGTTGCGGCTGATCTTCATCCAGTCGGTGATGCGTTTTCCGATCAATCTCCGGCCCTGGCTGCTCACGGAAAAATCTCGCAATCCCAAGGGGATATCCTTATTTGCCAGAGGATATTTGCTGCTCTATGAGGTCACCGGAAATGAAGAATACCGGCGTCTGGCCGAAGAATTGCTCGACTGGTTGACCCAACATCATTCCAACCAGGAGGGCAAGTATCACGGAGTTTGCTGGGGTTACAACTTTATCTGGCAATCGCCTTTCTTCCACGCCCCCAAGTATTCGCCCAACCTGACTGTCTCGGTTTTTCCAGGCGAATCCTTCCTGCTCGGATACAACCTGCTTAACCGGCCGGACTACCTGGACCAGGCCCGTGGCGTGGCTGAATTTGTCCTAAACGATCTCCCCATCCTGCTGGAAACCGAGACGGAAAAATGCCTGGGTTATGTTCCGGCCGGCGTCTCTGAAAAAGTCATCAACATTAATTCCATGGCCGCGGCATTTTTAGCCAAGCTTTATGTGGCCACGAACGAGCCTAAATATAAGGATAACGCCCTGAAGTTGACCAGGTTTGTGGCCAACCAGGCCTTCGCCGGGGACAGGTGGGCCTACACCACGGACTTTGACCGGTCCTATGTGGATAACTACCATACCGGCGGGATCATCGATGAACTCCTGGAAGTAATGGAGAGCCTCGATCATTGGGAATGGAAGCCGTTGTTGCTCCGGGCGGTCGAGTATTACGAGAAGCACCTGTTTACCCCGGACGGAGCGCCCAAGAACAGAGATAATCAGGAATATCCATATGACATTCACGGCAGCGCCCAGGGCGTCATCACCTTCGCCAAGGTCAGCCGGCTAAACCCTGATTACCTCCACCTGGCTGAAAAGCTTCTCGAATGGACGATCAAAGAGTTGTACTCGGGAGACGGGTACTTTTACTACCAGAAGACCAAATACTATACCAAACGCTTCTCCTTCATGCGTTGGTGCAATGCCTGGATGCTCTACGCCCTGGGCGAATATCTCGGGGCCAAAAATACGTTGAACCGGAGAAATGAAAATGACCATGCTGGGCAGTGAATTTTGTCAGAGTCCCGATTTCAGTCGCTTAGAAAGGCTGTATATCAAGATTTTCGGGATGCCGATCCTGGGGATGCGGATCAGGGCCTGGCGCATGATCCCGATTATCAAAAAGTACCTTAAAGACTCTTGCCGGGTGCTGGACATTGGGAGCGGACGGGGCGTCTTCACCATTGAGATGGGCAAGTGCCTGCCCCAGGCAGAAGTCATCGGGGTGGACCTGAATCAAGCGAAAGTGGCCACCGCCAATGATCTGGTCAAGTGCCTGGAGTTGGATAACTGTTGTTTTGAAGCTAAGGATATTTTTGACCAAAATTGTGCCGATAAATTTGACTGTATTGTGGCCATCGACGTTTTGGAACACATCGAAGACGACCTGTCCATAGTCAAAAAAATTTATGAGTTATTAAACAAGTCCGGCAAGCTGATTGTGCATGTTCCGCATAAGTACCGCTACTTGTTCGGCAGAAAGCGGATCAACTTCGATATCGAAGGGCATGTCCGGCCGGGCTATTTGATGGACGAACTGGAGCAATTGTTTATCCAGGCGAATTTTAAGATAATTGAAAAGGGTTATACCTATTCTTCACTGGAAACCCTGGCCAACGACCTGTCTTACCTGATTACCGAGGGTCGGGAGAAGCGGAAGGTCTTGTATAGTTTGTTCTTTCCTTTCCTCCTGGCCGTCTCGATCCTGGGCCGCAGGGTCAAACCCCGCCGCGGCAGTGGCGTTTATATCGTCGGAGAAAGGAGCTAACCGTGGAGTGTGACGCGACGGCCTATCATTATGCCTGCAACCGTCAGGTCCTGTTTGACCAACAATCCCGGTTTCAGAAGGCCGAAAAAATATATCAAGTACTCCAAGAATATTATCACGGTGATCTGGCCGAGGCGGAGGTCCTGGATGTCGGTTGCTCCGCCGGGTTGATTGCCTGCTGGCTGGCCGAAAAGGTCAAATTCATTTACGGGATTGACATCGATCAAGACGTTATCGCCCAGGTCACGGAACTGGAAAAACGAGTTCCTAATTTCAAATTCGTTTTTGCCGGAGGAGATCGGCTGCCCTTTCAAACCGGCCGATTTGACATTATTATCTGTAACATTATGTACAACTTTCTGACCCCCGAAGCCCAGGAGCGGATGTTTGAAGAGATTCGCCGGTGTCTCAGGCCTGGGGGAATGTGCTATTTTGCCGCGCCCAATCGGCTCATGCTCCTGGATGGCAAGTTTAAGTTGCCGTTTCTACTGTGGTTGCCCCGGAATCTGGCTCAGAAGTATGTCCGGTTATTCTCCCGACATAAAGTTTTTAATGAGTATTTTAAAACTTACTTGGGCCTCCGCCAAATGGTGTCAGGACGATTTACCGGCCGCGACATCACGATGGAGGTAATTGATCATCCTCAAAAATATCGGCTTCTCTCCACAGGGAATAAGGGCTTGATCTTATCGATTCGGATTTTGGCCAGGCTGTTTTATCCCTTTCTCCCCAATTACATTTTCGTCTTGTACAAATAGAGCGATTGAGGATGATACCACGACTCAAACCATATCTGACCACCCGGGATTGGCCGTCGTTATTCTGCCGGGATGACGGCCTGACCGCGGTGTTTGAAGATCGATTCGCCCAACTGACCGGGGCCAGGTATGCTCTGTGGCTGCCCTATGGCCGCAGCGCCCTGTACTTCTTCCTAAAAGCCTATGGCCTGACTCAGCAAGAAATAATCGTCCCGGCCTATACTTGCCAGTCGGTCATTGGACCCATCAAAGAAACGAATAATATTCCGGTGTTCATCG
>JADFYN010000289.1:0-1274 GCA_015233055.1 Deltaproteobacteria bacterium
GTCCAAACAGGTTTACGATTTCTCCGAATTTTTGGTTTCAGTATTACATGTGTCGGACGTCGGCGCAGAATTTGCCGGGACCGTCACTTATCACCACTCCTGCCATCTTAATCGCTACCTGGGGGTCAAGGATGAACCCGTCAAGCTTATCTCAAATATCAGGGGGGTGACTTACATTCCAATGCACGATTTCGAGGCCTGTTGCGGTTTCGGGGGTACTTTTTCCGTAAAATATCCTCACATATCCCAGGCTATCTTGGATGACAAGCTAAAAAATATCGCCCGGACCGGGGCTGATTACGTGGTCACGGCCGAACCCGGATGTCTGATGCACCTCCAAGTGGGCTTAAAAAAAGCCGGTTTGCCGCAACGGGCGTGTCATTTGGCTGAGCTTTTGGCCTCACCTGATTTGACCATTTCCTGATACTGACTATATTATAACCTCTTGGCTCAAAAACATGGCCGGCCGGGCCGGGCAAGGCCGACCAATGGAGAAGAAAAGTGGAAGAGAAAAAACTAAACGCCTATGAGGATTTTCTTGAACATATCGGCAAGACCGGGCCAGCCCGTGAGGATGATTATCTAGATGCCGTGGTGGCCGTGTCACAAACCTCCCCGGCCGTTGAAGAACCCGTCAACGTGGGAGAACGGATCAAAAAATTTCGAAATGACAAAGGCCTGACCCTAACCGATATCAGCCGGCGGACAAATGTCCCGGTCGAGGTGCTGGAGCAGATCGAAGACAACCTGATTTCACCCCCCCTGGGGACTCTGATCAAGCTGGGCAAGGCCCTGGATATGAAGATGGGCTATCTTATTTCCAGTGGTGAAATTAAGCCGTTTACCATCGTGCGTAAAAATCAGGGCCAGAGCCTCTCCCGCCTCTCTTCAAAAAAAGGAAAAAGTTATGGTTATAGTTACGAGATGCTGGCTGCGGACAAGAATGACCGGAGCATGGACCCGTTCCTCGTAACGCTGGAGCCGACTGACACCTTGGAGGAATTGTCGTCACATGACGGTCAGGAATTCATTTTCGTCCTGTCCGGGCAAATGGAAGTTCGTCTCGATGATTATGTGGACGTGCTCAATCCGGGTGATTCCATCTATTATGACTCAACCACGCCCCACCTGGTCCGCGCCCGGGGCGGAAACAAGGCCTATATTCTGGCTGTCCTCTATTCCAGCCACTAATCGGTAGGATAAGAGTATTCCCATCACTATGGTTACCAGGGAACAAAAAGACCTCGTCACTTTGGCCGATCCCGGCTCCCGGA
>JADFYN010000289.1:1296-4485 GCA_015233055.1 Deltaproteobacteria bacterium
TTCGGACGGTCTATGGTTCTGTGAAGGCAATCCGGTTACGGACGAGCACCTGCTGAGCACCCTCAGTAGTTCCATGTTTTATCGAGGGAAGGAGCTTTTCCTCCGCTGTGAGGGCGAAGTGCACCCGGTCATCCCGGAGGACGCCCCCCTGGTTGTCAGGTCCCTGGACATCACCGAGAATGGTACCGGAGAGCCGGCCGCTGTCACCCTGATCCTTAATGACGGCCGCCGCGTGCCCCTTTTGCCCGAAACCCTGACCATTAGCCGGGCCAACGTCCTCTACTGCCTTTCTACGCCAAAGAAATTCCGAACCCGTTTTTCCAAACAGGCCTATTATCATCTCACGCGTTACCTGAAACAGGACCCAGCGACGGATGATTTCTTCTTTCTGATTCACGGCCGGCCTCATATCATCCGGCAGGAGGAATAACGAATTGTCGGGTTTCGGTCTTTGGTTTCAGGCCAGACCGGAGTATAACTATCCGTGGTTGCACCATTTATCGGAGTAATCAGTCGAAATGAAGTAATGAATGGCCGTTTGACATTCTTCTATATTATTCAATTTTTTGTCCCACCCGTGAAAAATAGCAACAAAAACATCAGGCAAGCATCCAGCCGGACACTCACTGTGACACTTGAATTGAGGAAGGAGGTCTGACCGATGAAAAACATGAAGTTGGGCGCCAAGTTATTGGCGGGATTTTCTTTTGTGGCGTTGATCACCCTGGTCGTGGGATTCCTGGGATGGCGTGGAATCCAGAATGTCACCGCCAGCCTGGAGGTGGTGGCCGGCGTCCGATTGCCCAGTGTCCTGGGCTTGGGCATGATGGATGAAGCCCAAGGAAGTATTCAAAGGTACGAACGCGTCCTGATTTATGAAACAAACCCTGAATTGATTAATAGACAATACGCCAGTCTGGAAAAAGCCTTTAATAAATTCCAGAAAGGCTGGAAAATATACGAATCGTTGCCTAAAACCAAGGAAGAAGAACAGCTCTGGCAGGAGCTTATCCAGAAATGGAGTATCGCCAAAAAGTTGCACCAGGAAGTTGTCGAAATAGTCAGAAAAGGAGATGGCGAATCGCGAAAAGCCGCCCATGAACTGAGTATGGGTAAATCCCGCGATGCCATCAATGCCGTGGTCAAATTGTTGGACGAGATAATTGAGCTAAATGGAAAATTATCTGAAAATACTTACAAAGAGGCCCAAGCCCAAGCTGGCCGGTTAACCCTCTTGTCTCTCATCGCCATCGGCCTCGGCGTCATCCTGGCTTTGGCCATCGGCTGGTTCATCGGCCGGAACATCTCCGGCATTGTCAAATCGCTCCTAAACGAATTCGCTAAATTAAAAAATGCCGCCGCGGCGGGGCGATTAGGTGAGCGGGGTGATCCCGAAAAGATTAATTTTGAGTTTAGAGGTATTATTACCGGAGCCAACGAAATCCTGGACGCGGTCATCGGGCCGTTAAAGATGGCTGCCCTCCATGTGGACCGCATCTCCAAAGGCGATATCCCGCCCCGGATTACCGATGAATACAACGGTGACTTCAATGAGATCAAGAATAATCTGAATCAGTGTATAGAGGCCGTCAATGGATTGACCTCCGAAATAGGGATATTGACCCAAGCGGCGGGGGCCGGCCAATTGGCCACGCGAGGTGACGCATCGAAATTCGGCGGAGATTTCGCTAAGATTGTCAAGGGAATCAATAACACCCTGGACGCAGTGATCGGACCTTTAAACATGGCCGCCACCTATGTGGACCGCATCTCCAAAGGCGATGTCCCAGCCAAAATCACCGACCAGTATCAAGGCGATTTCAACACCATCAAAAACAATATCAACTTACTCATCGATGCCTTGAATGAAATTACCAGATTGGCTCAGGAGATCGCCGCGGGCAACCTGATGGTCGAGGTGGAAAGAAGGTCAAAGAATGATGAGTTGATGATGGCTCTGGAAAAGATGATCGCCGGCTTGACGGAGATCGCCGTCAACGTCCAGACTGCGGCTGATCAGGTCGCCTCCGGGAGCCAGGAAATCAGCACCAACACCACCGGCATCTCCCAGGGAACGGCCGAATCCGCGGCCAGTGTGGAAGAAGTTTCCGCGTCCATGGAGCAGATGAGCAGCACTATCTCTCAGAACGCCGATAATGCCCGGGAAACCGCGGCGATCGCCAAACAGGCGGCCATTGATGCCCAGGCCGGAGGCAAATCTGTCGCCGAAACCGTGATAGCCATGAAGAGCATCGCCGAAAAGATCAGCATAATTGAGGAAATCGCCCGCCAAACCAATATGCTGGCCCTAAATGCCGCAATCGAGGCGGCCCGGGCCGGGGAGCACGGTAAGGGATTTGCCGTAGTCGCCGCGGAAGTCCGCAAACTGGCTGAGCGCAGTCAAAACGCAGCCAAGGAAATCAGCACGCTGTCCAACTCCAGTCTGGAAGTGGCGGACCAGGCCGGCCGCTTAATCGAAAACATTGTTCCCAGCATCCAGAAAACCGCGGACCTGGTCCAGGAGATCAATGCCTCTTCCAATGAACAGGCCGGCGGCATCCAGCAAGTGACTAAGGCCGTCCAACAGCTAGATCAGGTCATCCAGCAGAACGCCGGCGCCACAGAGGAGATGGCCTCGGCCAGTGAGGAACTGTCCAGCCAGGCGGAGCAGCTTCGTGATGTCGTCTCTTTCTTCAAATTGGGCCATCAATCGGGGCCGAGATCTTCCCGGGACCGGACCCAACGAAGCCACCGGATCGGCGCCGGCGACCACCCCAAAGTCTTACTTTCGACAACAGCCGGGCCAAAGGCCGCCGCTCAATCGGCCGCAACCGAATCACAAACGGCAAAAGCCAAGAAAAAAGGAATAGATCTACGCCTGCAAGACCCGGACGACAGTGAATTTGAACCATATTAAAGAGTTGCGTGGTTCGGGTTGCGGGTTACGGGTTAATGTCATTTACTTAAGGGGCAGGGCAATTGCACTGATTTATCTAAATATGGTCAATTCCGCTTAAGCCCCAACGGGGCGCTCTAGGTTAGCCCAGGGCAACGCCCTGGGTAGGGGCGGCGACTATATGAAATACCATGTAATGGTCACATAAAACCGCCGGCGATTCAGCGGTTCACCCCTGGTTATGTATCCCGGCCTGCGGATATCCTTTTGGTCTCGCATAGGATGAAATGGAT
>JADFYN010000028.1 GCA_015233055.1 Deltaproteobacteria bacterium
AAGCGAGGGTTGCCCTCAGAAGTAATTGACGAATTTGGTCTTGGGTTCGCGGCGGACCGCTGGGACGGATTGGTCAGGTATTTGGAAAAACTTAATGTCGGTATGGATCTGGCGGAAAGGGCTGGCCTGGTGGTGCCCCGGAAGGGCGGGGGAGGCTATTATGACCGGTTTCGGAACCGGGTGATATTTCCAATTATCGACTTGAATAACCGGGTGATCGGATTCGGCGGACGGGTAATGGGGGATGAACTGCCCAAATATTTAAATTCGCCCCAGACCGAGGTCTATGATAAAAGTTCGTCGTTATATGGACTGGGCGTGGCCCGGGCCCATGCCAGACAAGACGACGAGATGATTATCGTTGAAGGCTATATGGATCTTCTGGCCCTGGCCGCCAGAGGCATTCGGAATGTCGCGGCGGTATTGGGGACGGCTCTGACTCAGATGCATGTCCGGCTTCTGCAACGGTACGTGTCCAGGGTCGCCGTTATTTTTGACTCCGACGCAGCCGGGCTTAAGGCGGCCGAAAGAAGCCTGGAGCATTTCATGATCTGCGGTTTACCGACCAGGGTGGTGGTGTTGCCGGCCGGGTTGGACCCGGACAATTACGTCAGCCAGGCCGGGCCGGAGGCTTTTCGGGAAGCCGTGACCAGGGCGCGGCCGCTGTTTGATTTTTATGTGGACCGGTTAATTCAAAAGCATGGGTTGACCTCAGACGGAAAGATCCTTATCTTAAAGGATGTTTGTCCAATATTTGAAAAACTTCCCGGAGGACCGGAAAGATCTATTTATATTCATACGTTGGCCGAGGCGCTTAAGGTAAATGAGACCACCATTGCCCAGGGACTGGAGAAGCCGTCCTCAGTTAAAGAACAGGCTCCGCCATCTGCTCCGGCTCAATTGACTTTATGCACGCCGTCACCGGAGCGGATCATCGTGGCCACAATGTTGACCGTCCCCGAGACCACGGCTGATTTTATCGAGGCCGGCGTGGTGGATGAGTTTGAAGATGAGGCATTACGGAGCCTGGCTCTGAAATTATTCGAAATCTATCGGGAATTGGGTTGTCAGGAGTCGACAATCACCCTGGATAGGCTCGAGGATGAAAAACATCTTGAAGTTGCTACCAGAATCTTGATGGCGGCCGAGCCGATGCCTTCGGAAGAGGAAAATGACCTGGTCGCGGACTTGATCTGGGCCATGGATCGCCGCCGGTTGATCAAGAAGAATAGTTCTTTGGCATTTCAGATTGAGACGGCCAAAATGTGTAATGACGTATGCCGGTTGACTGAATTGATGGGCCAGAAGCTGGAAATCGCCAGGATTTTGGATGGCGCCGGGAGGTAAGGAAGCGAGGCGGAACGTCGGTCCTCAATGAGGGATAGTGGTTATGGACATTATCATGGAAAACGTCAGGTCCTTCTTCGGACGGCATAATATCCAGTTGCGGCCGCTAACTTTCCTGGTGGGGGAAAACAGCACCGGAAAATCTACGTTGTTGGCTGGTATCACCGCCATCAAACACCCAAGGTTCCTGACGACACGCCCACCATTCAATTTGCCGCCATTCGACTGGGGTGGATATGAACCCATAGCCAGTTACAGGGGTGGGAAGTACGGCCGGGCCAAGTCGTTCTCTATTGGCTATACGCATCTTTCGAGCAACAGAAATGAAAAGGTGGTGGCCACGTTTTTTGGAGAAAATGGGCAGGCGCGGCTTTCTGAAGTTATGTTTGAGGTTGTGAGCGGGGCGGTGAAGGTTGAAACCACCGATGAACAACATGGTGTCAGGATAACCGCCCTGAATTCGGTTGGGGAAGTCGTGTTCACTACAGGGTCTCCATTTTACCGGGAATGGGAAGACGACTTGTCGGTTCTGTGGATTAGCATTTTTTTAATGCAGAAGAAGTTGGATGAAGAGAAGTCTATACCGGCTCTTGGTAGAATAGATCCCCTAATAGACGTGCGGACATTGGAGGGGTTAGTGTCATCCCTCAATGATAACGTTCTTAGAGGCGGTAAAGTTATTTCGCTTGCACCAATTCGAACCCGACCCAAAAGGACTTATGATCAATTGTCGGATGATTTCAATCCGGAAGGAGACCATATCCCACTGTATTTATCACGTATTTTTAGAGAAGCCGGGCAGAATAAGAATGCCCTGATAAAAGCTTTAGAGCCATTTGGACAGGAATCAGGTCTCTTCAAGCAAGTCGGAGTGAAGAGTTTGGGAAAAGGGTCGGGTGATCCCTTCCAGGTCATGGTCAAGGTTGATGGACAGGCGTTCAACCTGGTTGATGTGGGTTACGGGGTCTGCCAATCGCTTCCTCTCGTGGTGCAGAGCATCGTGATGAAGGATGAGAGATTGATGCTGCTGCAACAACCCGAGGTGCATTTACATCCCCGGGCCCAGGCCGCGTTAGGATCTTTTTTTGCCCGACTGGTGGCGGAAGGACAAAAGGAATTTGTAATCGAGACTCATAGTGACTACATTGTCGACCGGGCCCGCCAGGAAGTGGCCAAGGGGACGATTAAACCGGATGATGTGGCCATATTGTATTTCGAGAAGAAAGGTTTGGAAACAAAGGTGCACCCCATCCGCTTGGATGAATTTGGGAATATTCTCGACGCACCCAGTGGTTACCGAGATTTTTTTCTTAGGGAGAAAACCAATTTATTGCACAGGACAAGTCATTAATGTGCTTGATTATTGACGTAAATATTGCCCCTCAAATTTTTCCTGAGGTGAAGCTGCCGGATTTCAAACCGATCTACGATGCCATATCCAAGAAGAGGGCACGGTTGGTCTACGGAGGGCAGCTAACCAAGGAATATGAGAAGCTCCACATTTTTTGGGAATACCTTGACGAGTTGGACCGGGCCGGGAAAACCAGGCAGGTCCCGGATGAGGAAGTAGATTCAAAGACACAAGAACTTAATACGGCTGGACGGTGCATGTCAAATGATGCGCATATTATCGCCCTGGCCCTAATTGGAAAAGTGCGGCTGTTATGTTCCTCAGACGAGGACTTAGAGAAAGATTTTACCAACCGTGAACTACTAAATCCACGAGGCAAAGTCTTTAAATACAAAAGACATTCGAAATTAATTTGGGAACATTGTAAAGGCGTATCCGGAGGTTGATTAACCGACATCTGCGTCGGTGCATTATATCAGAATATTCTGATAAGTTGCTTGTTTTCGACGGCCGGCGAGCTGAGTCCAGACAACCGATAAGTGGGAATTATCCCTATTCAAGCTCACGGCAATACGGGTAACGATGTTTGTTGATGAAAAGACTCGGGAAGCCGGTCACCGGGCAGACCCACTTTTGGTTCGGCCCGGGCCGACCGCCCCCCGGTTTTAGATATAATTATTCCTTTCATGAGTTATCAGTCTCCTCCAAGTAAAAGGAGAACCACATGTCAAACCACGAAAACCTTGACGAGATGAAACGATTGATCAATCGTGGCAAGGAAAAGGGTTTCTTGACTTATGAAGAGCTGAACGACGCCTTGCCACAGGAAATGGTCTCGACTGAGGCCATTGACGACATGATGATGCTTTTCGACGAGATGAACATCCAGATTGTCAGCGATATCTCGGAGATCAAGGGAAAAGTTAAAGAAGAGATTCAAGAAAAGGAAGAAGAAGAGGAAGAACCTGACGCGGACGAGTTGAAGCTGGACATGGGTGGTAAGGTCACTGACCCGGTCAAGATGTATTTGCGGGAAATGGGCTTGGTGTCGCTTTTGACTCGTGAAGGGGAAGTGGAAATAGCCAAAAGGATAGAAGAAGGCGAAAACGAAGTCATGAAGGCCATTCTGGAGTCTCCCATTGGACTTAAAGAGATTATCCGGCTTGGAGAAAAATTAAAGCAAGGACGTTTGCGGATTAAGGAACTAATTAGGGATGTTGATGAAGAAGATAGTTTTATTGAAACTGAGAATAAACGGCAACGGGTCATTGCCTTGATCACTGAAGCGGAACAAATTCATAAGAATACCAGAGACTTGGAAACGAGGCTGGATGAAGAGGTCCTGACCATAGAAGAAATGCTTAAGATTAAAGAAACGATCAAGACCTATCGCCAGGCCATTTCGGATTTGCTATGTGGTTTGAAATTAGAGAAAAAACAGTTAGACAGCATTGTTAATAAACTCGGAAGCTATAACGATAAAATCGGACAGTCGGAAAGGCAGATTAAAGCGGTCTTGATTAAGGCCGGGGTTGACCGGGACGGGGCTCAAGGTTGCTGCGATAGGATCTGTTGCACCATGACTGAAGAATTGGAAGGATTGATTCGGAATCTCTGTGCCGACCGGCCTGAAAACATGGAAAAGAAGATAATCGAGCACCGGAACCGGATCAAACGGGTGGAAGCGGAAGTTAGAATGAAATCACCGGTCCTGAGGGGGATCTTGGCCCAGGTGAATGAGGGTGAGACAAAAGCCAAAACGGCCAAGGCTGAGCTGGTGGAGGCCAATCTTCGATTGGTGGTCAGTATCGCCAAGAAATACACCAACCGGGGTCTTCAATTCTTGGATTTGATCCAGGAGGGGAATATCGGCCTGATGAAGGCGGTCGATAAGTTCGAGTATCAACGTGGCTATAAGTTCAGCACCTATGCCACCTGGTGGATCCGTCAGGCGATTACCCGGGCCATCGCAGATCAGGCCAGGACTATCCGTATTCCGGTTCATATGATTGAAACAATTAATAAGCTCATCAGAACCTCACGGTATCTGGTTCAGGAAATCGGGCGGGAACCAACTCCGGAGGAGATTGCAGAGAAAATGGAGTTTCCTTTAGAAAAGGTCCGCAAGGTATTGAAAATTGCCAAGGAACCTATTTCTTTAGAAACGCCCATCGGGGAAGAGGAAGATAGCCATCTTGGCGATTTTATTGAAGATAAAAAGATAATGTCACCGTCTGACGCAGTGATCAAACGAAACCTGTCTGAACAGACCAGAAAGGTCTTGGCCACACTTACTCCGCGGGAAGAAAAGGTATTACGAAAGCGTTTCGGCATCGGGGAAAAGGCCGATCATACCCTGGAAGAAGTGGGGCGTGACTTTGACGTGACCAGAGAACGAATCCGCCAGATTGAGGCCAAAGCCTTGCGCAAGCTCCGCCATCCCAGCCGCAGCCGCAAGCTGAAGAGCTTTATAGAAAACTAGCGAAATGAATTCAGCGTCGTTTTATTTCTTGACATCGTCCGAGAACAAGGGGTACTATCTCATTCTGCCCTTTGTCGGATAGGGAAAAATTATTGAGGGGGCCCATAGCTCAGCTGGAAGAGCCACCGGCTCATAACCGGTCGGTCCCTGGTTCGAATCCAGGTGGGCCCACCAACTAACCTGATCGGCTAGTCAACCAATGATGCATCCAATGAATTCAGGGATCAAGTACACTAACCTTAACGGCCGGCACCAGGCCGTCAAGGGTGCTGACCTTACCGGGCCGGCGCCCTTTTTGATTTTATAGGCCATGGGAGAAAGCATCAACAGAATCATCAGGATGTTAGAAGAAATCGCGCCTGCCCGTCTGGCTGAGACATGGGATCAGGTAGGGCTTCAAGTGGGAGATCCAAACGCTCCGATCACCACTGTGGCTGTGGCGCTGGATCCTCTGCCGGAAGTGATTTATGCCGCCGGAGAGGCCGGAGCCGGTCTGCTCGTCACCCACCACCCCCTAATCTTTCGTCCTATCAGTTCTATCACCCCATCCACTAAGACCGGTCAGGCCATATTCGCCGCCATCAAGTCTCATGTGGCGGTGTTCGCGGCGCACACAAATTTGGATAAGGCCATGGGTGGGGTTAATGATGCCCTGGCCCAGACCATTGGCCTCACGGAACTTGAACCTTTAGTCCCCGGTGCGCCGGAAGAAATGCTTAAACTAACGGTTTTTGTCCCGGTGGGCTATGAACCGGTGATTCGTCAGGCTCTTTGCCGGGGGGCGGTCGGTCGACTCGGTGCCTACGATGAATGCTCTTTCCAGTCCAGGGGCTGGGGATCTTTCCGGCCCGGCCCGAACACCTCGCCTTTTTCCGGTCATAAAGGTCAATTGAATCTGGAAGCGGAAACCCGGCTGGAGGTCCTGTTGCCCAAGACGGAACTATTCGCCGCCTTGACCCGGTTGCATGATGTTCATCCCTATGAGGAACCGGCCTATGATGTATATCCCCTGGTTACCGCGGCTTCCGGCCTTGGCCTGGGGCGGGTTGGGCGGCTTTCCGATATCATATCGTTGCGGGAATTTTGTTTACTTCTTAAAGAACGTCTGTCTATTCGGGGAATGCGGGTCGTCGGTGACCTGAACGCTTCTATCGGACGAGTGGCGGTGTGTGGCGGCAGTGGCGGCGACTTGATCGCACAGGCGCGGCGGTGCGGCGCAGACGTCTTAGTTACCGGTGATGTTAATTACCATACGGCCTTAGAATGTGGTGACGGTGACCCGGCTGTGGTGGACGTGGGTCATTTTTCCTCGGAAGTGGTTATGGTGGCGGCGTTGGCCAAGATGTTGGCCGATCGTTGCGAGCGGGAAAAGTTGAACATAACAGTGTTAGAAATGAATAATCAGTCAGATCCATTTACATTCTTTACGGATCATTAAAGGAGTTCGCCTTGAAAGACCAAATCAAGCTTCTCATCCAACTCCAGGGAATAGATTCCTCTCTTGACGCCATGCGCCAGGAAATGTCTGCCGGTCCTCAAGAACTGGAGCAGATGAAACTAGAGACGGACGAATTAGAGCAAAGGCTGACCCAAATCCAGGCTAACGTGGCTGAGATGGGCAAGAAAAAAAGAGACCTGGAAGGCAATATCGAAGCCGATAGCGAGTCAATCGAGAAAAGTCAGGGCCGTCTTCAGCAGGTCAAGACAAATCGGGAGTTCAAAGCCACCCAAAAGGAAGTCGATGACCTCAAAAAAAGAAAGCGGGACGCCGAAGAACAGTTGCTCGCTCTGATGGAGGAGTTGGAAAAAACTGAGATCACTCAGAAAGAGTTAACCGTTGAGCTGGAGGAGAAGAAAACCGTCTGCCTGGCGAAGGATGAAGACGTCGCTAAGGTTAACATCTCTTTTGAAAAACAGATTGTGGAACTAACTGAAGATAAGGGCAAGATAGCCGCGGCCGTCCCGCCCGAACTTTTGCATCGGTATAATTTTATTCGAGACAGACGCGAAGGCCTGGCTCTGGCCGGGGTGGTTAGGGGCACATGTGAAGCTTGCCATTTGAGTATTCCTCCTCAAGAATTCATCAACTTGCAGAAGGCCGAGAGCTTGATGACTTGTCCCGGCTGTCAGAGGATCATTTACTGGGAGCCGGATATTACCTAAGATATCATTGATTCCTGGTTTTTATTTGAGTGTTGAGAGTTGCAGGCCGGCCGTTACCGGGAAAGTCGGCGCAAGATAACCAGTATGGAATCGGTCATAATGTTTTTTTGCGGAATTAATACCGACGTCCATTATCTGGGATAGTGCTTTTTTGAGGGTAATCAATTTATCTGAAGCTATCGGCCCAGCCCAACCTGGGCGCCTGGCCTGGGTTGATTCATGTGGGGTCATTTAAAATTGTTTCACCTAATCGCCCTGAAAGATTTTGCCGGGGATTGACTTAAATAGAAGTAAATGATAAGAACTCAAATCCTATTATTCTGGATACTATCACGGGACCAGGCCGTCCAAGCTACCTATCCGGCTACCAACAGGAGAATTACATGCTTTCCTTGATGCGTAAACATGCCCAG
Source organism: Deltaproteobacteria bacterium (assembly GCA_015233055.1). Classification (GTDB taxonomy): domain Bacteria; phylum Desulfobacterota; class JADFXK01; order JADFXK01; family JADFXK01; genus JADFXK01. The sequence continues at coordinate 7,757 of JADFYN010000028.1, forward strand.
TCGTGGGGGATCAAGTTCTGTTTGTTTGCTATTGCAGTGGTATTTGTTTTTTGGGGGGTTGGTTCATTTTCTGATAAACAATCCGAAAAGTTAGCTACAGTAAACGGCAGCCCGATCAGCAAGATTGAATATGATCAAGAATACGAACGAATGAAGAAGATGTACCGGGATAAATTGGGCAAGGAGTTTTCTCCGGAAATTGAGAAGATGTTGCGGCTCAAAGAACAGGCTTTAGAGAGTTTGATATCCCAGCGATTACTAATGCAGGCAGCCGAGAAATATCACCTTCAGGTAACCACTGATGATGTCCGATCATACATCGCCAACCTGCCTGAACTTCAGGTCGACGGTCGATTTGACGAACGCCGCTATTTCGGCTTGCTGCAAGCCAACAAGATGAAACCGGCCGAGTTTGAGAATACCGAAAGACAATATCTCGAGAATCAGAAAATCAGCAATGTGGTTATGGCCTCGGCCAAGGTGTCTGAAGATGAAGCTTATAACCGGTTCATGGTTCAAGCCGAAAAGGTGAATTTGTCTTTTGTCGCCTTTTCCGGTCACGACTATGCCGACAGCGTGACCTTTACTCCGGCGGCGTTGAACGAATTTTTCGAGAAAAATAAAGAGAAATTCCGTATTCCCGAGAAGGTCAAGGTTCGGATACTGGCCTTTAAAATATCCGACCTTGAGAAGAACGTTAATCCATCGCCCCAGGAGATTAAAGATTATTATAATGATCGCCAGGATAAATTTACCGAGCCCAAACAGGTCAGAGTCAGACAAATTATTAAGTCGCTGCCAAAGAACCCCTCACCGGAAGACACTCAAAAGGTCAGACAGGACATCCTGGCGGTGTTAAAACGGGCTCAATCCGGCGAAGACTTTGCCGAACTGGCCAAACAGCAAAATGAGGGCCCCCTGGCCATCAAAGGTGGCGACATGGGCTATATCAAGCGGGGACAAACCGCCCCGGCCTTTGACAAGGTCATTTTCTCCCTAAAAGCCGGTGAGATCAGCGAACCTATCCAGACCCCCGCCGGCTGGCATTTGATCAAAATTGAAGATATTCAAAAAGAGGCGCTCAAACCTTTTGATAAAGTTAAAGATGAAATCATCAAAGAGATCAAGACCCGAGAGGCGATGGTCAAGGCTGACGACGTAGCCGACGCGGCCGCCGAAGCTATTTATAAAGCGGGTAACATTTCGGCATATGCTAAGGCAAATAGACTGACCTTGATTGAGACGGGCTACTTTGCGAAGAATGATAAGTTAGCCGAGGTCGGGAACGAGGATGAGGTGGTTAAGACCGCCTTTGCCTTGACCAAGGGAGAAGTGAGTGCGGTCCTAAATCTTAAGAGTGGTAACTACATTGTTGAGCTGGTTGATCTGAAGAAATCCTATCTGCCGAAAATGGATGAAACCAAGGCCGAGGCAGAGAAGGCTTTGCGGGAAAAGCTGGGCACCGACCTGGCCAAGGAAAAAGCGGCAAAACTGCTGGAGGCTATGCGGGCCAAAGATAGTCTTGATGTCTACGCTCGGGAACAAAAGAAAACGATTGAGGAAACCGGGCCATTCGCCCGGGGCAAAGCGGTGCCGAAAATCGGAGATGTGCCGGACCTGGCTAACGCCGCGTTTAGTCTTTCGGCTAAGACTCCCTACCCGAAGACGGCATTCGAAAAGGGTGGCACATTCTATGTGGTCCGGTTTAAAGAACATACCCTGCCCGACGCCAAAACTTTCGCCCAGGAGAAAGACAAACTCGTAAGAGAAATATATCAGGAGAAACGGCCGGATCTGTTTACTAAATGGTTGGAATATCTCAAGAAAAAAGCTGATATCAAGACTATGAACAAACTGGACGGATGATTATTTTACGGGACCGGTCCCCAGCTTCGCCAAATTTATCATCACCCTGAAGGCAACCATATCCTGAAGCGCATTAAAGGCTTCGGGATTTTTTTTGGGGTGCACCGACCGGCGCACTTTTTTGGAAGTGGAAGTCCTCTTGACAACCACCGGATGATGATTAACTTAAGTCTAAGAAACAGAATTAAGCCTATATGAAAATAGGTATAAATAGAAGGAAATGGAAGGAGGGGATAAATATGGCAGAGGAACTAGAAAGATTTCACGGAAGACCCTACTGGATGATTACCGGCGCCTGTGAACCCATCGGCGATGTTTTCACAGATCGACTCTATTTTGAAACTCTGAGGGATAGAGGCGAGGAAGTAGCCTGCGAGGAAGAATGCGTGTGTTGCTGACGACGCCCGGTTTAAATAGAAAATAAGAAGGCCGGACAATGATTATCCGGCCTTTTGTATTGCTATGTTTTTAAAATTGACCCGGCGAAAAACGGGGTAACATCGGGGTCGACTTAGCCCTCCGCTTAACTAGGCATCCGGCCCACGTAATTGGCCACCAGGTCGCCCACTTCGGAAGTGGAATGGCCCATGCGGCCCGCTTCCACCCCAGTCATATCTTTGACCAGGACGGTCTTTATGGCGGTCAAGACGGCCGACGCGGCCTCCTTCTCACCCAGGTGGTGCAGCATCATCTGGGCGGCGGCAATGGCGGCCAGCGGGTTAATCACTCCCTGGCCGGTATACTTGGGGGCCGACCCACCGATGGGTTCAAACATGGACACTCCGGCGGGATTGATGTTCCCTCCCGCGGCAATACCCATGCCGCCTTGGATCATGGCGCCCAGGTCTGTAATGATATCGCCGAACATATTGTCGGTGACGATAACATCAAACCATTCGGGATTTTTGACCATCCACATGCAGGTCGCGTCCACGTGGGCATAGTCGGTGGTGATGTCCGGATACTCCTGGGCGACCAGGTGAAAGACCCGCTCCCACAAGTCGAAGGCGTAAGTCAGGACATTGGTTTTGCCGCACAAGGTCAACTTTTTTCGTTTGTTCCGGTCCCGGCAGTAGTCAAAGGCGTACCGGAGACACCGTTCCACGCCCAGACGGGTGTTGATCGACTCCTGGACCGCCACCTCGTCTTTGGTGCCTTTCCGCAATACCCCGCCGGCTCCGGCGTAGATTCCTTCAGTATTCTCCCGGACGACCACGAAATCGATTTGTTCCGGGCCTTTGTCTTTGAGCGGCGTGGCCACTCCGGGATACAGTTCCACGGGCCGCAAATTGATATATAGATCAAGTTCAAAACGCAGTCGCAGGAGAATTTGCTTTTCTAAAATGCCGGGCTGCACCTGGGGATGTCCGATCGCGCCCAAAAAGATGGCGTTCATTTCCTTCAGTTCGTTAAGGACGGAGTCGGGCAGGAGTTCCCCGGTCTTCATGTATCGTTCCCCGCCCAGGTCAAAGTTTTGGAAACGCAATTCAAAACCGAATCGTTCCCCGGCCCGGCGGAGGGCCTTGACGCCTTCAGCCACTACTTCGGGTCCGGTTCCATCTCCCGGTATCAGCGCGATGCTGTAACTCTTGGTCATGAAAATCCTTTCCGGCCGGCTGACTCTAACCTTGAATAACGTGTTCCCCTGTCGAAAAAAATTAACGACAAAGGGTCTCAAGGCCAAATAGAGGACGCCGAGAAAAGCAGTTAATCGGATTTTTTGGGCAGCCAACTCATCATGCTTCGGAGTTTTTCCCCGACTTGTTCAATTTGATGTTCTTTTCCCTGACGCCGCAAGGCATTCATGACCGGCCGGCCGGCCTGGTTTTCCAATATCCATTCTCGGGCGAAGAAGCCTGATTGAATGTCACGGAGGGTTTGCTGCATGGCCTGGCGGACTTCCGGGCCGATAACCCGGCCGCCTCTGGTCAGGTCTCCATATTCGGCGGTGTCGCTGATGGAATGGCGCATATTGGACATGCCGCCTTCATACATCAAATCAACGATCAGCTTGAGTTCGTGGAGACATTCAAAGTAGGCGATTTCCGGTCTGTATCCGGCCTCGACCAGCGTCTCGAATCCGTACTGGACGAGTTTCGTCACGCCGCCGCAGAGGACGGCTTGTTCGCCAAACAAATCCGTCTCGGTCTCCTCGGCAAACGTGGTTTCCAAGACCCCGGCCCGAGTAGCGCCGATGCCCCGTGCATAGGCCAGAGCGCGTTCCAAAGCCTTGCCGGTGGCGTCTTGATGAATGGCTACCAGTGAGGGGACTCCGGCGCCCCGTTCGAACTCCCGGCGGACCAGATGCCCCGGACCCTTGGGCGCAACCATGGCTACATCAACCCCTTTGGGAGGGACAATCTGGCCAAAGTGAATGTTAAATCCGTGGGAAAACATAAGCATCTTGCCGGGGGTCAATTCAGGCTCGATTTCGTCCCGGTATATTTTGGCCTGTCTCTCGTCCGGGACCAGGATCTGAATGAGTTGGGCTTGTTTGGCGGCTTCCCGCACGGGCAAAGGCTCAAACTCAAAACGTTTGGCCCGATCATATCCGGCGCCTCCTGGTCTTTGGCCGATGATGACGTCAACGCCGCTTTCCCTAAGATTCAGGGCCTGGGCGTGCCCCTGGGAGCCAAAGCCGATGACGGCCACTTTAGAGCCTTTTAACGTCTCTATCTTTGCATCAACATCATAGAATATCTTCATGACAATTTTCCTTTCTTACTTCGGGCCAGGGCAATAGACCCGGTGCGAGCGATTTCGGCAATCCCGAATGGTCTGATCAGGTCCAATAAAGCTTCGATTTTACCGCGGGCGCCGGTGACCTCAATTGTTATTTCATGGTGGGTAACATCCACTACTTTGCACCGGAAGATATCGACAATCCGCAGGATCTCTGCTTGATGACCGCCGCTGGTCTTGGCCTTGACCAAGGCCATCTCCCGTTCTACAAATTCGGTGCCCTCATAATCGATGACCTTAATGATATTGATCAGCTTGTTCAGTTGCTTGTTAATTTGCTCCTGAATCTGATTGTTGCCCCTGGTGACCAGCGTGATTCGGGAGACTTTATCATCCATGGTCGCGGCCACGCACAAACTTTCGATGTTGAACCCGCGGGCGCTGAACAATCCAGCCACTCGGGACAGCACTCCTGGTTCATTATCGACCAGTATAGACAGAGTGTGTATTTCTTCCTTTTCGGTATCCATGTTGCTCGCCTTTTCTGACAGGTCATGTGATGGGGCCGTCATTCGAGCTGCCCCAATATGATTTGGCCCTTGGCCGTAGTCGTGTTTGATGGGTCTCGGGTGCGGTTTTGGTCAACCGATCTAACCCTGGGACCATGTGGCGGAGAATTATAACCCAAAAAATTCATAAAGAAAAGAGGTAATATGGCAAGATGCCGGCTTCCCGGTCTGGTTTGACAAGAAAAGTTTTATTATTTTAAGTACATGTGCTCAATTATTTAACTTTGTGACGGCCTCGACATCACTTTGCCAAAACTTGACGAATAAGTTTGGCCAGACGGGTGATATCGATTGGTTTGATCAGAAATCCGCGGCACCCCATTTCCCTGGCTTTCTTCGCATCAATCGCCTCGCTGAATCCGGTGCAAAGGATAACCGGGATATCGGGCCGCCGGCGCATGATTTCCCGAGCCAGATTATCGCCGGTCATATGGGGCATGGCCATATCCGTAATCAACAAGTCAAAATCATCGGGATTGGCCATAAAGGCCCCCAGGGCTTCCACTCCGCTGGTCTTGGCGGTAACTCTGTATCCCAACCGTTCCAGCATCCTCTTGCAGGTATCGACCAACCCCGGTTCATCATCAACCAGCAGCACGGACTCGGTCCCCTTGGGGATGACCTCTTCCACATCGCCATACGACTCGGGTTCCATCGAGACCGCCGGCAGCAGGAGGTTAAAAGTTGAGCCGCGACCAGGGAGACTATAAACGCTGATGGCGCCGCCATGACTTTTGATGATGCCGTGGACGATGGCCAGGCCCATGCCGCTGCCTTGGCCGATATCTTTGGTGGTGAAGAAAGGGTCAAAGATGCGGTCAATGATGTTGCGGTCAATCCCATGGCCGGAGTCGCTGACGGTTAGTTTAAAGTAGGCTCCCGGTTTCAGATCAATGTATCCGGCCGCGGAATCAGGATCAAGATAGAAATCATTCAAACTGATGTCCAGGGTCCCGCCGTTTTCCGCCATGGCGTGGGCCGCGTTGGTGCCGAGATTTATCAGGACCTGATGGATTTGGATCTGGTCCCCCAGGACAGTCGCTTGCCCGGTAGATATTTCCGGCCGGATGATAATATTGGCCGGGAGCGAAGCGCGGAGAAATTTTACACCTTCTTGAATGATCAACGATATGTCAATCAGTTTCTTCTCCGGCTTGGACTGCCGGCTCAAGACCAATATTTGCTGGACTAAGTCCCTGGCCCTCTTCGCGGCTGTAAATATCCCTTCTAAGAATTCCGGTTCAACGATACCTGATTTGGCGTCATCCAGGGCCAGTTGCGTGTAGCCGAAAATGGAACCAAGAATGTTATTGAAATCATGGGCGATGCCGCCGGCCAGGGTGCCGATGGCCTCCATCTTCTGGGCTTGACGGAGTTGTGCCTCAAGTTTCCGGCGGTCCGTAATGTCGAACCCAAAAACCGCCACTTTGACCACCTGGCCGTGGTTGTCTAAGATCGGAGTTACGATGCAATCAGTTATCAGTCCCGGACGCTCGTCTTCATACCGGATTTGTTTTTTTTCGCGCAACACCTTTTCGAAGTGGATTTTTCTCTGGTAGCTCACCTCGGGCGAGAAAAGCTCCCAGATGGATCTGCCGACAATATCGGAAACCGGCCGGCCAAATCTCACCGCCAATGTCTCGTTGGCGTCAAGGCAAATGCCCTTGTCGTCGAGCAAAAACGCCGCGGCATTAGGGATGTTGAGCAGAATCCGGGCGGTTTCCTCACTCTCCCGCAGAGCGGCTTCGGCCAATTTCCGGCGGCGTTGCTGAATCAGGAGGAGGACGATCAATGACGATTGCATCAAAAGAAAGGCAATAGCCCCGATGACATACTCGCGATAATCGGTCCACAACGAGGGGGGACGGTTGACTACGATACTGCCTTTTGGCCAATTGGACTCACTGATCCCCCAGCGATTGAGCTGCCGCCAGTTTAATGTGGTTGCGGTAATAATTTTAAGGTTGGTCAGCGGGGCGTTGAGGGTATATTGACCATTCAAGATGTCGAGGGCCAGTTTCGCGGCCCGGGCGCCTTCAGTCCCATAGCTGATCATGGAACCACCAACCACTAAATCGATGATCTGGTCATAGATGGCGAAAACAGGCGAGTTGGCCGTTTTGGTGATCACCTTGGCCATCTCCGCGGGGACAAAGGCCCGGCCGGTCTTGTCTTTGTAAAAAGCAACGTAGATGACGACGGTATCAGGTGGAAGGGAAGATATCCGTTGCAGTGTTTCTTCGCAGGTCAGCCCGCTGCTGTACTCGAACTCCAGTTTGTTGTCCCACGGGGCAAATTGCTTTTTCGCGTCACGTTCCCACCGCTGTTCGTCCTCACTGTTACCTAGCACGGTAAAAACTCGCCTGGTTTTAGGAAAAAGAGATACGGCCGTCTCCAACGTCCCGGACATGTCTAGAATGTTCGGTATTTGAAGGATTCGGCGGGGTGGTGCGACAGCCGTAATTGTGTCGGCCGAAAGAATGCTTAGCGTAGGCGCGGTTGAAAAAAAATCCTTACCTTCATTCAAGATGAAATCTCTGGCCAATCCTTCAACCGTAATAATCAGGTCTATCTTGTGGTGATCATATTTCTGATGGAGTAAATCGAGAGATCGCTGCCGATATTCCTTGTCGCTGTTCCGGATCAGGTCCAGGTCTTCAATATAGATATTTTTAGAAGGAAATCCGGCATGGTCCATGACGGACATAAATGCGTCCATATTTTTTCTATAGGCCGGCAAATAGTAGCTGGCGGAGTAGAGGACGAGTACGGCTTTAGAGGCGGCCGGAGACGGCATAACTGTCTGCGTTGGGGACGCGGCCAGGCTCCCGTTGACCGGGAAGGTCACAATTCCCAACAACCCCGTGGCGATCAGGCAAGCCAGATGCACGCCCCGGCTAATGGCTTTGATCACAACACTCATGGTTATACTCCTATTTTGTGGCCCGCCCCAGATAGGCGCTTCGACGGGCTGACCTCGTCAGGTACCTTGGATCGACCTCAGTTTGCCAATACTTGACGAATAAGTTTGGCCAGTCGAATGACCTCAATCGGTTTTATCAGAAACCCCTTAATGCCTGTTTCGTATATCTTTTCCTCGCTGACGGCCTCGCTGTATCCGGTGCAAAGTATAACCGGTATTTCAGGACGGAGGGACATGATCTCCCTGGCCAGGTTATCGCCCGTCATATAGGGCATAGTCATATCCGTAATCACCAGGTCGTAATCTTGGGGCGACGCTTTAAACATCTCCAACGCCTCCAGGCTACTGGTGCTGGATGTAACCCGGTAACCCAATCTAACCAATATCTTCTCGTGCGTGGCAATCAATCCCGGTTCGTCGTCGACGAGTAATACTCGTTCTGAGCCACAGGGTATCGCCGCCGTCACTTCGGTGGTCTCCGCCGCTTTTTTTCCTATAAATCTGGGCAGTAGAACGCTAAAAATTGACCCCTTGCCAGGTTCACTAAAGACATTTACAGCCCCGCCGTGCTGTTTGACAATACCGTGGACAATGGACAAGCCCATGCCGGTCCCTTTACCGATGTCCTTGGTCGTAAAAAATGGGTCGAAGATTCGGTCAATGACGCTTGGGGCGATTCCATGACCGGAATCTTGAACAGTCAGTTTGAGATAGGGTCCCGGTTTCAAATCCACGTATCGGATAGCGGAATCGGCATCAAGGTGTAAATCAGTCAGCCCGATGTCTAAACTCCCGCCTGCCTCAGCCATAGCATGGGCCGCGTTTGTGCCGAGATTGATCAAGACCTGGTGAATTTGAGTCGAATCTCCCAGGATAACAGCTTCCCCGGCCGATATTTCTTGGCGGATGATGATATTAGACGGTAGTGACGCCCGGAGAAATCTTATCCCTTCTTCGATAATCAGTGAGATATCCACTGGTTTTTTCTCGTGTCTTGACTGTCGGCTCAAAACCAAGATCTGTTGAACCAAGTCCCTGGCCCGTTTAGCCGACTTAAATATTTGTTCCAAAAATTCCGGGTTGGCTAGGCCCGATTTGGCGTCGTCCAAGGCCAGTTGTGTATAGCCGAAGATGGTGCCTAGAATATTATTGAAATCATGTGCTATTCCTCCAGCCAGGGTCCCGATGGCTTCCATCTTTTGGGCCTGACGAAGCTGAACCTCCAGCCTGGCTTTTTCTTCTCCCGCCCTTATATGCTCCGTGATGTCTTCTACCACGGCGATGTGATAATCAGTTTCTTCGCCGAGTTCCCACATGGGTGAGACCGTCAGGTTAACCCAGACGATGGAGCCATCCTTGCGGTAATAACGTTTCTTCATACTGAAAGAGCGAACCTGGCCCTCCAGCAGCAATTTCATATTGTCCAGGTTCGCCGCTAAATCGTCAGGGTGAGTAATCAGTTGAAAGGTTTTTTCAATCATCTCGCTTCGACTGTATCCAACGATATCACAATACTTTTGATTGATCTGTATAAATGCGCCTGTTTTCGAAGCAATTTGGGCCACTCCAACAGCCGCTTGCTCAATAATAGCCCTAAAACGCTCCTCGCTTTCCTTCAGCGCAGCCTCAGTTTGTTGGCGTTCCAGTTCTCCGGCGGCCATCACAGCCACCAGTTTCAGGATTGACTCGGCCAGTTGGGGATTGTCCAGGACGTGCCTCCCGATGACTGCGATCAGGCCGATGGGTATTCCCTCAGAACTCCACAGGGCGGTCCCGACATAACTCTCGGCCGCCATCTCCTGCAGCGCGGTATCGTTGGGAAACAAATGGCGCACGTCCTTGGTGTAGTAGCAAGTTGTTTTTTCCACCACTTCGTCGCAGGGAGTATCCTTCAGCGCATAAGAAACGTTATCTTCGAACCGACCGTTAGAGTAGATGGCCAGCGTTTGGGCGGAAATACCATCATCCAACAGCCTATTTATACACACAAAATCCATCTCCAGGTTTTGGCCCAGATATCTGGCCAGGGCCTTAAAAAAATCCTCGCCCGAGGCGATCCATCCATACTGTGACAAAAAAAATAAGGTGTCTTCAATGCGTTTACGTTCGGTAACGTCTATCACCGTGCCGATATACCGAATTTTATCACCATGTTCATCATATATCGGCTTGCCTCGGGACATTAACCAGCGAGAAGAACCGGGGCGATTCAACTTATATTCAACATTCAATTCAGTTTTGTCTCGGGCTGCTTCATAAACGCTCTTTGCCACATTTTCTTTGTCATCGGGATGGATGGTCTCAAACCACAATTCATAGGACGGCGGTCTGGAGTGGGGTTCCAGTCCATAGAGTTTCCAGATTTCATCCGACCAGGTGTTCCCATTGGTTGACAAATCCCACTCCCATATACCGGCTTTGGCCGCCTCCAAAGCCAGATGCAACCGCTCCTTGCTCTCCCGAAGAGCGTTTTCCGCCTGCCAGCGGTCCGAGATGTCGAATCCCAAAACAACCATCTTAACCACTCTGCCCTGATCATCTAAAATCGGGTTGATAATGGTGTCATGCACGCTCCCATCACGTTCATCTTCAAAACGGATTTGGTTTTTTTCATCCAGAGCCATATTGAAATAGGCTCTTCTCTGGGCACTAACTTCAGGCGGGAAAACATCCCAAATCAGTCGGCCGACAATCTCGGAGATCGGAAGATGCATCCTATCAGCCAGGGTTTTGTTGGCATCTAGGAAAATCCCCTCGCTATTAATCAAAAAGGCTACCGCGTTAGGGATGTCAAGCAGCATCCGGGCTGTTTCTTCACTTTCCCGAAGGGCGGCTTCGGCCAATCGCCGCCGGCGTTTCTGGGCCAGCAACAGGGTTATCAACAGAAACTGAACCAGACATACGGCGACGGCGACGATGACATGAGCCCGATATAGAGCCCAAAGAGAAACGGGACGGGACACGACAATACTTCCAACCGGGACGCTGCTCTCATCTACTCCCCATCTATGGAGCTGCCGCCAATCAAACATCTTGACTCTCATTGAAGGCAAGGTGGTAACGGATTTGGTCAGGGAAACTTTGCCGGCCAGAATATCTAAAGCCAACCGGCCGACTTTGGCTCCGTCCGCCTCAACGCTCAACATCGAACCTCCGACGACGCCGTCCCCGAATACGCTATCATAAAGGCAAAAAATCGGGGCGTTGGCGGACTCGTCAATCTGCCTCATCACATCTATGGGCGTGTATGTCTGGCCGGTCTTGTCCGAATAGACGGAGCCGAAGATGATAATCGTTTGCGGCGGCAGGGTGGCCGTCCGTTGCACCATCTCCGGGATAGTCAGGGCTGAGGTATATTCAAACGCCAGCTTGTCTCGCCAGGGTTCGAAATCACGTCTGGCCTGGCTTTCATATTTAGAATCCGTCTGGCCATGTCCGGTAACAAAAACGACTCGGCGGGTTTGGGGAAACATTTGCAAGGCAATCTCCAACGTCCCTCGTATATCAAGATCAATGGGCATGTGCAGGATGGGACGTCGAATTTCCCCCTCTATGGGTGTCTCCGGCCCGACCAAATAAGACACAAACGGTGCGTCCGGGAAGATATCCTTGCCCTCGTTCAACAAAAAGGTCATGGCCATGCCGTGCAAGGTGACTATGAGGTCAATTTTAATCCCGGAGTATTTATAGCCCAAAAAATCGGCCAGTTTCAAACGATAGTCTTTATCCGTCGTCCTCCGCAGATCCAGATACTCCAAGAACAAATCGTTAACCTTTACTCCGCCGGCTTTCACCACGGATAAGAAGGCTTCGTTCGCTTTGGCATAAGCCGGCAAGCCATATCCATAGGTGCACAGAATCAGAATGCGCTTCCCGGTAGCTGTGGACGTGGGAGAAGTCTGAGGAGGCGGCGCGGCCAGGCTCCCGTTGGTCATAAGAGTCACAACTCCCAACAACCCCATGGCGATCAGGCAAGTCAACCGAACGTTCCGCCTAATGGTTTTGATCACAGCCCTCATGGATATCCTCTTCTTTCGACTCTCCCGGCCGTGGGGTTCACAGGTGGTTGGACCTATGTATCTAGTAATAGTTACATGATTTATCATTGTGTCAACCGCTTGCAGCCGCTGATCGGCCATCATCTTCAAACGTTTCAGCTCCGGCGGGCCAGCTTGTTGGCGAAGATGGCGATCAGACCACCCAGCATGATGTAGCCGATAAGGACTTCCGCCAGGACCCACCAGGTGGCGTAGGTTGTTTTGGGAACAATATCGCCGAAACCGAGGGTGGTGAAGGTCACCAGGCTGTGGTAGATCATGGTGGACTCGGAAAAAGGTAGATGGGCTATCTCGAAATGCTCCGGTCCCAGGGTATAGTAATGGTACCCAAAACCCATGGCCAGGATCACCGACCAGCCGGCCCAGAGCAAAATAGATCGGCCACAGTCGGATGAAATCAACCAGGGCAGATAGACGAACCAGTAACTGAGCCCGCGTCCCTCGCCCCTAAATTCCTCAATGTATTCCTGGTCATTGGCGAATCTGGCGAACCGGGGGCTGCCGTAGCACCCATCCAGCCGAATGCCCCGATACCTGGCCCAGCGATTGTATTTGAGATCAGTGACATGGGATCCTCTAAGGTCCGCGGCCCGCAAGTCGGCATTCCTCAGGTCGGCGCCTTCCAAGTCTGTTTCTTCCAGGCAGGCGGCCGTTAAGGTCACGCCCGGTAAATCGGCTGAGAATAAGTCGGCCCCGGTCAGGTTGGCTTTGGTTAAGTCGGCCTTGGCCAGCCGGGCTTTCCGCAGAACGCTTTTTTCTAAATTCGCTCCGGTTAAGTCCACTTCCTGGAGATAGGCGGAGGAGAGATCGGCTTCCTGCAGTTGGGCGCCTTTCATTTTGACTTTAACGATGTTGGCCCTGGTCAGGTCGGTTTGTTTCAGGTTAGCCTGATCCAGGCCGACCATGTCCAGCCGGACTTCAGTTAATTTGGCCTGATCCAGATCGGCCTGCTGGAAATTAACTTTTTCTAAATATCCCCTGGACACATCGGCATGCCTAAGATTGGCCTCCCGGAGATCGGTCCATTCTATCCGGGCTTCGTGCAGGTCGGCTTGTTCGAGATTGGCCCGAGACAGGCCGACGGATTTGAATTTTGAGTTTTGTAGATTGGCTCCGTATAGGTTTACCCCGCGCAAATCGATCAAACTGGTTTGAGCATTCCATAGGGGTGTTTCCCGGCAGGTTTCGGGGCTGATGATCAATCTTTCCAGATCCGGTTTGATGTCCGGATATTCATTTCGCCAGGTGTTCCAACTAACCACTCCTTCCAACAGCTTATTCGCATGATCCAGATTAGCCATGTGTATTTCCTTATGATTTGGTTTTTACCGGCCAAGACGCCGAATTCAATGCCTGTTTTTTTCATTGGGGCCAAAGACGGCATCTAAGTCTA
>JADFYN010000290.1 GCA_015233055.1 Deltaproteobacteria bacterium
AGAAATAATTATTGTAGCATTTTTTACCTCATTTATAGGTTCTGTGCGGGACCGACTTAACGATTCCAGTTCTTGTCTGGTTGCGCTGTTCAGTTCCAACTTTGGTCTCTCACTTTTGAATGGCATACATCCTCCAAATATAGGTTTGGATGGATAATGCCATACAAAGTGATTTATTGCAATACTATTTTGGAATCAGTCCACTATACCTTGAGCGGCTATAGTTGACCTGACTTCTTGTGGCTTCGCCACCCAGACAACAAGTTGTCTGGGCCACCCGCCTGCATGCTGCGTCGCGAATCAGCAAAAAAACAAGCCCATCCCGTGGACGCGCCACCGGAGCAGGCGCAGATGGGCCAAACCGATGTGCAGGTTTGTGCGGTGTTCTGAGCGATGATTTTTTCAGGCCGGAACAGGGTAAAATTATTTGAAGAACTGTCAGGAGGCGTTCGCGAGGAGAATTTTCTTCAAGACGTTAACTAAGCCGTCGAATTTATGTTTTTATTTTTCATAGTTATGTTTGGCTGGGGGACGAGGATTCGAACCTCGGTCCACAGATCCAGAGTCTGCCGTCCTGCCTCTAGACGATCCCCCAAGCAGCAATCAGTAGTGTTAGAAAATTACCCGCCGGTTGTCAAGAAGATTTTTATATTTTCTGATTATTCACATTTTATTAACGCGTTATACCATTATCTAAAAGAGCCGACCAGGGCTTTGTGACCACCGGAGTCGGGTAAGAACCGAGGCAAGATGACGCGGTCGGGAAACAAGCCTGGAATATTAATAAATATTATTATATATGGTAATTATTTTCTCATTAAAAAAACAGGCACCGGCTTGGATAACGCGTGATTTAGTATTTTGATTGTATTACAATTAGTTATAGTAAAACAGACCATTGGCACGTCTTTTGAAAGAGTAAGAAGACAACAGGCCACTGTCTCCTCTTCCAATCTCTGCTTGAGGGGAAGCCGGCCGATTGATCTCGTTTCAAAGGAGGACGACCATGGCACGCAAAAAAAATATTAAGGCCGCATCATCTATCTATCTCGACCAGCCGGAGTTTGACCTTTGGGCCGCCGTCTTGATGCAGGCTGTCGAGGACTATAAGGAAGGCGACCTGGACGCCAGATTTTATCTGACCAAGGATGACGACAATACCGGCTCGTTCAATTGGATCTGCTCTATGTTCGACGTTGAGCCGGATTATATCAGAAACAAGCTCCAGCTCAGCAAAAAGGAGCGGATAGAGGACCGGTTTCCTTCGAGCATCAAGCAAAGCCGCCGCCTCTATTCCCTATACCGATCACGACCCCAGGCGGCCGCGGCGCCGGCCCATTAACCTGCAGGTTGCGATCGTTTCTGCCCTTCCCGCCGGAGGCAGTAGGCCGGCGGGCCGGTGCAGTTCTGAAGACTTGCCGCACTCCGCCCCAGCGGACGTGACTTGCCGGCCCTGTGGGACGGGCTGCGGAATCAGAGGCGAAATTCGGGTCTGAACATCCCTCCCGGACCTCGGACGTGATTGACTTATTCAGGCTGATGTTGTAGTTTGGCTGACACGGTCAGGCGCCGGCCGGTTCCATTTTGTCGGACGCGGCCTCATGTGGCGCAGGATGATTGCCGGCATGTCGAAGTCAAATTTTGGCCTGAACTAATTGGAGGAGTCATGTTTAAAGAGGATAGACGGGAACCCAGGTTTTGTTGGGATGATTTAGGGGACATAAACGAGGGTCGCCCGGGGTTGGGGTCGATGACTTCCGTGGCCGTTTATCGGCTTATGCAATACACCCTGCGGGATGTCCTGGTCAGCCGGTATGATCCCGACACGGCCGGGGAAATTTTTTATGAAGCCGGGCTCGTGGCCGGGAGAAATTTCTGTGCAAATATGTTGACCAGCGGGCTGGCCTTCCCGGATTTTATCGCTGAATTACAGAAGGTACTGAAAGACCTGGCCGTCGGAATTCTCCGAGTCGAGGGCAGTGACCTGGAAAAATTAGAGTTTACCTTGTGCGTCTATGAGGACCTGGACTGCTCCGGACTACCCATGACCGACGAGACGGTCTGCGATTATGATGAAGGTTTCATCGCCGGTATCCTGGAGTCATACACAGGGAAGCGATTCGTGGTCAAGGAGATCGACTGTTGGGCCACTGGAGACCGGGTCTGCCGCTTTAAAGCCCGCCCCGCCCCCGATGAAGGTTAAGATCTCACCACCGCTTACGAACCGGTTTTTTGCCGGCTGGGCCGGTTCAGAGGCCCTCAAATTGGGGGGGCGATGGTCACCAGTAATCGCAGGTCCGTTTTGGCCCGGAGTCCATGTGGTTCGCTGATGTCGCTGATCAGTACGTCTCCTGCCCCGGCCGGGATGGATTGGCCGTCTTTTCCCAGGAATTCACCTTCGCCAGCGATAATGACCAGACTCACCTGACCTTCGATGTCGTGGGAATGCACCGGCAGTTCTTGCCCCGCCTTAAAATTAAAGTTGAGAATTTTGAAATAGGGAGAATCGTGAACCAACAGCCGCTTAAACGCTTGTTCGGAAAATCCCTGGGCTTCGAACAAATTGGTTTTATTCATCGCCGACTCCTTTTTCGATAGTGCTGCTCCTGCAGATCTAAAGCCCAGCCGGGTAGACCGGGCTCAGACCGTATCTTCCCAATAGATGCACTTGCGCGGGCAGAAAATCATGGCCTCCCGGATGCACTCGACCGGCCCGCCTTCGGGTCTGATCACTTCCGCTGTCTCCAGGTCCTCATGCAAGATGAAAATTTCCGGGCACAAGGCCGCGCAACCGCCGCATCCGTTACATTCCCGGGTGTTGATGTAGACCCGGCCGGTCTGTGAAGTCGTCATGGTTTTCGGCCCTGGTTTCCAGTCTTGGTTTCCGGTCTTAGTCAATTTTTTCCCGGCCAACCACTTTACCCCTGGGGCTGACCACGACTACCTCTATGGGGATGTTCTTGTCCGCCGCGGTCATCCCTTTTTTGACGATGGCCGGCATTCCGGAACAGCAGGGCACCTCCATGACGGCCACGGTGACGTCCTTAATTCCGGCCGTTTGAAATATCTCTGTAAACTTCTCCACGTATCCCGAAACGTTGTCAAACTTGGGGCAACCCATCAGCACTACCCGGCCCTTCAGCAGATCGTGGCTCAGTTGCGGGTAAGCCACCGGCACGCAATCCGACAGAACCAGCAGGCTGGCCCCCTGTAAGAACGGGGCAGTGGGCGGGACCAGATTGAGCTTGATCGGCCAGTTGGCCAGGTTGGAGTCGGTCTCGTGCTGGTCATGGTGTTTATGCTCATGGTGTTTATGGTGCTGGTGCTTGTGATGGTGCGACCCCGGTTGATCTGCCTCCTGAGCGGAGATGGGGGCAATCAAGGTCTGCAGGTGAGTCGAAGCACAACCACAGGGCATGGCCGGCGCCGGTTGAGCTTTCTTTTCCTGCTCCTTAGCCTTAAGATGCTTTTCGACTTCGTGTTCATCAAATTCATCCGCATCCCGTTCCGTGATGATCAAGGCATCATTGGGACACTCACCTAAACAGGCGCCCAGGCCATCGCAGTATTTGTCGGCCACCAGTCTGGCTTTGCCATCCACGATCTGGATCGCCCCTTCGGCGCACGAGGGGACGCACGACCCGCATCCATCGCATTTGCTCTCATCGATCTTAATGATTTTTCTTGTGACTTTCATTATCTTCACCATCCTCCAGGAGAAATGATATGTTATCGTAGGCTGATGCCGGTTCCGGCGTCTCAAAAAAGCCAACACGGAAGAGATGGGGTGTTGTGCTTTTAATTAAATGGATAATCACATAACCTATTGGGACGGCTTGATGCCCAGAAGCATGCTTCGGGCCGTTTCCCGGCCGGTGTCGGTCAAGAAAGCTTTGTCGATGATCCGGGCGATTTTTTCCGGAGGTATGGGTTTCTCTTTATTTTTTTCCTCCAGATTGACGATCATGTCGGCATCGTAAACTGATCTAAAGTTCACCGTATCTGTTGATCTGGGGTGGTGATGGTGACTGACAATCTCACAGACTTCGTCGATCATAGGTTCTTTGGCCCCAAGTTTAGTCAAGATCTCCCTGGCCACCGGCGGACCTTCGAGATGTTGATATTTAGGGGCGGTGCTGTTGTATTTTTGTTCCGCGTTCTTGATTCCGATGTCGTGGAGGTAGGCTGTGGTCAGAATAACGCCCAGATTACCTTTTTCGCCGCGGCCGATCCTTTCGGCATACCTGGCTACCCGGCCGGCATGGCCGATACGCTTAAAATCAGAGCCAAAATAGCGTTTCATTTCCACCGCCACCCGGTCTTTGAGGAGGTCATCCCGTTGGAAATAGAGAAGTGTGTTGAAGACAAACCCGACATTACAAAGAACTCCTGATCTACAGTGATCGAAAACATTTTTTGGGGTGAATTTGGGGGCCGGAAGGCTTCTGCTCAATTCTTTAGACGCCGCCGAAGGCCTTGGCCGCC
>JADFYN010000291.1 GCA_015233055.1 Deltaproteobacteria bacterium
CGTTCGGAATGGATAACCGCTGAAAGCATCTAAGCGGGAAGCCATCCTCAAGATTAGATATCCCTTCCGGTGGAGACACCGGAACTAAAGACCCATCGAAGACTACGATGTTGATAGGCCGGATGTGTAAGCGTAGTAATACGTTCAGCTTACCGGTACTAATCGGTCGTGCGGCTTGGCCATATTTTTTCTTCACTACACACCCATATTTTCTTTTATATTTTCCCAAAAGGAATAAAATTTTCGGTGACGATGGCGAAGAGGCAACACCCGTTCCCATCCCGAACACGGAAGTTAAGCTCTTCAGCGCCGATGGTACTGCTCGCGTAGGTGAGTGGGAGAGTAGGACGTCGCCGAATTACTTTTCCACACCCCCCTATTAAAAGGGGGGTTAGTTTTTTTCCCCGCCTTCTGTTTTCTTCCCGGCTTCTCTTCCCGACTCAACTTTCATCAATAGATTCCTCTGAACCTAATCCAGATTCCTCTGACCCTAACCCGGCTTAAGTTTATATGAACCGGTTTGACATCCAGGCCGGGGACACGACTCCCCTAAAACACCTTATCTTCATTCAATCATCGGCGGTCGGGTCCGGAAACACAAGACAGGCTAGCTATGCTGTAAACTATACTGTATTAGATAGATTGCAAATGGAAGGTTGTGACAATTTGGTCTTGGAGTTTCTGGACGTTTCTTAACGCCTGCTTGAGTTTTTCCGAAGACTCTTTATCTAATTGGGTCGGATCGACAAAATGGTCGTGTTCATCAAAGTAAGCTTTATGCCTGCCGGCCTTAATCATGTCGATCTGCTGGAGTAACTTGTGCTTGGTTAAGATATAAAATGACTCCTCGAGCCGGCGTGACATATCTGAGGACAACCGGCCGCTTTTTTCTAACATCTTTATCTTTTTGACCGTATTGACATCTCTTATCTTATCCAACAGGGCGAACACCCTGACGGTTAAAATCAGCGGCGCCCACCCCCCCATTTTAATGTTCATTTTATTTTTGTGCGGGCCGGAACCTTCCGTCCGAAACCGATGGAACATGCCCAGGGCCACTGGGCCGGCCATGGCCGAGCGGGCTATTTCCCGGACCAATCCGGGCCGGTCATCGAAATTGGCTAACATTTCATCGATGAACTCCTCAGCCAGGGTCCGGTGCCCGCCGATGAACCGGCTGTCCAGCAAGATTATCAAATCTAATAAAGCCCTGTTGTCCTGAAATGCCCGAAGCATCAAATCAGACATCCGGTGACGCCACCCCAGGAGAGACCCGCGCCACTTGGGGTTGGAAGCCATGATCGCTCCGGTACATCTATTGAACCCGACCCGTTCCAAATAATCCACTACTTTTTCTGAAAATGCGGCGAAGTACTCGTCGGCGTGGCCGGAGTCTTCTTGATAGACCACCAGGTTATCTTGGTCGGTGAGCAAAGTCTGTTCGCCCCGGCCTTCCGATCCAGTCCCGATCCAGGCAAAGTCACACGGCATATAACCAAAACCGGTGCGCATTTCCGCCTCGACCAGGTCGATGATTTTGGCCGTGATGAAGTCCCGATACGAGGTGCAGATAGCCTGGAGGTCACTGACGATCAGTGTCTCCTGGAAATGAACCAGCACCAGGGCATTCAACCGGGCGTGGGCCGCGGCGATGTCATCAAGGCAACCAGCCTTGTCGATGCGCCAAATAGAGGCATCAACTTCCATTTGAAATGCAGTGATTTTCTTTGTTTCTGCATAAGACAGGCGCCCTAATTCGGTGAAAACGGCTTTCCGGTCATTTATGGATAGGTCTTCGGTCTGCCGCCGGGCCGCGAACAAGATATCCTGTACCGACCGGTCAATGGCCTGATGGTCGTCTTCAAAGGGAATCAGCCCAAAAAAACTGGTTTCACCATCCACTAGTGAGTCGGAGCCAGGGCTGGGGGCCGGGAGTTGATCGGATAAAGTGGGAGGAACACATACCGGTTCCAGTGATTCTGGGGCGGTTTGAGAGGCCGCCTGGTCGGGTTTGGATTTTTGAGGAGGATTCGCGTGAAAGGATAAGGTAGCCATTAGTCCCTGCGTTGTTAAATATTGCAACTTCACTTAATCATTAAAAAAACATAACCGCAGCAGTAACATATGGATGCTTCTTAATGAAGTAACCGAGACGCCTCAGGCACCCTTTTCAACAGAATTGATCGCCTTTATCTCCGATGAAGTTCATTTTACCATCAAAGTAATTCAAAAGCCATACTATTCACCTTGAACACGACAGGAAAAGAATCCGTCAATGGCAGTGTGGGTTATTCTCATCCAGGAAAAGAAAATGTTTGACTCTCATCTCACTTCGAGGTAAGAATGCACTTTGTTTGTATTGTTCACCTGAAGTCCGAGACTTACCCCGAGAACGCACTTAACCACATACCTCCCCGGTTGACTTGATGGAATCTGTGGCTCTCCCCAATATGCCCCCTGTGTCTCTCCAGACCAGTTCAGATAGCGGTGGAATCTTGACCATGGCCATAACGGGTCGTCTCGATTCGATGACTACCGGCGGTATTTGGCGGGAAGCATTTGGTTTGCTGGAAAAGACACAGACTAAGGCCATCGTTTTAGACGCCTCCGGAATCACCTACTGTGATGGATCCGGAATCGGGTTTATCTTTGACCTGCGTCGGCGGTTGGAGCAGGCGGGCGGGAAAATGACCCTCCGGGGACTGCGGGACGAGTTCACCCAACTCCTGGATTTTTTTGATCCGGATGACTTCAAGGTGGCCACCGGTAAGCCGTCGAAAGGATCCGCCTTCGAAGAAATAGGTCGGGCTGCGGCCAAACTCTGGTCTGATCTGAGTATGATGGTCGCTTTTGTTGGGGAAGTTGTCGTGGCCCTGGTCGGTGTGGTCAGGCATCCCGGCACTGTCCGGTGGAAAGACGTATTTTTCGTCATGGAGGTGTCCGGAGTCAATGCCCTGCCCATCGTGGCTCTGGTTAGTTTCCTCCTCGGCCTGGTCATGTCTTTCCAGGCGGCTATACCCATGCGGATGTTTGCCGCGGAGATATTCATCGCCAACCTGGTGGCCTTGTCCACGCTAAGGGAATTGGGTCCGTTGATGACGGCCATTCTACTGGCCGGGCGCACCGGTTCCGCCTTTGCCGCGGAACTGGGGGCAATGAAGGTTAATGAAGAAATAGATGCCTTGGTCACCATGGGTCTTGATCCGGTCCCTTTTTTGGCCGTGCCGAGAATCTTGGCCACTGTTTTCGTCACTCCGTTGTTGGCTATTTTCGCCAATCTATTTGGGTTGATCGGCGGTGGCGTGGTGATGCTCTCCCTGGGCTTTCCCCTGATCACCTATGTTCATCGAGTAACTTTGGCGGTGACTTATGGCGACTTGTTAGGCGGGTTGCTCAAATCGCTTGTCTTCGGCTTGTTGGTGGCGGCCGTGGGTTGTATGCGGGGTCTGCAAACCAAGATCGGGGCTACTGCCGTGGGCGATTCCGCCACCAGTTCGGTGGTTGGGGGAATAATCCTTATTATTATTGCGGATGGCATTTTTTCAGTGATGTTTTATTATCTTGGAGTCTAGCGTCAGTGACCGAGAATGCCTATCCCATCATTAAAGTTCAAGGAATGACTGCCGGTTATGATGGAGATATCATCCTCGACAATCTATCCTTTGAGGTGTATCGAGGAGAAGTATTTGTTATTTTAGGTGGTTCTGGTTGCGGTAAGAGTACCTTGCTCAAACAAATGATCGGGCTCTACAAGCCTACTTCAGGGCGAGTTCTGATCGACGGAGAGGATATCGTCACCGCCGATCGTGATCAACGTATTAATATCATAAGAAAAATAGGTGTAATGTACCAGAGTGGAGCCCTTTTTGGCTCGATGGACCTGTTGGAGAATGTTCGTTTGCCGTTAGAAGTTTTTACTGATCTTCCGTCCGAGGCGATGGATTTGATTGCCTTGATGAAACTGAAACTGGTCGGGTTGAACGCCTTCGCCCATCACATGCCTTCCGAGTTGAGCGGCGGGATGCGCAAACGAGCCGCCATCGCCCGGGCCATGGCCCTTGATCCCCAGATTCTATTTCTGGATGAATTGTCGGCTGGTCTCGATCCGATCACTTCCGTGGAATTGGATCACCTAATCCTAAATCTGGCCCGCAACCTGAAAATCACCTTTGTCATAGTCACCCATGAACTGCCCAGTATTTTCACCATTGCTGATCGGGTGATCATGTTGGACAAGAGCGTAAAGGGAATTGTGGCTGAGGGGCCCCCGGCTGATCTGCGGGATCACAGCGACAACCCTTATGTGCGCCAATTCTTTAATCGCGAAGTGACCCCAACTGGATGAGAAAAGAGTTGCGTGTTGCTTGTTGCATGTCAATGTCATTGACTTAAGGTTGGGCGGTCATGCTAACTTCTTAAAAATGGCCCATTCCGAATAAGCCCCAACGGGGCGCTCTAGGTAAGCCAGGGGA
>JADFYN010000292.1 GCA_015233055.1 Deltaproteobacteria bacterium
TCCGTCGAAACAACCGCTATTTTCACGTTTTTTCTCCTTTTCCGGAGTATCCATGGGGAAACCGAGGTAAGGGCGCCGGCCGCCGTTCAGGCCAGCAGATACTCTCCGGCCGCCGTACCTTCTTCCAGGGCATCCAGTATGCTGTCGATCTTCTCCTCACTATCGACATTTCCGTACCAGTAGTTCTGGGGATAGACGATCATCACCGGGCCGTTGTCGCACAGCTTCAGACATCCACAACTAGATACCATCGCCGCCATGCCCCGGTCCAGAATTTCATTTTCAATGTAGGGCAGGAAATCGACGGAGCCCTTTTTTTGGCAGACGCCTTTGGTGTCGCCACCGGATGCTCTAAAGCTGGCACAGACAAAAATATGTTGATCCGGTTTATTCATTTGGCTTCCTCCTTTATGTTTAAAATATTCCTGAGTCGCTTCATCGATTAATCACAACCGCCTCCGTCACCGCCACATCCGGCGCCACAGGCTTTGGTTTGACGTTTCAGCATGTAATTGATGTTGCTGCCGTCAAAAACACCTTTTACCGCATCTTCGATCAAACCTTCCAGGACCAGGACGTTGACGCCCCCGGTAGTCAGCACCCGGCGTGGATTTTCGCCGATTCCGCTGCCCATCAAGGTATGGCAGTCTTTGATCAAATGGGAGAGCGATTCCCAACGCTCCATCCCGCCTCCCGGTTCCGGCGCCTGTCTGGTGCCAACCAATGAAATTTTGTCTTTTTCCCGGCCATATATGAGCAACTGATAAGCTTCCCCGAGATGTTGATTGACCAGCACCCCTTCCATACTGGCCACCGCCACATAGGGGCGAGGTCCGGTCCCGACTTCCGGCGTTCCGGACACGGCCGGCGGCTCCGGCAATTTTTCACAATTCTGCAATAGATTGATTAAATTCATGTTCATGGTCTCACCCAACAACCCGACCGCATCAGCCCGGCATCTGGTGCAATGGTGCATCTGAGGCAGATATTTGCCGGCCCGGCCGCGGACCTCTTGAATCATTTCTTTAGAGGGTTCGGGTATATCCTCGAAGGCCGCGCCTTGATTGGGGTAATAGGCCACGCAATTCAGGATATCCACCTTTAGCTCCGCCATCTTGGCCGCGACCTCCGGAATGTGCTGGTCATTAATGCCCGGAATAATAATCGAATTAATTTTAACCGTAATATCTCGGTCTTTAAGCCCGGCGATGGCCTTAAGTTGATTCTCCAGGAGGAGGCGGGCCCCTTCATCCGACCGCCGGACCCTTTTCCCATAGCGGACCCAGGAGTAAATCTTGGCCCCGATGGCGGGATCAACGGCGTTTACGGTGATGGTCACGTGACTGACCTTAAGCCGGGCCAATTCATCCAAATGGGGCCCGATGTCCAACCCGTTTGAGGCCACACACAGCAGCATCTCGGGATATTTTGTCCGCACCTGCCGAAGCGTTTCCAGGGTTTCTTCCGGATTGGCGAAAGGATCACCCGGTCCGGCAATCCCGACCACCGCAATATTGGGCTTAACTTTTATAACCTCATCCAGATAGACCAGGGCCTGATAGGGCGAGAGGATCCCGCTGGTCACGCCGGGACGGCTTTCATTGACGCAATCGAATTTCCGGTTGCAGAATTTGCACTGGACGTTACACCGGGGCGCCACCGGCAAATGGATTCTGCCGAAAGTATGGCGGGCCTTATCGTTGAAACACGGATGCGCGGACAAGTTCATGGTGTGTTACCTCGCTGGGTGCGGGACGAAAACTACCTCCAAAAGACATAATGCGAGAGAAGTAGGGGGGGCAGCGGTCTCAGAGCACCATTCGGAAATCAAAAAAACATCTGCGTTCATCTGCGGATTAATTTCTGCCCGCCGATTGATAAAACCGGTCGAACCCAGGTTACATATAGGAATACCCGACCGCGGAGGCTTCCTGTCGTTTTTCGAGAATGGTGTTCACGATGCGGTCAAATAATTGCTGGGCTCCGCCATATCCCACGTGCAGGATTCTTTGGCCGCCGACCCGGTCATGAATCGGAAACCCGACCCGCACCAGGGGGACGTTGAGCCGCCGGGCCATGGCGTAACCTTTGCTGTGGCCGATAATCAGATCCGGGTTAAGGTCCTGGGCGGCTTCCTCAATGGCGGTGAAGTCGGCCCCTTCCATAATTTGGATCCCTTTTTCCGAATAATCCGGAACCAGGCCCTTAATTGTCTCGGTAAACAGACCGCTTTTCCCGCCGGAGGCGCACAGAACCGGGATGATCCCGATTTCAGACAAAAATGAAACTAATCCCACGACCAGGTCTTCTTCCCCGTAAACGACGACCCGAGCATCCATGACGTACTTATGGCCGTCGACATAGGCATCGATCAGTCGGTCTCTTTCAGCCGCGTACTTTTCCGGGGTCGGTTTTCCAGTAATGAGTTCAATGGCCTGAAAAAGCGTGTCGCTCTCATTCACCCCGATGGGCAGACCCAGGCTGTGGCAGGGCCGGCCATGACGTTGGCTCAGAAGTTTGCCAGCGCTGTCTTGCCGGGCCAGAATCCTGCCCAATTCCAGGGTGGCTGTAGACTCGCCCATCCGGGCAATATCAGTCACCGGGGTGCCGCCGGCCGGGATGCGGTGGTATTCGGTCCAGGGCGCCCCGTCCAGGGTCTGGGAATAATCGGGCAGCATCACAAATGGAACACCGAAATCGGTTAAGACACCCTTGAGATACCGCAGATCCGCCGGAGACAACATGCCGGGAAGAATATTGATCTGGTCCGTGCCCCGGTCTCGGTTGACGGCCAGGACATCCACCACCGCCTTTACGGCCCCGTGAAAACCATCAATGTGGGTGCCGCGATAACTGGGCGTGGGGACATGGGCGATCGGAGGCACTTCATCCGGATTATTCATTGCCAGATAATTCCTAATGAACCCGGGTACATCGTCACCGATGGTCTCGCTCAAACACGTGGTGGCCACGCCGATGAATTCCGGCTTGTACTGGCGCCTGATATTGTCCAGGGCCACCTTGAGGTTGGCCCCACCTCCGAAGATGGCCGTCTGCTCGCCGAAATTGGAACAGGCCACATCGACAGGTTCCTTGAAATGGCTGATCAGGTAGCGGCGAATATAGGTGGAACAGCCCTGCGAACCGTGGAGCAACGGTATCGACCCCTGAATGCCTTTAAAGGCCAGGGATGCGCCCAGCGGGGTGCAAAGTTTGCAGGCATTTCGGCTGACAACATATTCTTCTGTGATTTCGGAAAGCATCGTCTTACTCCCTGCCGGATGAGGTTACTTTGGGGGGTGTCAACTTCCAGACCGGACTCATCACGGTGCCGTAGACTTCTTGGGCAAAGTTTAACATCCCGACATACCCGGCCAAAGGTATCTTGCGTTCGTGATTGTGATCGCAAAAGCCTATCCCCAACTTATAGGCAATGGGTCGTTCCTTGACTCCGCCGATAACCAAATCAGCCTTTTTTTCAATGACGTATTTGGAGAGTTCGAGCGGATTGGCATCATCTACGATCACACATCCGTCATCGCACATGTCACGCAAAACTTCATAGTCTTCCTGAGTTCCGGTTTGAGATCCGGCCAGGACAACGCTCATTCCGATATGCCGCAGGGCTTTGATCAAGGAAAAAGCTTTGAAGGCCCCGCCCACATAAATGGCGGCCTTTTTCCCTTGAAGCGCCTTCTTGATCGCGGCCAATCTGGGTTGGACCTGGGTGATTTCACGGCGCACCAGTTCTTTGGTCCGGGCCATGATTTCAGGGGCATCGGCAAAATGTCCGGCGACATCATAGAGCGCCTGGGATACGTCTTCGATGCCGAAGTAAGACACCCGGATAAATGGAAAGCCGTACTTCTCCTCCATCATCTAGGCCAGATAGGTCATTGACCCGGGACACTGGACGACATTCAAGGCGGCCCCGTGGGAGCGTTTCACATCGGCCACCCGACCGTCCCCGGTGATCACGGAGACCACCTGGACACCCATCTTTTGATAGTAGTCCTTAATGATCCAGGCTTCCCCGCCGATGTTGAACTCGCCCAAAATGTTGATGCTCTGGGGGCTGATGACCTCGGTTGCGCCTGTCCCGACCAGGTTAAACAGGGCCTCGCAAGCGGCTTTGTAACCGTCCTTCTTGGTCCCTTTAAAACCCTCGGAGTGGACCGGCAGAACCGGGATACCCTTTTCGGCGCTGACCCGTTTACAGACCGCGTCCACATCGTCGCCGATGATGCCGACAATGCAGGGGCTTGAGTTTATATATGAGAAAAACCTGTTTCCAGAATTGGAGTATATTTTTAAGCACGCCCTGATCCAAGAGGTGGCTTATGACAGTTTACTGGTTAAAAGAAGAAAAGACCTTCATGAAAAAATAGGCCAGGCTATTGAGCAGATTTATGCCGATAGATTGGAAGAGTTTTACGAGATGCTGAGTTATCAT
>JADFYN010000293.1 GCA_015233055.1 Deltaproteobacteria bacterium
CTGGGCATACTTCCCCTGGGCTCTATATAGCGCCGCCAGGTTGTTTAGGGAGTCGCCAATCCGGGGATCATTCGGCTTTAACAGCCGGTCCCTGATGCCCATAGCCTCTTTTAGAGGTGCTTCCGCTTCGGGGGGCTTGCCGGCGTGTAACAGGGCCTGCCCCTGCTGGTTCAGATACCCGGCTTTGATCAAATCCGAACCGGCTGGGACGAGTTTGGCGGCCTGCATGGTAAAGAAATGAAATGTCCCAAAGTAGCCCGGAGAACTCGGGACCAGGGTTGACAATGTCCCCATGGATAGGGCAAACATGCCCACTTTGAAACAACCGGGGAGACCCAGGGCCGCGGCAACGGCAATGAACAACCCTCCCTCCAGCAGCCAGGCTCCAATGGAATAAACCAGCAACGGCAACAGCAAGGAGAAGCGAGACAGGGTGACCAGGCTGTCCAGAATTCGGATCACCGCGTCATGGGCTTTATGTAACACGGAGACTCGATCCACCCGGCGCCGGATAGCCGGATGGGACAAAAGGTTGCGGATCGGCCTGGACAAAAAAATGACACAACAGACGCCGCTAATGGCTATGGCCACCAGAAGGATGATGGAGTCATAAAAGGGGACCGATGCTCGGCCGACCGGCATGACCAGAAAAAACCCGAAAAAGATGATCAACAAAGTAAATAAATCAAGCAGCCGTTCCAGTAACAAGGTGCTTAAAATTACCGGATACCTGGTCTTGAGTTGGGTTTGGAAACCAAAGACCCGCAAGACATCGCCGGCCCGCAGCGGCACGACATTGTTAACCGCGATCCCGACCATATAGGGCGTAATGCAATCCCGGCAACGAATGTCTTTGTTAAAAACGTGCAGCATCACCCACCAGCGGATTATCCGCAGGGTGTAGTCTAAAGCGAGAGAGACCAGGCCGAGCAAGACATAAACCGGATTCATGCCGGCCATGGCGGATAGAATCCGGCGAAAGTCAACGCCGCGCAAGACATAATACAGAAAGATGAAGCTGACGGCAAATCCGATACCGGTTTTCAGCCATTTCAGCCGGCCGGGAGAAGGGGATGCGGCCGCGGGCGGAGAAGCGGAAGCCGTCTCCGGGGTCGAATCATGGGATGCGTTAATGGAGGTTTCTTTCAATGTTTCCATCTCCAGATGTAGTCACCGGTCAGGGCCGTTTCAGCTCAATATATTCGGCTCCGATGGGCGATATGAACCACAAGCACCAGTAAGTGCTCGTCCTCGATCCTGGCCAAAACACGATAATCGCCGATGCGATAACGCCAAAAATCCCGAAGTTGTCCTTTGAGCGGCCCTCCCAGGAGGCGAGGATTAGGAACAACACGATCCCACAAAAAGCGGGTAATGCGGCCGGCATTCTCCGGACCAAGCTTGCTCAGCTCCTTTTCCGCGTCCGGGGTCAGTCTAATCTGCCAGGCCAAGTCTCCGCTCCACGTCTTTCAGCGGGATAGACTGCTCACCGCTCTTGAGAAATGTCTCGTAGGCCGTCTCAGCCAGATAAGCATCTTCCAGGTCTTCAATACACCGTTCAAGGGCCTCGCGAATAAAATAGCTTTTGGTCCTTTTTGTGGCCTGGACCAGTGTGGCCAGCCGCGTTGTGAGTTCCTCCGGCAATCGGACTGTATGCGTATTTGTCATGTTGCCCCCCTTCGTATTATATGTAATACAAGTTTATCGTAAGTTGCCTCCGACAGCAACAAAAAAGGTGATCTAGCCACGTTCCTCGGGACTTGCGCAAAGAGGGGCGGCAGATTTCACATTCAAAAGCATTCTTCAACATCTATCGGTATCGGGTTTAAAGACCAGCCCCTTATTCAGGAGGTAGGACAGAACGACAAATAAGGGGAGCAATGAGGCTTGGGCGACCAGGGCGTTAATGCCTTGCAAGACTAAGGAGGTTAATGAAAAATGGTTGAGCCCGTAGCAGAATAGATAAACGGAGCAGAATCTTATGATCATTTTGTTGTTATTACTGCGAAAAACGATATTGCCGGTCGTCTTGAAGTTAAACAAAACCCCCAGGACCGTAGCTATCGGCAGCGCATTTTAAGGTTCATGACATGCCACAAGATGGGCTTGCCCCCGATCTCCACCATGGGTTTGGGTCGCAGATGGGTTTCCTCGGAAATTCTAGTGCCTAATCCTCCGGCTAAGATGACCGCTTTCATAAGAATCATTTCTGGTTAAATGAAAACGTGCATGGCCTCGCAAATGCACTTCCAATACGGCGGATCGCTGAGACAACGCAAAAGATTTCTATTAAGTGATCATGACCGAGATGAAGCTATTAAATCAGGCTTAATAAATAATCGCCATAGCCGCTTTTTTTAAGAGGCTCCGCCAAATCCTTCAACTGGTCGGCGTTGATATATCCCATCCGAAAGGCGACTTCTTCCGGGCAAGCCACCTTGAGGCCCTGCCGTTTTTCTATCGTCCCGATAAAATTGGCCGCATCAAGCAACGACTCATATGTTCCCGTGTCGAGCCAGGCAAACCCGCGCCCTAAAAGTTCCACTCGAAGCCGGCCTTGTCGTAAGTAGACGTTGTTGACCTCGGTAATTTCCAGCTCCCCCCGGGCCGACGGTTTGATTTCAGCGGCGATGTCAACCACTTGATTATCGTAAAAATACAGGCCGGCCACGGCGTAATTGGATCTGGGATGTATCGGCTTTTCTTCAATACTTATGGCCCGGCCGTCGTCGTTAAACTCAACCACGCCATATCGTTCCGGATCAGTGACCCGGTAGCCGAAAATAGTCGCGCCCTGGTCAAAGGAACAGACCCGATCCAATAAGGCCCTAAATCCCGGACCAAAAAAAATGTTATCGCCCAGGATCAGACAGACCCGCCGGGAGCCGATAAATTCCCGGCCAATGATAAACGCCTGGGCCAAGCCTTCCGGCCGGGGTTGCTCGGCGTAGCTTAAGGTGATGCCCCACTGTTCCCCGCTTCCAAGTAAATCCTGAAACCGGGGCAAGTCATAAGGCGTAGAGATAATCATGATTTCTCTTATCCCGGCCAGCATCAACACAGACAAGGGATAATAAATCATCGGTTTATCATAAACCGGCAGGAGCTGTTTACTCACTG
This sequence comes from Deltaproteobacteria bacterium, assembly GCA_015233055.1. Lineage (GTDB taxonomy): Bacteria > Desulfobacterota > JADFXK01 > JADFXK01 > JADFXK01 > JADFXK01. Next base: position 3,121 of record JADFYN010000293.1, read on the forward strand.
TCTTGGTCAACGGATGCAGCCTGGTTCCAGAGCCGCCGGCCAGGATGATGCCTTTTATTAGGTCCATATCACTCAGAATCGTAAGTTAGGGTGGTCGGCCCGGTTCCAGCGTTTGGCCGAAAGGTCCAGACAGAAATAGCGGTGTCAGGGGGGGCCGGTTTTCGGGGTGAGAGATGTCAGCCGAACGATACCATCACTACCCAGGATGAAGTCAGTCTTCTTTAAAAGCAAAAACCTGAGGATGACAGGGTGAAAGGGGAGAGAACGGAGAGGTTTTTTTATATTCTCAAAGATGTCTTAAAATCTCTTTTGTACTCTGCTTGGTGCATTTGTTTGCCATACTCCGGTTGGTTAATGTTTTATTTTGCCAGATTATTTTCGTCATGTCAATCCCAAAGTTATGTCGGCTCAAACAGGAGAAGGTTCAGGCAATAGTGTTGAATTAGGGAACAGCGTGGACAGGGTTCCGCCGCATTTCCCAGGGCGTTGCCGCCGGGCTAACCTGGTGCGCCCCGTTGGGGCTTAAGCGGTATTGTCTATTTTATAAAAATCCGTCCAACGCCCCGCCAACGAGCAACATGCAACGAGCAACATGCAACAAGCAACGAGCAACGAGCATCCCGTCTCACTCGTCTAAATTTAGGTTAAGGGCGGCGGCAATGACCTTTACCGTGGCTAATGCTCCGGGATAATCAAAATTGTCCACCTGCCTGACCAGTGTATCAGCGGGTTCGGCTACTCTACCTTGGAGTCCGCTATGCAGCGCCGCCATAAACTCAATCGGCACAAGCAAATGTTCTTTTAATATGGATACCAGCTTGTTGAGGTCTATTTGGACGCGGTCGAGATCGAAGGTCACCTCATCGGTGCTTTCCTGCTCCGGTTGCTGATTGACCGGCTCAAGTGCCTTGATAACCTCGGTCAAAGCCCCTTCAAAGTCCGCCCGCCGGGTTATCCTGCCCTCTTTGGCCTCCGCCTCGAACCGGCCGGCCGCCTGATACAGCGCCTCCGCCCCCAGGTTTCCGGCCGCACCTTTAATACTATGGGCCAGTCCGGCCAACTCGGGATAATTTTTTGTGTCCATCAGGTGGTTCAATCTGTAGACGGCGTTTTCAGCCTCCTCGACAAAAGCTCTCAACACCCGTCTCAGCGCCCCCCAATTGCCCCCCATCCGAGCCACGGCCCGGTTCAGGTCAAATCCCGCCGCCTCAAAGGACGCCCCCTTCTCTTCGGCTCCCGGCCTCCCGGAGGCAACCAAGGGGATCTCCGCCGGCTTACCGGGCTTTATCCATTTGAGCAGAATGGCAACCAATTCATCCGGTTCTATCGGCT
>JADFYN010000294.1 GCA_015233055.1 Deltaproteobacteria bacterium
CCCACCTGTAATGCATTGTTTTGGTGGTGACTGGACATTTATTTCATCCTATGCGAGACCAAAAGAATATCCACAGGTCGGGATACATAACCTAGGGTAGTCCCTGAATCGTCGGCGGTTTTATGTGGCCATTACATGTCATTTTATATAGCTTCCGCCCCTACCCAGGGCGTTGCCCTGGGCTAACCTAGTGCGCCCCGTTGGGGCTTAAGCAGAATTGACCATTTATTAGAATCACATCCGATTATCCTGTCCCTTAATGAACAGCATTGACGGTCATACCTGGTCTTCGGGGGCCAAACCTGAGGGAGGCGGCAACAACTTGAATCCTTGAACGATATCTCTAAAATTATCAAGGGCGGCCTCAATATCGCATAAAAGTTCTCTCGCCTCCGGGTCGGCCGACAGTTTTTGACTGAGTTGGGCCAACGGCTGGCGGATGCATGATTCCGTGCCGAGCCCGAGAGCTACGACCTCCTGGAGGTTACAGGTCAAACCGTTTATTGTCTCACCTATCAGACCAATCTCATCTCCGGTCCGGACCTGAATGGTGCGGCTGAGGTCGCCGTCGGAAATAAGTTCGGCTTCATCCACCATCTGCTGCAAAGGCCCGGTGATCCGTCTCATGAACATGATCAGGACGATCAGGGTGATCATGGCCTGCACCGCGCACATCAACAAGGCCTTTTCCCGCAAAGTCTCCATTCGTTGTCTTACACTGATCAACGACTTAGACCGGGACGCGATGGAGCCTTGGACGGAAGTCTCTATTTGTGGTGTCGCTTGACGGATGGCCCAGACAAATTCAAAGGTAATAAATAATGATGCCGCGGCGATCAGCCCAAAATAGGAGAGCATCTTTCTCTCCAGGCTCGAATGATTCTTCATTAAAGATTCTCCTTGTTGAACGGCCCAAATATCTAGTCGCCCGAACGTGCGGCTTATACCACCCGGCAATAATGCTGAAAACATAACCCGAAGGACGCGGAGAGGAAAGCGCGAGGACCTAGAGATCCTATGAATATATAACATAATAGGCGATAAAAGCAACCCTCTGCGTGCGCGGCTTCTTTTTTTTGGGTCTTCAACGGTGGTTTTCTTGAAGATAATGGAATTTACACCAGAGGGGCAGGACAATGCTGTTGAATTAAGAGTGCGGTCTGGACTGCGATCCGCCTGATTGACTGAACAGTGATGAGATTGATTGACTGATTGGTTATGACGCCGACTCGGTGGCATTTCTCTACTCCATTATGCTTTTGTCCTTGAGTTCACGTTTTTGAACTCTGATTACGCTGATGGATTATGATTTAGCTGATTTTTTGATTGAATATCAGCCTGCGGGGCATAACCATGGTTCAGTAATCAGTGCAATCAGAGTTCAGACAATTAACATAACGAAATACAAACAACATTTATTTAATTCAACAGTATTGGAGGGGCAGGATGGGATTTTGAGGCGGTGATTCAGCTTTTGGACGTAGGGGCCGGGTATCTTTCAAAATAAGGACTGATTCGCAGCCGAGTAAACGGTTTATAGTCATCGTTGCGAAATATGGCTTCAAAGGCATTTTGCATAGCCAGGGATTCGCTGATCTCTTTGCTGTCTTTTTTGGTCCCGACCAGGGTTTTGGCGATATAATTCCGGTCGGACAACTCGTTATTTTTCAAGAATAAACAGGTGGCCGCGTTGGCGTGGACATCGGAATGAAAATCCTGGGCTTTTTGCGAAGAGAGAATAACTCCGAGACCATATTTCCGCCCCTCCCGAAAAAGTTTGGACACCGCGTCGGACAGGCTCATTTTGTGGGCCTCGTCTATAACCACCGCGTACCTGACCGATGGATGATGGTTTCCGGTGACCAGGTAGTTGTAAAGCCGCAGCAAGACAAATTCGCCCACGGCCAGTTTGACTTCTTCGGTGGGCAACGGGGCCAGCCGAATCACCGTCGGCCGGGTGATAAATTCGGCGAAATCCTGGTCGTCTCGGGCATCACGAAACAGATTGAGGCTGAAGATGGGGGACAGCCTGTTCAACAGGGGCAGGTGACCGGGCAGCAGCCGAATCTGGGCCTCAATCTCATTAAAGCCGGGAGACACACCGGTTGGAGCCTGCCGGGTGTCCCTGGTCAAGCCGTGATTCCGGTAACAAGCCTCCATGGCCGTTCTCAGGTTGGCCTCCTGCTGATCGCCCAGGTCATAGACTTTTCGTAGGATTCCGGCCAGCTCAAAAATAGACGACATGACCAAAACGGTCCCGTCGGTTCGGTCGGGAGTCAGGACCAGAGGGTTGAGAGGTAATCCGTCCAGAGGATTAACCACCTGGATGCCGTGCCGGTCTATAAAATCTTGTCCGACATAATCATCGTTGAAGTCGAAAATCAAGGGGGTTACGCCCCGGTCGATAATTCCGGCGATGATGGCCTTTAACACCTGGGTCTTGCCCGATCCCGAAGTCCCCACGATGAGCATGTGGGCATTAGGCAACGACCGGTCCGGCCCAAGGATGTTCCAGTAAACATGTTCCCCTGGGGCATCCAGTCGGCGGCCCAATTCAATACCGGGATCGGTAAGCTCAGGGCCGGTCGGGAACAAGGTCTTAGCCGGGCCGAATAGCTTGTCCGCTTCTTCTGTCCGGCGGGAACCGAAAAGTTGCTCACATTTGAGATCAAGAGGACATTTTGGGCATAAGCCGGGTACATGGGTGGCCGGAATTCGGGCCTGGGTCAGGTCCTTAGCCGGAATCCACTGCCCGATGGCGTTGATCAAGTTGGAAGTGGCCTCAAAGGCGGCCTCCAACTCCTCACTGGTGATCCTTTTTATCTCGCCGATCTGGTCCAGATAGAAAACCGCGCCCCGGGCCGGAATCTGGGAGCTTTGCCGGATCAGCCAGGCATACAGGGCCAGTTGCTCCAAATCGCCGATCACTTCAAAGTCATTCTTGCATTTGAATTCCAAGATGACGAATTCATTATCTTGGCGATCGAATAACAATGCGTCGTATTTGCCGGTAATCTCGAAAGTTGTTCCCGAAGCCGTGGTCATGGCCGCGGTCATCTTCTTTTCCGGGGACTGAAAAAGGGACTGGACCAGTTTCCGTCCGGACCGGAAGAATGGTTTTTGCCGGGCAATCATCTCGGCCAGAAATCCGGACAACAAGCCCAGTCCATTGGCCATGGCCTCTATCTGGTTGGCATTAATATTTTTCGGGAGATTCGGTCCCTCCAAAGCCCGACTGAGATATTCGCCGTCTAAGTGCTCCCACAGCGCATCGGCCAAAGCGAGCGGGTCTCTGATATTCTTGACGATGATGGACACCAGTTCTTGTTCCGGGGGGCCGGCGAGCTGGTCGAACATTCTTGCCGCCACCTGGTCATGAAAGAATCGGCCGTGAAAGACGGTGCCGGCGGACCTGATCCGGTGTTCGTGATGGTGCACGTAATTATCCACCATCAGCCTGGGGCAGAGGCAAGCCTGGCGGACATGGGTCGGCCACAGGATCATCTTTTGGGCCTCAAGTAGTAGATGCGCGGTGAAATAGGAATCTGGGATATTTTTTCCGCATGTTTACCGATGCAGACCGCCAACTCGTCCTGGCTAAGAGAAATTTTATACTTATTCTCAAGGGCATAAGCGATGCTCTCCAGCTTGTACTTGAAGGGCGGAGTCTTCAGAACGGCCAGAATTTTTTCGATGGGGTCGGCAGGCGGGGCCGGTCGGGGTGGAGGGGGGGCGCAAGCGGCCGGGCAAGTCAGGAATTGCCTTTCTAAACTGGCGATGAAATCGGACTGAAAACCATCTCGGACAAAGGCGTTGAACATGTCCCGGTCAACCTCTTGTCTTTCTCCTGACTGGCCGGTATAAGATATGTCGCCCGACCCGACGGCGTTAGCGGTATAGACCAGGGCTTGCAAGTCGGCCAAATGGGTACCTTCCAGATAGGCCAGGACACCTCCGGCCTTGGTGAATATGCTCAATTCTTCCACGGTCTTTTTCATACTGGGCTTAATCCGGGCGCGGGCATCGCGCAGGAAGAATGAGCAGACAGCGTGTTCGCCGCTTATCCTGGTGTGTAGCCTACGAAACGCCCTGATCAGTGATGTCGCGTTCGGGGTGGTCTCCATCAAGAAGTCGATGGTCTTGGGCGTAGAGCCGGGCCCGGAAGACTGGATCTTGATGGTCAAACCGATCTTGGCATCTTCCGTCAGTTTCGCCACCTGATACGGGGTCGCCGGGCCGCGGTTGGCGAAGTAGAGGCGCAGAGCTTCGATAATCGTCTCTTTACGGATAGGCTCTACGTTCTTGTTGTAAATAATTTTTTCCCGTTCGGCGTTAAAGAATTCTTTCAAAAGTGACACGGGATTCTGAGTTGGAGTCTCAATTAGCTGCGGACCTGTCTTTTGTTTTATTGATGCTTCCACCAAGCTTAACATCGCTGGATATTG
>JADFYN010000295.1:0-1762 GCA_015233055.1 Deltaproteobacteria bacterium
CCTTGCTTTTGGGCCAAACGGATGGCCGTTCTTAACCTGCCCAGATTCTTGGGCGCCTCCAGTCCGGTTAACCGGGCCCCGGCCTCTTCCAGGTTAGCCTCCAGTTCTTCCAGCGCCTGAATCGCGTTCCTCTGCTCATCCTGGACGGCCCGGCACCTGGTCCCCAGTTCCAGAATGTTTAGCCGCTGGGTATCGGTCAAACGCAGTTGAAAGGCTTCATCTATGGTCAAGTCAGGCCGCAACTCCATAAGAATCCGGGTTTGATCCGCGCGGAGTCTTTTCCAGGCTCCCTCCAGGCCGGGCAAATCCAGGAGGGCTTTAGAATTACTTCCCAATCGTTTATAAATTTCCGTGACCTGGCTCCCCTGGATAAGCAGGTTTTCGGGGATAGCCAATTTTTTGAGATGGGTCTCTATCTTCTCTAATTCGTGCCCGGCCGATACCAGGTCAGCCCTGGAGCGCTCCATCTGATTAACCAGTTTAGATCGTTCCGTGGGATGCGACACAGGTAAGAGGGGGACACTTTCCAAATCTTCCAGGCGACATAGAAGCTCCTGTCTTTCGTTTGTGACCGGAAGAGCTTCCAACAGGCGAGTCATTCTTTTTTCCTTGAGTTGCAACTTGCTTAGATCGACTCGGACTTTATCGCTTAATCTTTTGGCTTCCTTAAGCGAATTTTCATGCGTGTCCCAATCCCGGCTGGATAATGAAAGGGCATGTATCTTCTTTTTGAGTTCCGCAAATTCACTGATCAGCGAATTTATCTGTCTCTTTCTTCCTCCCGGCATAAATATTGTTTCCGCTTCCTGCTGGAGTTCTTGCATGACGTTTCGCAGGTTGGATATTCCCATGCTGGCGGCAAAGATACTCTCACCCAGCGCTCCACCTCCGGCCAACAGCAATTTTCCTCCGTCTATTAAGTTCTGGTGGCTCAAGCCGAACATGGTCGTATAAATTTCTCTTGTCACCCCACCCAGACACGCGCTCAGCTCCGGCTCCGGTAACGGTCTTTCAGCAGAATCGAGGAGGGTGTTTTTTGTTCCTTTCCGGCGGATGAATTTCAATTTCGTGCCATCCGTCCTTTGGATAGTTGCCCCAATCCTTAATCTGGTATTGTCGTGGATAAAGTTATCGGATGTTTGACCTGGGACCCCGAAGAACAGGGATTCAATCGCCCGTAAGGCGGCACTCTTGCCGGCCTCATTGGGGCCATAGATAATGTGCAGCCCTTCCTTCCCCTCCGATAGGTCAACCCAGGCACCGGTGAACGGACCATAAGCCAGCAAACTAAGGTCAAGGAGTCTCATTTTTCACCTCTCTCGGGGCTTAACATAGAAATGAGCATATTACCGGCTGACTGGACCGCCTCTTTAAAGGCTTCGTTACTATCGAGACCAACCTCACCGCCTTCTGTTCGCAACTCAATGGGCAACCTGGCCTTTAGCCTGGTCAAATCGTCTGATATCATATCCCTTAATTCCATTTCATTCTCGGTCAAGTCCTGCCCCGATGCTTGGGATACTTCCAGGCTCCTCAGGCTGGTCAGCAGAGACCAGAGCGGTCCTTTGATTTCGGTTGACCTGTTACTTTCATTAATCTGCCTGGTGTTTATCCTTATTTTTTCTATCCCAACCCGGCCGCCGGTCTCATCCGTTACCCTGGCTCTTATTTCGCTGGTCCATTTTTCCGGGTTGATGGACAGTTCTTTATGGACCCGGCTAACCCCGGAAAGAACTATCCTGACCACTAGAGGGATGTCGTC
>JADFYN010000295.1:1803-2713 GCA_015233055.1 Deltaproteobacteria bacterium
TTAATTCCAATACCTCATCTGGATTGGTTAGGCCCGTGCAATCAATTTCACTTATTTCCCACCGCAGGGCCTCAAGTGATTTCTGTTCCACCGATACCGTATGGCTTCCTTCTACCGTGACCAGGGTGCATCCCTTGGGGCCTGTCTCACGAATATGGCGCCCTTGAATATTTCCTGGAAATACAATCCAGGGATCCTGATGGAGGATTTCTCTTTTATGGACATGACCCAGGGCCCAGTAATGGTAATGTTTAGATAACAATTTATCGATGGAGCAGGGAGCATAGGGTTCGTGGCCTTCCCGTCCGGTCGCACAGGAATGCAGCATTCCGATATTGTATAATCCCGGGACGGCCTCCGGGTAAGCTGCGGATAGATCCTCCGTCACCGCTCGGGTCGGAAACCCCCGGCCGTGAATGACCACTCCCTGGTTTTCCAAGAAAATTGAGTCCGGCGCCTTGATTGGAAAATGGAATACATTCCTGGGCATGTTGTCCAGCTTCTTGGTAATCTGGCTGGCGGCATCATGGTTGCCGAAAACGATAAATACATTTATGGCCGCTTCCCGCAATCTGGACATTTCTTTGGCAAACAATAGTCCCGTTCGGTAATCTCTCCAGTCGCCGTCGTACAGGTCCCCTGATATTAATATGAAGTTGACTTCCTCGGAAATGGCCAGGTCCACCATGCTCCGGAGAGCTTTTTGGGTCGCATTCCGCATGGCCTCCATAGGGGCGCCTTCGTATTTTTCCAGCCCTCGGAGAGGACTGTCCAGATGAATATCTGCCGCATGCAGGAATTTGAACATGGTGAGATCTCCTAGTAAGACTTTGATTCATGATTGAGACAGGATGATTCTATGACATGACCGGAGTTCGACTAGTCTGCTGAGCGATTAGCGTCAAGGGCT
>JADFYN010000295.1:2768-4444 GCA_015233055.1 Deltaproteobacteria bacterium
AGGGGCAAAATGGGTCTGTGGGGCTTTTCCATCTGCGTTCATCTGCGAAATCTGCGGATATATCTCTGTCTCCTGGGTAGACTTCTGTCACGAAATTCCCAAGACCGCCGAGCGGTCATCCCGGTCCAGGGTTCGGCATAAGGTCAAGCCGGAAACACTGGCTGCTCCGGCGGTTAGCAGCGTTCTTGCGCATTCGTCCAAAGTCGAGCCGGTAGTGCAAACATCATCGATCAGGATTATTCGTTTCCCTCTTATTTGCCGTTGAAATTTTTCCGGCACCAGGAACGCCTCCCTGACGTTACGCCGCCTGGCATATGCGTCTAATCCGGCTTGATTGGACGTGACTCTTATTTTTTTCAAGGCCGGCCACAGCAGGGGCACTGCTTTACGTCCTGCATATCCGGCGGCATATCCGGCCAGGAGATAAGATTGATTGAACTGACGCGTCCTAAGCCGGGTAATGTGAAGGGGGACGGGGATAATCATATCTATTTCCGCCATCCCAAAATGAACCAAAAGACCTATGCCCAATATTCGGCCGAGTGGGGGGGCCAGCGACACATCCTGGCCATACTTAAACCTGTTTATAGCCTCCCTGGCCACGCCCTGGTATTTTAGCACACTTCTGATTGGCCGGCATTTCTTTGGCGTCACCAGGCAATCCCCGCACAAGTGATCATATTGCTCCCCAGGGCCAAACGGTCGACCGCAATCCAGACATAAGGACCCAACAATCGGGTTGAGGGCATCGAGGCAATCAGGGCAGAGAAAATCGGCGCTCAAGCCTGGATGGGGCCAGGTCGATAGACAGGCCGGACACCTGGGGGGAAAGGCCAGGTTAAGCAATTCGGCCAACCACTTGATTGAGTATTGGGCCATCGTGGCCCGTATCGACGCCGGCATTTTATCATTTCCCTTATCCGGTTAGCCACAAAATGTTCCACGTGGAACATAGGCTAAATTTCTCTAATTAACAGCATGTTACAGATCATTTCAAAAAAAAAGCCGGGGAAAGACCCCGGCTGATGAAACAAATGGTCAATTAGACCTCTAACCACGAGTCTGAGTACAGGCTGAAGCCCATAATAACCCGAACGGTCTTATAATACTCTTGCAATTCTTTAGACAAGGAAGCCGCATCGACCGGCTCTTCATCCATGGTTTTGTGGATAAGCTCGACTATGTCAGGTCTTTCGCCATTGCCGATTGACACGATCTTCTGGTCTTTAACATCGGCGATAACTGACCACATTCCGTAGCGCTCCAACATAACCATATAGGTCTGGTTCAGAATGGGGCGAAGGTTATCAGGCGGTCCATTAGAGATATTGGACAGCCCGCAAGTGGACTTGGCTCCGGGAGCCAGATCCTGCAGCATCATCATGAAATTCATTAAACTAATCAACTGGGGCTGTTGGATATTAACCGGAGTAACAATCCCGTCGACCAGTATTTTTTCGTTGGCAATGCCCGCGGAATTCATGGCATAGATTAATTCAGCACACAACGCGCCGCGCTCGTTTTCATCCCTGGGCAGGCCTTCCGGGCCCCACATCAAAGCGATAACATCAGCACCGTACTTGGCCGCGACGGGAATCATCTTTTCATAGCGTTCCGGCCGACACATAATAGAATTAATAGTCGGAACCGTGGGGCCTTTGTAAACAGACAGACCG
>JADFYN010000296.1 GCA_015233055.1 Deltaproteobacteria bacterium
TCAAGAAAGAACAGGCGCGGCAACAGTCGGTCAAGGATAAAAAAGAAAAATCCTGAGGCGCGGCCGTCCCAACTAACTTGATGAATTTTAGTCAGCATCGTGCGTTGAGTGTTTCGTCCCGTAATGGACCTGATATTCTATGCCTATTCACCATGATCATGGAAAGGCGCCCATGAGTGCATCAAAAATCATGCCCTTAGATTTGGCTATCCGGCAGTTGACCTCCGACGGCATGAGCCTGGCCCTGGGCACGGCTTTGGAGGGGATGATTCCCTTTGCGGCCGGACACGAGATTATTCGCCAGGGGAAAAAAGACCTGACTTTGATCGGTCCCATTTCCGACATCCTGTTCGACCAACTGATCGGTGCGGGAAGCGTGGCCCGAGTCATCGCCGCCTGGGTGGGCAACGTCACGTCCGGGGCCGGCTACAACTTTCGCCGGGCGGTGGAGCAAGGCCAGCCCAGGTCCATCGAGGTGCTCGACCATTCCAACTATTCCCTGGCCCTGGCCCTGGCTGCCGGAGCCGCCGGGACGGAATTCGGCGTGACCCGCTCCCTGTTCGGCTCGGATATCTCCTTGAACCAGGATATATTCCGGGAAATGATTTGTCCTTTTACCGGAGAACGCCACCTGGCCGTCCGGGCCCGCCGTCCGGCCCTGACCATCCTTCACGTTCAGCGCTGTGACAGCCGCGGGAATGCCCATTTCTGGGGTAGTTCCGGCGTCAGCCTGGACGCGGCGGCTGCGGCGGACCGGGTTTTACTCACCACGGAGGAAATCGTCCCCACGGAGCTTATCCGGTCCGACCCGAATCGCACTTTTATCCCCGAATTTCTGGTGTCGGCCGTGGCCCTGGTTCCCTGGGGGGCTCATCCTTCCTCGGTCTACGGCTTTTACGGCCACGATGATGATTACTACATCGAATATGCCCAAGCCACCAAGGACAGGGCGGCCGCCCAAGCCTGGTATCGGGAATGGGTGTTTGGTCTGCCCGATCGTCCGGCTTACTTGCAACACCTGGATGCGGCCCGCCTGGACCGGCTCCGTCTGACCCATCCGGCCCTAACCATTCCCGTGGATTTTGGTTATTGATTGTTGCGGGTTGCGTGTTGCGGGATGAGGGATGAGGGTTGTTTGTTGCCGTTAGATTTTGCTAACTTGTCGATTCAATGAGGTCTGTGATGGATGCCTTAATTTCCAGCGCAAATGTGGTTGTGGACTATACCCCGCAAGAACTGATGGTCGCGGCTGCGGCCCGGGAGATCGCCGATGGAGAGCTGGTTTTTGTCGGTATGCGGTTGCCCCTCCTGGCCTTTTTGTTGGCTAAACGGACTCATGCTCCGTCGGCGTTGGGGTTGTTTGAGAACGGAGTGATCAGAGACACTGCTGCGCCCCATGGCTTTATGACTATGGGGGATCCGGTTAATTTGACCTATGCCCTCAAGTGTACGGAGATGAAGGAAATCATGGCCTATTTGCAACGCGGCCGGGTGAACCTGGGCTTTGTTGGGGGGGCTGAGATAGACCGATTCGGGAATCTGAATACGTCCATGATCAGACGCCCCGGCGAGGACGGCTTTGTCCGGCTCCCCGGTTCCGGCGGCGGCGCGGATATTGCCTGCCTGGCCCAGCGTCTGTTGATTATCATGGCCCACGAGAAAAGAAGGTTTAAGGAAAAAGTCTCATATATTACCTCGCCCGGATACGGCGACGGGGGCGACTGGCGGACGGGAGCAGGGCTGATCCGGGGCGGGCCTAAGGCTGTGATCACCACCATGGGCATTCTGCGGTTTGACCTTGAAACACGAGAGGCCTTTCTTTCTTCCATCCATCCCGGTGTCACCGTGGAGGAGGTCAAAGCCAATACCGGCTGGGATCTCAAGGTATCAACAGAGGTAAGCGTAACCAGGGCGCCGGCTGAAGCAGAGCTGGCCGTTATCCGGGAATACGATCCCCAAGGCCACTGGACCGGCTGGAGAAAGCCGTAGCCAGTATAAGGCCATAGCAACGAGCAACCAATAACGAGCAACCAGAACCTATGACCCAGGTCTCCATCACGCCCACCGGCCAATATCGCCATCGGATTTTGTCCATTATCGAGGCCTGGGAACTGCCCATCTTCGGTCCGGTCTACCGGTGTTTGTTCGAGCTGATAAATCCGGCCAACCGGAATTTCGACTTTCCTGAAATAATTGAAACAATTAAGATGGATCAGGTCTTGACGGCCAAGATCTTGGCCCAGGCCAATTTATCGGCCGGTCAGGAAAATTACCAGCGCATCCAATCTGTCGAAAAAGCCGTTATGATCCTGGGAATATCAAGAGTGCAGCAACTTTTGATCAACCCCCGAATCATCGCTTTTGATCAGTTCGAGAAGATCGTCTTCGATATCATGGATTATTGGGCGCATTCCATGAAAACGGCCCACCTGGCCCGGGAGATCGCCCTGATCATGAAATTTGAACATCAGGAAGCCGAAGATTTTTTTTACATGGGTTTATTGCATGATATCGGTAAGTTGTTGCTCAGTTATGTCTTTAATCGGGATTATATTAAGGTAGTGGGTCAAAGTCTGATAGCTGAGGCCGGCCTCCAGGGCGGTCCCCGCAAGGGGCTTTACGGGAAAGAATATGTGGATGCGGAAAGGGAAATTTTCGGCCTGGATCATGCCGAAGTGTCCGCCCAGATCGTTGAGAAAATGGGGCTAAAGGCGAAGTTTCAATTTGTCATCCGAAACCACCACAATCTAAGCCTGGTCCGGGGAAACAAAGACGTTCAGGCCCTGTTCATCGCCGACATGTTGGCCAAGAAACAAATCCAGGTCTCCGATTTGGCCTATATTCTGGAGAAACGGAAGATCAATACGGATAGAATCGACCAGATTATGGTTCAGGTTAACAAAAATTATTTAAAATTATTTGATAAATTGACCGGACTCCCAGGAGCCGAAATACCGGATTAGGCCGGCGTCATCGGGTTAATGTAGACCCGCCGTTGGGTTCAAGATACTCCAACTATAAAAAACAAAAGGAGTCAGTATGAAGCTGGGGGCAAAGATAATCTTGGTGGTGGCGATGTTGGCGGCGGTGGCCGTGATTTGTGGAGCGGTCGGATTAACCGGTCTGATCACAAATGGCAACATGTTCAATCACTTGATCGACGATACGGTAAAGAAAGTGTTGTTGGTGGAAAAGTTGTATGGGACCATTTTGGCAGCCGTCAGAGCTGAAAAAAATGCTAATTTATCGGATAATGACAAAAAATCTAAGGTTTTCGCTGAGAAATCAAGGCAGCTTTCGGCCGAGGCCGGCAAAATAAGAGACAACCTCTCACAAATAATTAATAATAACACTGATTTAACCAGACGTGAGGTCGAGCAAAAGCTCCTGCAGGAATTCAACAATGCCTGGGATGCCCTTCTGGCTTTGGATAAGACTATTTTGGATTTGGCCGTAATGAAAACTAATGCCCAGGCCAAAGCCATTGCAAATAAGGCTATTGAAATCACGCATTCCTTTAACCAGGCATTAACGGATTTCGCCGACCTCTGCTTCGAGGAAATAAAATCGACATCAGATGATAAGGATAAGATACTCAAAGCGGCTGAATCGATCAGACTGGCCGAGGAGTCCATGGCCTGGCTGACCAGATGGCACTTCAACTTAGGTCTCCACAATGATGCTGAAAAAGATTCGGATATGGATACCATTGAGGCCAAGATGAAAGACTTCCAAAAGAATATCGACCAGGCCTTGGCGACGCTGAAGGCTTCGGGCAAGGGCCGACAATACCTTGATACGGCCTCAGTCAGGTTTGAAGAGTTTAAAAAAGCCTCCCAACAATTCATTCCCTTATCCCGGACCAACAGCGATGTTAAAAGCGTCTCACTGACTATAAATGAGAAACCAAAACTGGTGGATGCTTGTGAAGCCATCTTGGGCAAGCTACGGAATCAGGTTACATCCGAGATGGAGGAAGACAAAACTATCAGCCAAAGCAGAGTGAACAAATCCGTTTGGACATTGGCTCTGGTCGGAGGGTTCGGCATTTTGCTCGGCCTTACGTTGGCGATTATGATCGTCAGGAAAACGACCCGGACAATCAATCAAATTGTCGAGGGGTTGTCCAATGCCTCCGATCAGGTCGCGGCGGCTTCCAACCAGGTCGCGGCGGCCAGCCAGTCATTGGCGGAAGGGTCTTCGGAACAGGCTGCGGCCGTGGAAGAAACATCGTCCTCGATGGAGGAACTGGCCTCGATGACCAAACAGAACGCCGATAATGCCAACCAGGCCGACGGGCTGGCCCAGAAGGCGAAGGCAATAACGGTTACCGCCGGTGACTCCATGACCCGATTGACCAGCTCCATGAATGAAATCTCCAAGGCCAGTGAAGAGACCTCAAAGATCATCAAGACAATCGATGAGATT
>JADFYN010000297.1 GCA_015233055.1 Deltaproteobacteria bacterium
GGAGAAAAGAAAGACCCCGGATATCTCGCCGCTCATGGTCATTGTTTCCGACGGACGGGCTAATCTATCTATAGATGGTGAAGATCCCCTGGAAGACGCCCTGATGTGGTCTCGGATGATTGCTAAGAATAATATCTCGTCCATCTTCATCGATACCCAGTCCCATCACCTGGCCTTTGGCTATGGTCCCGACATCAGTAAGGCTTTGACGGCCAAATACTTCAGGTTGGATCAATTGATTGAAGAAATGGGTTGATTCCATAGGCGGGTTGTCTGTCTACCGGGGAAAGTCTTGATCATCGTCAGGTCGTTGAGGCGGCATGCCGGTGAGCTTCGCTGATTCTTTGATCCAGGTAAGCCAGTAGGGCGTCATCTTTCTCAAACACGTCGAAACAATGTCCATCCTCACCTAAAATCCCTTGCGGGATCATATTGCCCAGTTCGTCCGGATCGCTGACCATATCTTCATAAAAGCAAACGGAAAGCCACCTGGCCTCCGGATCGTCGACCACGTCGATAATGGCGAATAAAGGCCGGGCACTAAACCCTTGACAGGTGGCCCGCAAAGAATAACTCACACCCGGTCTGGCTTTGAAATCAAAAGAAACGCCTGCCTTGGCCGCTAACTTTTCGATGAGACTGATAAATGACGCCCTGACTCCCTGAGGGTCGGTCACCCAGTCGGTCAGGAACGAGGCCAAGTAAGTATTTTTTGAGGACGCAAAAGTGGTCATTAGGTTTTGTGCAAATCAGAGAACGCCGAATTAACGGAAGACACTATTATTGGCTCGGCCGTCTGCCTGACCGGCGTAACTGTCAACCAGAGCGGCAACTTTGAATTCGCCGGGGAAAATGTTCCAGGATGTCTGTTGAGGTTGTGGGTTGCGGTCGAAATTCACGATGCGTTTGGCCGAGACATATCGTTTTCGCCAATACTCGTCATCCAAGTCGGCAATTTCGACGCCTCGTTTCCGGGCCGCGTGAATGAATTTACCGCCCTTAAAGTAAATACCCACGTGGCTGATCCGGTCCCCATAGATTTTGAAAAAGACTAAATCGCCAAATTTCAGATCGTCCCTTTCAACCCGGCTGCCTACATGAAAGAGATTAGCCGAGCCTCTGGGCAAGGCCACGCCCAAAGACGTCCTAAAGACCAGACTGACAAACCCGGAGCAGTCTGTTCCGTTTGGTGATTCTCCCCCACTGCGGTAAGGTATCCCCAAGTAGGATTTCATCGAGTCAGCGAGGGCCTGGTTGGGCGTGGAAGAGTTTGAAGCGGTGATTTCGTCTGAGTAGGAGCGCTCTGTGTTGGAGAAATAGGTGCGCTGAAGGTCACGGCGTTGAAAGTTGTGGTAGGTTGACCGGGCTTTAACATGAGCCATCTTTTTTAGGGCAAGGGCTCGTTTGCGGTCGGATTTGGATAGCCGAACGTCGCACCCGCGCTTTTGAGACTTTTTATTCCGGGCCAGAGTCTTCAGTGAGTTATTCTTGTTTCCAGCCTTCAGAGCCTTTTTTTGGCTCGATCGCGATTTTTCGTGTTTTCCGTTTTTGGCCTGGGTCTTTATGGATTTTTTGGATGCCTGACTTTTGGTCCGGCATGCAGAGAGAACCCGGGCTGACTTGGCCGGTGATTTGGATTTGACGGTTTGGACTTTTTTTCCTTTAGAAGCGGTCTGGACGGGGCGATTTTTGGGTGCGACCTTGCGGGGAGTGGTCAGCGAATGTTTTTTGTTCGTGGGCGCATTGTGTCTGCTGTCTTTGGCTAATCCAACGCCTCCAACCAGCACCACAATCATAATAGTCGAGATAAATAAAAATGCGTCTACGAGTCTTCTCATGCCATCCCTCCGGCTACCCCATCGGCCTAATGAACTCTTATTGGATTAACGTTCGTTATGCCTGAATGGAGCGGTTAAGGATCATAAGGTAGGGCTCTACACTGGTCTTGGAGATGCCGACGTGGTATCTCCTCTTAAGTCCTCCGGTTACAGGTTTGTTATGACGAAAGTTTATGGTTATGAAGGTCGGGGCCTACATATCGCGGAAATTTACTGTTTGATAGCGGGCAGTTGGGGCTCGCCAGCAGAGGCCAATCACATTGGGAATCTCTTTTATTATAAAGCGACAGCCATGTCAAGTAATTTCGCCTCATTGGAGCGGTGAAATTGATTTTTTTTTTCTTCAGGCCTCTCCGAATGGAAAATAATTTGGTAAAATTGTTTTAATTCAATATGTTGTATTCAACAAATAAGTTCCCAACCATAACATATTTTAAATAACATTAGATAGATATTAGTAATTTATATACCAGGCGGCTGAGGAGAAAGGATTCATTCGTCCAGCTTTGTCACTGAGACTCGCCTCGGTGGAAAGAATAAGCCCCCGCGCCGTAATCGAAATATACTGCCACTCGTGAATGACGACGGGGCGGCCCAGGGCCGCATCCCGGTTAAGGCCGAACACGGCCGAGGTGATGATGTCACAACCGTCAAATAACCCTACATCCGGCCGGTTAAGCCGGTTGTACCTTCCGGCAAATCAGTGTTCAATTAGGCTTGACAGTTGGTCCGGCATCCAGTATACTTCCCCAAATTTACAGCCAGTTGTTGATATCTAATCCCTCCATACAATTCTTGGCCTCGACTTAAACTTACACCTTTTTCCGGATGTTGTCCGGGGCCTTGGCCCCATGAAGATTTACCCGCCTGAGGTAGGACAACCGGATTCTTGGTTTTAGTTGATGGTGCAAATGATGAAACGGGATCTTTATCTATCTATTGGATCTGTTTGGAGTTGGATAAGACATTTCCTGTCTCCATATGATGATAGAATTCTTGGGCAGATTGGTTTATACGATTAGAATGGTAAATTTGCCGGGAAAGCCGGACCACCGGCGGAGTCCATTTTGTCCTGTTTCATGCCGAAGGTCTAATTGAATAAAAAGTGTGATTAAGATATCCAGCTTATCCGGAACAGATGGAGAAGAACAATGAGCAAACAGTTTGACGTAGCCGTCGTCGGAGCAACCGGGGCGGTGGGAAACCAGATGATCGCCTGCCTGGAAGAGCGCAACTTTCCGGTAAAAACTTTGAAGTTACTGGCCTCAGAGAAATCTATAGGCAAGAAACTAAAGTACAAAGGCAAAGATATCCCGGTTGAAGTATTGACGGAGAATTCCTTTGACGGCCTGCAGATTGCCCTTTTTTCCGCCGGTGGTGGAACCAGCCAGAAATTCGCCCCTATCGCGGCCTCTAAAGGATGCGTGGTAGTGGATAATTCCAGCGCCTGGCGCATGGATCCGGACGTCCCGCTGGTTGTCCCGGAGGTCAATCCCCATGCCATCGCCAGACATAAGGGGATCATCGCCAACCCCAATTGCTCGACCATTCAGATGGTCGTAGCCCTAAAGCCGATTCATGACGTGGCCCGGATTAAGCGGATTGTCGTATCCACTTATCAAGCTGTCTCGGGAACGGGTCAGAAAGCCATTAAAGAACTCCACGACCAGGTGACGGCAATTATGAATTTTAGGGAAGTGGAGACCAATGTCTACCATCGTCAGATCGCCTTTAATTGTTTTCCGCACATCGACGTTTTTCTGGAAAACGGTTATACCAAGGAAGAAATGAAAATGCTCAACGAAACCCGAAAGATCATGGAAGACGACAGCATCATGGTCGCCGCCACCGCGGTCAGGGTTCCGGTGTTTTACAGCCATTCCGAGGCGGTCAATATTGAGACGGAGAAGAAGATTTCCCCAGCCGAGGTGCGCGAACTGCTGGATAGGTCGCCCGGCCTTCGAGTCGTGGATGACCCCAAGGAGCTGATGTACCCCACCGCGCTGGATGCGGCCGGCCGCGACACCACTCTGGTCGGCCGGATTCGTGAAGACATTTCCGTCAAAAACGGTATCGTCATGTGGATCGTGGCCGACAACATCCGCAAAGGCGCGGCCACCAATGCCGTCCAGATTGCAGAAATCCTGGCCGATAAATATCTGTAACCAGTTGTTGTCCCACCCTTAAAAACCTCAAAACCGCGGCACTGGTTTGATGACTCGGCCAACCAGCCTGGTCACTCAACCAGTGTCCGGATCCTAACCTTTTTGATCATCCCCGCCCTATTCTGCCTGGAGGATTATGATGAATATTTTTCAAAATATTACTATCATTTCATTGGAACAGGCGACTGTCTTGCCCTACCTGACTTATCGATTGGTTCAAGACGGGATGAAGGTTATTCGTCTGGAGCATCCGGTCTATGGTGATCCCAACCGGATGGTGGGTGAAAACCGTCTGGGCGAGGAACGGATGAATACCTATTTTATGGCCATCAATGCCGGCAAGAAAGCCCTGACCCTGGACCTGACCTCGGATGACGGAAAAGAAAAATTTCGCCGCTTGATCACGGAACTAAAGGCGGACAT
>JADFYN010000298.1:0-451 GCA_015233055.1 Deltaproteobacteria bacterium
CAAATGCCCGTTATGAACGGTCAGCAGGCCGCGATGGAAATTCGTGACCGGGAAAAGAAAACCGGAAAACATATCCCCATCATCGCCTTGACTGCTCACTCTTTTAAGGATGACTGTGAAAAGTGCTTAGAATCCGGAATGGATGAGCATGTGACTAAACCGATTGTCATCGATGAATTGTACAAAAAAATCCGTCTCGTTCTGGGTGCGGCGAACTTCGCTGCTAAATAGTGTCATTTCGAGCGAAGCGAGAAATCTTAAGATTCCTCACATTCGTTCGGAATGACAAAATGGTAATCATTGGTTCTTCAGTCTGGTGAAGAGAGATTTAGCGTTAAGCGGTAAGACGTGAGAAGTCGGCGACCAGGGCGAACATGTCGGCGATTAACTTGAGCAGGCCGAGACGGTTGTTCCTGATTCCCTCGTCATCGGTCATGACCAGGACACGGTC
>JADFYN010000298.1:461-4410 GCA_015233055.1 Deltaproteobacteria bacterium
AAAAAGGCATCCACCGCGCCTTTCAGCCCGGCCACCTTGGTTAGGGCCGCCTGGTAGTCACCCTGGCCGACCAGGGCCGCGACCTCCTGGTTAAGCCCGGAATAGGCCCGAAACAGGTCCTGTTCGGCCTCTTCAGCCAGCAACTCGGCCTTCACCGCAGCCACCACATTGGTTTTTTTGATGATATTAACAACCCGTTTGAAGGCCACGGCTAATGGCTCGAAATCGGGTATTTTTTTGAATTCCTCCAAAGCTGTGATACGGGGCACAGCGGCCGTCGGGCTAGCCCCAAACACGGCCAGCACCGCGTCCACCACGTCATGGCTGAAGCCCCGGCCAGTCATCAGGTTGAACAACCGGCCCTCGAAAAATGCTTTGACCTCGGCGGCCGTGGCTACCGGGTCCGGGACCAGCCCCGGTTTAAACTGATTCAGGCTCATGGTGATAAGCTCGTCAACGGTCAGGTGCAGGTCCAGTCCCAGCAGGATGTTGATCACCCCCAGGGATTGCCGCCGCAGGGCGTAGGGGTCGGCGCCGCCTGTGGGCTTTTGGCCGACGGCAAAGAATCCGACTACGCTGTCTACTTTATCCGCAATACTGACGATGGCCCCGCCAATAGTTTTCGGCAATTCATCGCCGGCAAACCGGGGCAGGTAGTGCTCTAAAATCCCATCGGCCACTTCCGGCTGTTCACCCGATAGCCGGGCGTATTCCCGGCCCATGATCCCCTGAAGAGTGGGAAATTCGCCAACCATGTCCGTGACCAGATCGGCTTTGCAAAGATAAGCGATGCGGTCGACCGTGGGTATCGCCTGCGGGGCGATCTTGTCGGCGATGGCTACGGCTAATTTTTGGAACCGTTCCATCTTTTCGTAAGACGAGCCCAGATCGGAATGGAAGGTCACTCTTTTTAGAGCGTCCACCCGGTCGGACAGGGGCTGTTTGGTATCTTCCTTATAGAAGAAGGCCGCATCAGCCAGCCTGGCTTTAAGGACCCGTTCGTGACCTTTAGTCACTATGGCCGGATGTTTGGGTTTGGTGTTGTTCACCGCCACGAAATGGGGCATAAGTTTTTTGTCCGGGCCGATGACGCTGAAATATTTTTGGTGTTCCCGCATGGCCGTAATGAGGACTTCATCGGGGATGGCCAGGAATTTAGGGTCGAAACTGCCGCAGACGGCATAGGGATACTCAACCAGGTTGGTCACATGATCGAGCAGACCTGGATCGGTTAAGATGGAGCCGCCGACCGCCTTCACGGCCTCCGCCACCTGGTCCGCCACCATTTGTTTTCTTTCCGCAATATCGGCGATGACCCAGGCGCTCTTCGTTTTTTCCAGGTAATCGGCCGGAGAAGCCAATTCGATCGGGGCCGGGGCCATGAATCTGTGCCCGTAGATGGTCCGGCCGCTGGTGATCCCTGCTGTTTCAAAGGGGACGATATTTGTGCCGTACAGGGCGGCCAGCCAGTGGATGGGCCGGACAAAGGCCGTCTTGATCTCACCCCAGCGCATGGACTTGGGAAAGGGCAGGGTGGTAATCACTCTGGGCAGCATTTCGGTCAGGACATCGACGGTGTCCCGGCCGGCCCGAATGCGGGAGATGGCCAGGTATTCACCCTTGGGAGTAGTGATCACCTTGAGGTCGGCCACATCGGCGTTCTGACTTTTGGCGAAACCCAGCCCGGCCTTGGTGTATTGCCCATCCTCACCCATGGCCACCTTTTTGGGCGGGCCGGTGATCTCCTCGGTCATGTCTTCCTGTTTTTCCGGAATACCTGTAGCCAGGACGGTCAGCCGCCGGGGTGTGCCCATGGCGGTTATGCTCCCGAAACCGAGCCGATTTTCCTCCAGCCCTTTGGCTGTCAAGGATTTCAATGAGTCCAGTGCCCCAGCCATAAACCCGGCCGGAATCTCTTCAACGCCTATCTCAAAAAGCAAATCGTGTTTATTCATCTAGCTCCGACCTCACGAGTTATTAAGTAGCGGGAAGCCCATGGTTTCTCGTTGGTCCACATAACCCCGGGCGGACAGTTTGGCCAACTCCCGGACTCGGGCGATGTAGGACGTCCGTTCCGTCACGCTGATCGCCCCCCTGGCTTCCAACAGGTTGAAGACGTGGGATGATTTAAGACAATAATCGTAAGCCGGCAAAACCAGACCTTGAGCCGTCATGGCTTTACTCTCTTTTTCGTACATATTAAATAATTCGAAGAGCATGGCCACGTCGGCTTTTTCAAAGTTGTAGGTGGAGAACTCCACTTCGCTGTGATGATGGACCTGCCCATAGGTGACATGCTTGTTCCATTTGAGATCGTAAACATTTTCGACCTGCTGCAGATACATGGCGATCCGTTCCAGACCATAGGTCAACTCCACCGCAATGGGATAAAGATCGATCCCCCCGGCTTGCTGGAAGTAAGTGAATTGGGTGATCTCCATGCCGTCCAGCCAGACTTCCCAGCCCAGACCCCAGGCGCCCAGGGTGGGGGATTCCCAATCATCTTCAACAAAGCGGACATCATGGTCCAGCAGATCCAGGCCGAAGGCTCGGAGGCTATCGAGGTATTGCTCCTGGACATCCAGCGGGGATGGCTTGAGGATGACCTGGAATTGATAGTAATGCTGCAACCGATTGGGATTGTCACCATAACGGCCGTCGGTCGGCCGGCGGGAAGGCTCCACATAGGCCACTCGCCACGGTTCCGGTCCCAGGGCCCGCAAGAATGTGGCGGGGTTGAAAGTGCCGGCACCCACCTCCAGATCGTAGGGCTGCTGAATGATACATCCGCGATCTGCCCAATACTTTTGTAACGCCATGATCAAGTCTTGGAAATACATAACCGTCCTTCTCAGGGTGAGTTTCAGCCCCTGTCGCGTTCATATTAAGCTTTGAGGGCCGCATGGGCCTCGGCCGCCATCCAGAGCTGTCCGCCCTGGGCTACATAATTTGCCCTTTCGGGGCGTTAAGGCATCAGTTTACGTTTATCCCGTTTAAATACCCCACAACCGTTGATCATGTCAAATAAAAAAAATTGTCGGCATAGAGCCTGGTTGCTGGTTACTTGTTGTCTTAATCGAGCAACCCGTAACAAACAATCAGCAACAGGTGCTCTCGGAAACGTCAATTATAGCCGGGTTAAGTATATCGGCCGGGGCCAATCAGTTTGCCTAGCCGGTCCTTAATGGCTTTCTTGGTTTGATAATCAAAATAGGGGGCTAAAACGGTGCCGGCCAGGAAACGCGGCTCCCGGTAAGGGCCGGTATAAAGAAAAATGATGAGATGTTTTAGAATATCGAGCAGGTCCGGGATACCGAACAGTCCTGGTTCGGCCATTTTTTTCAGCACCTCCATCTTCATCCGATGGAACATCCTGTGTTTCCGATCCAGGAGCGGCCAAAGCAAATTCACCTGCATCACATATGCTTCGTAACTTATTTGAAAGTCTCGCGACAAACGGTGTTCGTCATCAGTATAATAATGGACCAGGACCTCCCCGATGTTGCGGCCCGGCCGGCCGGTTTTTTTCAGCACTTTCAGCCAGAGATCCCAATCCTGACATCCCCGGAGGTCCGGGTTGATCCGCAGGCCGTCCAGGTAACTTCGTCTGGTCAGGCAAAAGGAGAAGCTGCCCAGGAAATTGTGGTATAAAAGGTCGTGAAGGGTGACCAGGCTTTTGAGCCGGGACGGCATGCCTCGGTCAAATGTATAGTTGCAGGATACGACGGCCGTGTCGGGATGAGTCTGGATGAATCGGATCTGCTTTTCCAGCTTGGCGGCGACCCATTCGTCGTCATCGTCTAAGAAAGCCACGTACTCCCCGGTGGCGCGATCCAGTCCCATATTTCTGGCCCCGGCTCCGCCAATGGAGTGGGGGAGATCAATCAGCACCAATCTGGGATCGTCAAGATAGGGTTCTATGACCTTTAAGGTATCGTCGGTACATCCA
>JADFYN010000299.1 GCA_015233055.1 Deltaproteobacteria bacterium
TCCCCTGGTCAAAGCCTATTTTGCTCCATACCGGTTCTTTTGGGCCCAACGGAGAGGACTGGTTTTAGATCACCATTTATGTCCCTTGTCGGTCAGCGGGGTGATTATTTTAAATGTTGGAGCAGAGCCGGCGGTGGTCTTGGGGCGGCGGTCTAATGTGGTGGAGCAGTATTCCGGGGTGTGGGAATTTATTCCCTCGGGGAGCATTGACCGGCGGGCCTTAAAGGAGTCGGGGGATGTAGATTATTCGGGGCAACTCCTGCTGGAGCTGGAGGAAGAGATCGGGATTAAGGCCAACCGGATTAAAGCCGTGAAGCCGTTAGGTCTGATTCATGACCTGGTTGATGACGTGGTCGATGTTTGTTTGGCCTTGGAACTGGATTCGGGCTGGAATGAACTGCGCTCCGCTATGAGCTTAAGCCCGGAGTATGATGAGGTATTGTTGGCTCCGGCCAAAGAAGTGCGGAAAATGGTGGCCGGCGGGATGCGCCTGGTCCCGACCAGTTTGGGGATACTGGATGTTCTTAAGCTTTGACCCGGCCCGGAGCCGAACCTGAGCCCCAAGGCGCAACGGTAATTGAGTGGGCGCTGGTTGGTTGGGAGGCGCTTGCAATCAGAAACAGTGATTGGGATCATAATGCTAAAGAGATTATATGCAAACAATTATCGTTGCCTGGTCAACTTCGAAATCGAATTTAACGAGTTGACTTTGCTGATGGGGCCGAACGGAGGAGGCAAATCCACTCTGTTCGATCTGCTCTATGAAATCCGCCGCCTGCTTGTGGGTAAAGAAGCATTGGACGACAAAGACAAACGATCCCCCCTATTCCCGTTACGGGACCTCACCGCTTGGGTCAAAAAGACCGAACAGTCCTTTGAACTCGACGTCCAGGGAGAGGATGGCCTTTTTTCCTATAATTTGGTTATCTCGCACAACCCCGAAATCAAGAAGCGGCGGATTGAACTCGAGCACCTTTTGCTCGACGGCAAGCCCCTGTTTGAATTCAACCGAGGAGAGGTGCAGCTTTATCACGACGATCACGGACCGGGATCGAAATACCCCTTCGACTGGACCATTTCGGCTCTATCCACTATTGCCCCCAGGCATGATAACAAAAAATTGACCTGGTTTAAGGATTGGATCGAGAAGATGTTCATAGTCAGCCTGCAGCCTAAGGCCATAACCTCTGAAACGGAAGAGGAATCGGACTGGCTCAATCGTGACGGCACCAACTTCCCGTCTTGGTACAGGTACATCTCCCAGGAACACCAGGATAAAACTTTCCAGTTGACAAAACATCTGCACGATACCATCGCCGGCTTTTATGCATTTAAACTTGAGCAGGCCGGAAAACATAGGATTCTCAAGGTTGGGTTCAACAGCGAAGACCCAAAAGTCCCTCCAATCTACTTTGACTTCGATCAAATCTCCGACGGCCAGCGAGTAATGATTGTCCTTTACACGCTTTTGTTCGGCTTACAGGGTTTAGGACACACCCTCCTCATCGATGAGCCTGAAAATTACATCTCGCTGCCGGAAATTCAACCTTGGCTTATGGAACTCAAAGATGCCTGCGGAGAACGTATGCCGCAAGCGGTTCTTATCAGCCACCATCCCGAACTGATCGATTATCTCGGCCCGGAATGTGGCAAGTGGATTGAGCGGGACCCTCTCGGCCCAGCCCGCGTGAAGAAGGTTCCGGCGCTCGTTGATGATGGATTGAAACTTTCCGAGCAAATTGCCAGGGGATGGACGGAATGAGCACACGACGCGTCGGACTCGTACTCCTTTGCGAGGATTCCCAGCATGAAGCCTTCATTCGGCGGTTTCTCAAAAGAATGGGTTGGAACACGAGGGAGCTACGGGTGGAAAAGAGCCCTTCGGCCGGAGGTTCTGCGGAACAATGGGTGAGGCAAAGGTTCCCCATCGAACTCAAGGCGTATCGACGGCGAAGGCAACAAGCGGCTTCTGCCTTAATCGCGATCATCGACGCAGACCTAAGAAGTGTGCACGATCGAATTACCGAATTCGAAGATGAATGTAACTCTATGGGGATGCCATTTCGAACAAATGATGAAGCGGTGGCCATTTTCGTACCGAAACGAAATATTGAAACATGGATTCATTATCTGAATGGGGAAGAGGTTAATGAGGATTATACCTATCCAAAATTAGATAAGGAACGCGGTTGCCGGCCGGCAGTCAATAATTTAGTGGGACTGTGCAAATCAACAGGAATAGAACCGGAGGCGCCACTATCTCTGTCTGCGGCCTGTAAAGAGTATAGAATCA
The DNA here is from genome assembly GCA_015233055.1 of Deltaproteobacteria bacterium. Classification (GTDB taxonomy): domain Bacteria; phylum Desulfobacterota; class JADFXK01; order JADFXK01; family JADFXK01; genus JADFXK01. Next base: position 2,294 of record JADFYN010000299.1, read on the forward strand.
TAACATCTCTCCGATAAGCTTATGGAATTGTTACATGGGAATATCCGCCGTAACAAGTCTTCTCCATAACCATTACTTCAGAGAAGACATATCATATCCTGTTGAAAAAATTTCCTTAAAAATGTTTTGTCAATACACCTCTGAAACGAGGATCAAAAACCAATAAATAATTGGCCTAACAACCGCATCAACCGGACGCCGATAAAGCGTGGTGCCGGTTATGCTGAGTGTTATGCATTGAATAGGAGCGAGTGATTTTGGACATTGATGCCCTTTACGAACTCAAGCCGGACGAATTCGAGCGCCTAAGTGCGGAAATATTGAAGACAGAAGGGTACGAGGTTCAAGTTGTTGGATGTCCCTATGACACGGGCGTTGACATCATCGCTCAGACAAAAAACCACCCTGTTGCCGTACAGGTCAAGCACACGAGGCAACTTTCGGCAGGAACTCTACGAAATATCATCAAAACTCTTCAGGCCAGTCACTATGAGGTAAAGGAATTCCTCGTCATAACTTCAGCGCCTCTTTCGGCGGCTGCCGAAGAGGTAGTTAACGATTCGTCGTTCAAGGGAATCTCGGTTCGTCTGCTGGGACAGAAGGATGTGTTAGCGGCTCTCTCCAAGTATCCTCAGATCGGAGAGGCCATAATATCACCCGCCCGAAATCGCTTCCAACTACAACGCCGTATATTCTTGAGCGGCATGATAGGAGTCATTGCATCCATAATAGCCAGCCTCTTTGTAAGTGGACTCTTTGGTTTGATCCATAAACAGGCGAAAGCTCCCCTTGACACGCGTATCGATACTGTCGAAAAGGCGATTGGAAACCTGAAAGACTTGGAGCAATATTTGATGGACATCAAGGCCGATATGCTGGAAACAAAGCAAGCAGTGAAAGCGATCGACGAAGAGTATACTAAAGCAAAGGAATTGCAGAAGCTGACTGAATCTCAATTAGAAGCTGTTAAGATGGCACTTCGTACTCAGTCCTGGTTCCAGGCGCTTATCAACTACGGCCTTGGGTTTATACTTGGTGTCACCTCGTCGCTGACCGCCAGCGTAATCTACTCCAGATGGAAGCAGCGCCGAGCCCTAGCAGAATGAGAGCTAACTGTAGCGGCTCTTCCGTGTTCGAGGGAGTCATAAGTTTTGCAGGGATCACAAAAGATAAACCCGGTGATCACTTACATATAATGACGCAGGGCGGCCCGAACGGGATGTCCTGAATATTCAACCAGGGGTGGAATCTATGATCAGTCAATTGCGCCGGTGTACCAAGTGTGTTTTGCCCGAGACTCACGAAACGATCATGTTTGATGAGCAAGGGGTATGCAATATCTGCCGCCAGCACGAATACAAACAAACCGAGATTGATTGGGATGCCCGAAAGAAGGAACTGGATAAGCTCGTCGAGGAATATCGGGGGAAGTATGATTACGATTGCATCATCCCCTTTAGCGGCGGCAAAGACAGTGCCTTCACGGCCTATTACCTGATGCGGGAGTACGGGCTGAAACCGCTATTGGTCCGTTTTCACCACGGCTTTCTTCGGCCACAGTTGTATGAAAACACCAGAAAGCTGATTCGGAAACTGGGCGTGGATTTGCTTGATTTTACCGCCAACTGGCAAGCCGTCCAAAAATTCATGCTGCAAAGTTTCTTGGAGAAGGGCGACTTTTGCTGGCATTGCCACACCGGCATATTTGCCTATCCCATGTGGGTCGCCATCAGATACAACATTCCCCTCATCTTCTGGGGAGAAGCATCAGCCGAATACACTTCTTACTATCAGTATGATGAAATAGAGGAGGTGGATGAAAAACGCTTTCATCGATTTGTCGACCTGGGCATTACCGCGCAGGACATGTATGTCCGGTTGGACGGCGCCGTCTCGGAACGGGATCTGAAGCCATTTACCTATCCGCCGATTAAAGAGCTTCGGAAGATGAGCATGGATGTTTGCAATCCATAGGTTTTCACAAGGTAATTAGATAGTGGGGCGATGTACACAGAGGCCAGCCCGAATCCGGCCACCACTAGACCGGCAATCAAGCCGGTTCTGGCTTTG
>JADFYN010000029.1 GCA_015233055.1 Deltaproteobacteria bacterium
AAGGAAAACAGTATATAGACGTCTACCTGCTGGGGCCCACGGGCAACTATCTTTATGATCCGCTCAACCGCAAGCTGAAATTCCTCTCGGCCGTAGACCTGAAGCATAAAGTGGCTGTCCAGGAGTATGTGACCCTGGCCTCCCATATATTGGTCCTGGTAGGGGATTTGGACAGAGTTTCGGAAAAAGCCGGAAGTAACGAGCGGAAGCTGAATTTGGCCAACGCTACAGCCGGGGCCATCGCCCAGAATGTTTATCTCATGTCGGCCGCCAAGAAAGTCGGCACCTGCCTGGTGGCAAACATTAAGGCAGACGAAATCAGCAAAGGACTCGGCCTGACCAAAAGCCAGGTCCCTCTCTATATCATGCCCCTAGGGTATCTGGAAAAATAGACTCTCGTTACATGTAACGACCAAACCGGTGACCAAAGTGAGCGAATACATCGATCATGACCAGCACGGCGTCTCAGTGGGCATCGTGGAGAAAAAATTATTCACCTTTGCCGAACCGCCCCATGAAATGCTCCTGGAAAGCGGCGCAAAACTCGGCCCGGTGACCATCGCCTACGAGACTTATGGAGAACTGGATGCCGGCAAGAGCAATGCTATCCTGGTCCTCCACGCCCTGACCGGGGATTCCCACGTGGCCGGGTACTACAGCCCGGACGACCCCAAGCCGGGGTGGTGGGACATCATGGTCGGCCCCGGCAAGGCCATCGACACCGACCTCTATTTTGTGGTGTGTTCCAACATCCTGGGCAGTTGCATGGGCAGCACCGGTCCCTCGTCGATCAATCCGGCCGCCAATCTGCCCTATGCCCTGGATTTCCCGCTGGTGACCCTGGGGGATATGGTTACGGCCCAAAAGGCTCTGCTGGATCATCTGGGTATCACCCGGGTCTTGTCCGTGATCGGAGGTTCCTTAGGCGGGATGCAGGTTTTGGAATGGACGATCAGGTATCCGGACATGGTCGCCTCAGCCATTCCACTGGCCACCACCACCCGTCATTCCGCCCTGGCCATTGCCTTTAATGAGGTCGCCCGGCAGGCCATCATGGCCGACCCCAACTGGAACAACGGGGACTACTACGCCGGGCCGAAACCGGATCTGGGCTTGGCCCTGGCCAGGATGATCGGGCATATTACTTACCTGTCCGATGAATCAATGCGGCATAAATTCGGCCGGCGGCTCCAGGACCGGATGGATTTCTCCTTTGATTTTGACGCTAACTTTCAGGTGGAAAGCTATCTCCATTACCAGGGCACCAAATTCGTGGACCGATTCGACGCCAATTCGTTGTTGTTCCTGACCAAAGCAGCAGACTATTTCGACCTGGAATACCACTATGGACAGGGGTCGGCCGTGGCGGCTTTTGCTCATGCTAAGGCCAGGTTCCTGGTCGTATCGTTTACCTCCGACTGGCTCTACCCCACTTACCAGTCCAAGGCCATGGTCAAGGCCATGAAAAAAAACGGCCTGGACGTGAGCTTTTGCGAAATCGAAGCCGCCTGGGGTCATGACGCCTTTTTGCTGCCCAGCGAGCGGCTGAATACCATGGTGAAAGGTTTTCTGGAACGTGTCTACCTTGAATGTCAAACAAAATGAACTCCGGTTTGATCTCCGGATAGTGGCCTCCCTGGTTGCTCCGGGATCTCGGGTCTTGGATCTCGGTTGCGGCGAAGGTGATTTACTTAAATTCCTTAGGGATCAAAAGCAAGTCAGCGGGACCGGCGTAGAACGAACCGAGACCGGGGTGGCCGAATGCGTGGCCAAGGGTCTGTCGGTTATCCACGGCGATATTAACGAGGAAGTCCGGGACTACCCCGATCAGGCTTTTGATTATGTTATTCTCAGTCAAACCTTGCAGCAGGTCTATGAACCCGACCGGTTAATCAGATCCTTGCTGCGCATCGGGAAAAAGGGCATCGTCAGCTTCCCCAATTTTAGTCACTGGAGGATCCGGTTGCAACTGCTGCTGACCGGCCGCGCCCCTATCTCTCCCCAACTGCCCTATGAATGGTACGACACGCCCAACATCCGGGTGATCACCATAGAAGATTTTAGGGCCTTCGCCCGAAAGACCGGATTCCGCATACTGCGCGAGGTGGCTGTCAGGACTCCCAATCATGAACAACAGGGAAGCATTATAAATCTTCTGCCCAATTTACTGGCCACCTACGGCATCTTTCTGATCGGAAAGGATAACCAGCCATGATAAAGGACATCTGCCTGGCCAAAGAGTGCATTCAGCACCCGGAAACGGTAAACGAATATTATGAGAGAATTCCAGAGGTAATCCATAAACTGGTTTCTTCCTGCAACACGGAATCCTGTTATGACCACGTTGGCTATGCACCCATTCCTTCCCGGGAAATAGTCATTCAAATCATTCACCAGGCCAGACGGATCCTCTTTCCGGGATACTTCACCCAAAACCGACTCGATGCGGTCAATCTGGAATACTCCCTGGGTCAGGAGGCGACGGACCTGTTTCAAACTCTGGCTCGGCAAATTGTCTTGTCTATTCAGCATGATTGCCTTCGGCACACCCAACCCTCGTCCCATTGCAACGACCTGGGCCATGGGCTGGCGCTGGAGTTCCTGCAATGTTTGCCTAATCTGAGAGAGGTGTTGGGTAGGGATATCCGGGCCACGCTGGAGGGTGATCCCGCGGCCAGGAGTTATGACGAAGTCATCTTTAGTTATCCGGGAGTATTTGCCACCAACGTTTACCGCATGGCCCACTGCCTGCATCGGCTGAACGTGCCCATCATCCCCCGGATTATGACCCAATACGCGCACAGCCATACCGGGATTGATATCCACCCGGGGGCCGTGATTGGAGAAAGCTTCTTTATCGATCACGGGACGGGCGTGGTCATCGGTGAGACTTCCGAAATCGGAGAGCGAGTCCGACTCTATCAGGGGGTAACCCTGGGCGCGTTATCCTTGCCGCGGGACGCCGGAGAAAAGCTCAAAAACAAGAAACGGCACCCGACCATCGAAGATGACGTCATCATTTATGCCAACTCGACTATCTTGGGCGGCGAGACGGTCATCGGGGCCAGGTCAATCATCGGCGGTAATGTTTGGTTAACCGAAAGCGTCCCTCCCGATACCAAGGTGATGCTGAAACGGCCCGAACTGGTCTACATTGGGAGCAATCACCATGGATCTACTAACCAAGAGAAAGGGGATTGACATGACAGGCATGTTTGCTGATGTGACCAAAGTCGTCGGCCGGACCCCGTTGGTCAGGTTAAATCATCTCACCCAGGGCCTGGGAGCCACCGTCCTGGCCAAAATGGAATCTCTGAACCCCTTAGGCAGCGTCAAGGACCGCATCGCCGTGTCCATGATTGAGGCGGCTGAGGCCCAGGGACTGCTTAGCCCCGACAGCACGATTGTGGAGCCGACCAGCGGCAACACCGGGGTGGGCCTGGCCTTTGTCTGCGCCACCAAAAAGTATCGGCTTATCCTGACCATGCCCGAGACGATGAGCATAGAAAGACGGGCCCTGCTGAAACATTTAGGGGCGGAACTGGTCCTGACCCCAGGTCCGGAGGGGATGAAGGGAGCCATCGCCAAGGCTAAGGAGATACTGGAGAGCATCCCCCAGGCCCATATGCCCAATCAGTTCGCCAACCCGGCCAACCCAGCCGTCCATCGCCGCACCACGGCCGAGGAAATTTGGACCGGCACGGGAGGCGGGGTGGATATATTTGTGGCCGGAGTCGGCACCGGCGGAACGATTACGGGAGTGGCAGAGACGATCAAAGCCAGGAAGTCGGGTTTCAGGGCTGTCGCTGTGGAGCCGGCCGCCTCTCCCGTGTTGTCCGGGGGGAAACCCGGGCCCCATAAGATTCAAGGCATCGGAGCCGGATTCGTGCCCCAGGTGTTGAATACCCAAATCATTGATGAGATCATTCCGGTGAGTAATGACCAGGCCATCGAAACGGCCCGCAATATGGCGAAATGGGAAGGGATTTTGTGCGGCATTTCCTCCGGTGCGGCCACCTGGGCGGCTTTGGAAATCGCCCGGCGGCCCGAGAGCCAGGGAAAACAGATTGTGGTTATCCTGCCCGACACCGGAGAACGATATTTAAGCACTGATTTGTTTGTCCGTTAGGTTCTGGCCTGGCGAACCCGACTGTCTTGCGTCAGATCCGGTTTATCCACATAATTGCCGCACCAGTCGGATTTCGCCACCCGAGCCCATCTATCACCCAGATCGTTAACCGCACTGGTGCCGAAGGTAGAGATCACCGGCGGATTTTTCCGACAATCCCCCTCCCCTCCGTATTGCCTCGTGGCCGGATGGAAATAGACACACGTCTCGCACCTGCCTGACGGGATCCTGCTGGTATTTAAATTATTCACATCAGGTCTGACCACCATTTTCGCTGAATCCGGATCACCCAACATTTTTTCCTCCTGTTCGCGGTCATATACAAGATGCACATGGTGTTCCTTAGCCGGGAAACACCAGCCCTGCCCTTTCAATCCGCAGATTGAACCTATTTGCGCAGATTAGGGTCGAATGAGATATCCGCGTAATATTCAAGAATTAATTTGGAACATTGGTATCAAAACGAATGTTATCTTGATTTAGGAGATGAATGTTATCATACTTCGAGGAAAATGTCAAGAGGAAAGAGGCGGTCGGTGAATCGTCACTGTAAACAGGCATCCGGGGCGGTCATCAACGAAGTCTATCTCCGGCCAGCCGGCCAGCGCCCGTTTGATGCCGGACCCCAGACCTTTGTATGGCAGCAAGCCCTTGGTGATGAATGAAGCCAGGATCGGATTACGGATATTAGAGTTGCCCGCCTTGATTTTGGCCACTGTCAGGTTGTTGGGCAAATGGCCGGGGCTGATAATCTCGATCCGGTTGTCATACACGAAAACCCGAATGGGCGCATTGACCAGATAATCCCGATGCGCCAAAGCGTTGACCAGAAGCTCTTCAAAAACCACAGGTGGGATTTCCGGAACCCCAGGTGAATTAACGCCTCGCCCAGCCTGGATCTTGTGTAAATTGCGCATCACAAAACCCATTGATTCATCAAAGATCTTGCGCAAGGGGCCGGAAAAATCTTCGGTGTCCAGGTACTGGCCGGGGTGAATATCATTACCGGGATACCGGATGGCCTTGACTATGAACTGCGGCTTTATCCACTCGGGCCGCTCAGCGAAAAGCAGCACGCCGGCCAGGTTCAACCAGCCGTCCTCCGTGGCCAGGTTCATGTTCTGAAGCAGTCGCAGAAGCTCGCCCGGTGAATCCGGAAACTCCTGCTGGTAGACATCACGCAAGAAATCACGAAAGCGTAATTTGTCGAGTTTATCGATGCCGGCCTTGGTCGGCAATTCATCGGCGTAGAACTGGTCGACGCTCTGGAACAGGCGGCGCAGCTCTTCCTTGGTGTTCACCCGCCGTTTGTCGGCCCCACACTTCAGCCAAATGACCCCGTTCTTGTCGAAGTAGGGCTTGTCAATCCCCTTTGGCACGGTCAACACAATGACGATGCGGCCGTTTTCCAGAAGAACATTTTCAGTCCGTACAACCAAAGGGCTCCGCACCTGCTGACTGGCCGCGTTGCTGATAAGTTGATTGATCCGGCTCACATCCTTCGGCGACAAGCCGGGTAAATCTCCGTCGTCCCCGACGCCGATCAATATGGCCCCGCCTTCGGAATTGGCCAAAGCGGCCATCTCCGCGGCCAGAGAATCAACGTTGCGCACATCGGCCTTGAACTGACGAAAACTGTCTTCGCCGAGAGCAATTTGAGACAGAAGCTCCTGCCTGGTCATATCGTGAACCTTTCCATCGAGGTGGCTAACCGGACTCTATTAACCTCGGGAATCTCTTCCCCCTCCCGTAACCCGACCGTAATCCATAGTTCTATCGCATCGATCAGGTTGTCCCGGGCCTCTTCAAAATTGTCGGCCTGAGTCATGCATCCTGCAAGGACCGGCACCGTGGCCACCACGCAACCGACCTCAGTATCCTTTTGATACTCAGCCACCTTAAGGGCTGTTTTGACATATTCATGCAAGCCGACATACCGCATATTTCCTCCGGTATTAACTTGTGGCAATTTGGATTATCCCTTGAGCGACCATAGCTGCGCTTTTGAATTAGAGACCATAATTGAAAGGACTTCTTGTGGCCTCGCCACCCAGACAACAAGTTGTCTGGGCCACCCGCGGTCTAGAGACATACCGTTAGATACATCTTGTCAACCAAGCGGCCTTGGGATATAATGAAATTAGTAAGTCATGGATTAAACCTTATTCACCAAGGAAACAGTATGACTTCGTTGAGGCTCGAACTATACGACCAGGAGTCGGCCCGGAAGGTGTTAGCCTTCTTGGCGACTCTTCCGGCTGAATATGTTAAGATCATTCAAGAACCAGATGATTTGCAAGATCGGGATATCCCTTACGTTGAGGATGAAGAACTGGCCGAGGCGATCAAGTATTCCCAGCGGGTCGATCGCGACGAACAGGCTTTGACTATTGCCGACTTCCTGGATAAGATAAGAAAAGAAGGCCTGGTTTGACCAGTATGGCGGCCGATGACATTGGGAACACGAGGTGATTTCTATAAACACTTCCCGGGGTAACATATACCCGGCCGGGGCTGCATCCTTTAGACTAATCCGTAATTCGCGGCCCGGCAACCTACACCTGCAACCCGAAACACGTAACCCGTAACTATCAGTATTTTCCCTATAGGCGGATTCTTTCCGGCGATTATCTTATTCTGTTTATTTTAATAATGACTTCCGTTCCTCCATCCCGCTTAACCTCCACTTCTCCACCAAGCTGATGGGAGACCAGGCCGGTGATCAGTTCCCAGCCCAACGTCGAAATGTTCCTCAAATTCAGTTCTTGCGGCATACCCACCCCGTTGTCGCCGACGATCAGGTCCATCCCGGATTGACCGCGGGAACACAGGGTGACCCGAATTTCCCCTTGTCGATCATCTGGAAAGGCGTGTTTAAGACAGTTGGAGATCAATTCATTGAGCACCAGGCCACATGGAGTGGCCGTATCAATCCCGATAGAGATATCTGCAATCTCCGTCTTCAAGGTAATTTTGCCGGGCCTAATACCGTAGGATTTGAACAGGGTGTTGGTTAGACTGCTGATGTATTCTTTAAAATCCACATAAGCCAGGTTGGGAGAGCTATAGAGCCGTTCATGGATCAAGGCCATGGACCGGACCCGGCCCTTGGTCTCTCCCAAGATATTCCGGATCTGGGGATCCGGGGAATACTCGCACTGCATATCCAACAACCCGGCAATGACCAACAAGTTGTTCTTCACCCGATGGTGGATTTCTTTGAGTAAAACTTCTTTTTCTTTTAACGAAGCCGCAATCAACTGCTCCGCTCGGAGGCGGTCGGTAATATCCCGGACGGCGGCAATCACCACTTTCCGTCCTCCTAAGGTTAGCGTATTGGCGGTTATCTCAACAGGAAAGACAACGCCATCTTTTTTCAAATGATATCGAAGGGGAACATGATTGACCGGGTTTTGGTTGTATTCGACGGTCTTATCCGGCTGGGCCGATATGACGGTATTGGGCCGTCCGATCAATTCTTCCGGGGAGTAGCCGTACATCTGGGAAATGGTCCGATTAGCATCAATAATTTGACCGGTACCCTGTTCGGTCAAGAAGATGCTATCCGACTCGGCATCGAAAAGCGTCCGGTATTTCTCTTCACTAAAACGCAGTTCTTCTTCTCTCTGCCGCAAAGCCTCCTCAGCCTTCTTTCGTTCGGTAATATCCATCCCCAGCTTTAGGATCAGGGGAGATCCGTCGATATCCATGAAGGGATAAGCATAAACCTGAAAAATCAACCCATCAGGGCCGGCCCACTCCCACGTTTCAGGCTTAAGGTTCTGCAGGACACCTGCGGCCACACATGTCCGGCAAGGTTGGGATTGGTTGTAAAATAACTCATGGCACGTCTTCTTCTCCGGACCGCCCAAGAGATTCTTAAAGTACAGATTGGAAAACCTGATTGAATAGTCCGGCCCCACCAGACACACAAATCCGGGCAGATTGTTCAATATGGCAAAGAATCTTCTTCGTTCGCCCTCTAATGATACCTCCACCCGGCGGCGTTCTTCCACTTCCTGCTCCAGGTTCAGTGACTTTAAATTCACCTCAGCCAGAGACCGGCGCAGATCATCGGCCATCATCTTGAAGTTGTCGGTCAACACGCCGAACTCATCGTCTCGAACCGGTAACCCGTCCATAGCCGCAAAGTCACCTCGGCCCAATGCCTTAGCCCGCTTGGCCAGATCATCCAGGGGCCTCCCTAAGCCTCTGGCCAGTTGCCAGATGAGCCATATAGACAACAAGAGCATGACTGCAAACATCAAGAGCATGACCATAGTCCGTCTTTTTATTTCCCCCAAAAGGGAGTCTTTAAATGCCACAGCCCGGATAACCGGGATATTTCCTCCGTATCCCCGGTATCCTTTGTTGGCCGCGACGACGGTGATCCGGTCCGGCTTGTCCAACACCCGAATGCTGCTCCGACCTTCCTTGAGTTCAGCCACGACCGACTGAATCGTTTCCACATCCTGGGCCATGGAGTAAATTGATTTCTTGTCAAAGCTGGAATAAAGGATTCGCCCCTCGGTGGAGATTAGTTCCAACCTGACCTTTACCGGAATCAATCCCAGATGGAATTCTCGCACTAGATCGTAAACCCGTTCGATTGGAATTCTGGCGGCCAGGACCTGACCCGGTTGGCCCCGTTCGTCCCGCACCGGTTCAAAAATAGTCAGCATTACCCTCCCCTGGACTTCAGAGAAGGTGAAGTCAATTAACTGTGACGTCCCGGCCAGGGCCCTTTGAAAAGACACGGGTAGCCCGGCCGGTCGGCCTATGTCCAAGTTGCTGGTATCAGCCAGGACCATCCGGTGGGCGTCATACAGCGTCAGGCTCTCATATACCTTGTATTTATCCCGATATTCGGTCAGCCGCTTGGTAATTGACTCCCGGTCGGCATAGGCGGACGTTATAACGGCATCAGTGGATAAAAGCGACAGGTCGGAAATCCGTTCAAAAAAGAAGCGGTCGAGAGAATTAAGCACATGAGCTGTTTCAGACTCGAACCAGCCCAGGAGATACCGCTCTTCGCCCTTTATCCCATAGGAAAAAAAGACCGTCAGCAACATCCCGGCTGAAAGCCCGAAGAGCACCAGATAGGACAAAATGATCTTTGTCTTAAATTTCATGGGTTGTTCCCGATCTTCGCACCCTGGACGAATGACCCGGCTAAAATTGTCTCCAGGTTGATGTCCGGCCCCACTTGACCGGTATTATAAAAGTGTTTAATCATATATTTTCCAGAGGTGAACAAGGATGTCGGGGACGAAGACCTTTTGAAGGCTGTTAGATTGTCATCTCGGGTGGCGTGATGCACTCCCGGGTAGGCTGTACGCAGGCTTTCTCGGGACGTTTTTAAGAATGCCGCGGCGATCTTAATCGTTTCCTCTGGGTGTTGCAGACAATATTCCTGGGCCTTCAACAAAGCCGTAACCACCGCCTGGACCTGGTCCGGCCGCGATTGCACAACATCGGCCCGAAACCCCACCAAATCGGTTATAATCCCCAGGGAGTCGCCGGCTTTTCCGATGACGTGGTAACCCCTGGCCAGACCTTTTGAGGTCACCGGCTCCCAGGTGTGGCCCGCCGAAATACTTCCGGCCTCCAACTCATCCAACACCTTCATCGCCGGAACTAGTTTGAATATCACATCTGTTTCCTTTATCCCATTACGCTTAATAAAATCAAGAACAAATATATGGGAAAAGGAATTGAGCGCCTCAAAACCGATCACCTTCCCTTTCAGGTCGGCGGGAGTTTCGACCGTTGAAGAAGCCAGAATCACATCTGCCGAATCTGAAAAATCAGCGACATAAACGACATTGATGGGTGTTCCCCGGGCCGACAGAAAGATCATGTCGCTCAATACCCCACTTGAGGCATCGATCTCCGCCGTTTCCAGCAGGTGATTCATTTCCGGGTTGTCCCGGCATAATACCAGGTCAACTTGCACGCCCTCCCGCTCAAAAAACCGCTTTTCTTTGGCCACGTAGATATGAAAGAAGCCAGGCCATTCGATCACAGCCAGCCGCACCGGCGGCCTGGGAGTGGCAGGTTGCTCCAGGCCACGAAACCAATACCAGGTCATCGACAAAATAACTAAACAAGAAATTAGGGCCACCAGCCGGCCGGTCCGTTTCATCTTTATCTCTCAAGTTGTGGATTATGATTTAAGGGCAGCGAACCGCCCGCTCTTCCTCATTCAACTATACTGATTTCATAAGATTAGTCAAACGGTAAAGCTATATTTGACACTCTCATAATTGCCGCTATGCAAAGCACCCGTGGCAGGTTACTCGTTAAAGGCAATCTGCGACAAGCATCGAGTAATCGGCAACCACGTCTCCTCGAAAAGAGACAATTATGACGTTCGAGGTATAAGTCCGCCTTAAGAGAGGTCGTTCCTGGGCTGGATGACCTGGTCTCTTCATATTTCCACAAACTGGGAATGATGAATATTGACATCCAAAAATTATTGAGCTATTTCTTTAACCAAGAAAGGAGAATGGATGATGAAAATTCTCGCGGAGATCAAGAAACAGTGCCCCAGCACCGCGGCAAACGCCAAGAGCTGCAATTGCTCCTACGCAGGTTGTGAAAAACACGGCCTATGTTGTCAGTGCTTGAGCTATCACCGCTCCCGGCGAGAATTGCCGGCCTGCTATTTTCCGGATGAGGTCGAAAAAACATACGACCGATCCATTCGCAAATTCATCGAAATAATGAGCTGACCAGACTATGAACCAGGAACATGAATTAGATGAAATCATTAAACTATTGGCCGACGTGATAGAAGCCCGGTCCGTCTTGCTGTTCCTATACCGCAAGGAGGAGAGCGCCCTGACCCTGGCCGCGGCTCAATCATCGAGCAAGAACCTGGATCACCAAGTCAAATTGGCCCCTGGAGACGGCGTGGTCGGGTGGGTGCTAAAGAACGAAAAACCGTTAAATTTGGCTACGTTTGAGCGCGATGAGCAGGCTCTGAGATACTATTCCAAGCGGGAAGAAACGGGCTCGATCCTGGCCGTTCCGCTGGGTCGGCCTCGGGGGGTGCTTTTAGCCGACAGCCCCACCAAACATTTTTTCACCGAGCGGCATTTCAGGCTCTTGGAGCAATTCTCCGATATGATCTGCCGAGTCTTGCGGCACCATCAAGTCTCCCAAAGGGGAAGGCTTTACGCTGATCTTTTAGACCTCGTCTACCGAATGGATCACCTACCCATGTCATTTAATGATCTGAACACCTATTTCGGTGCTCTATTAAGAATGGGCCTGGAATTCTCCGGTCAAGATCTGGTCTTTATGACTCTGCTCAATTCAGACGGCCGAACCTACCGGATAGAATTGTCTGATGGCCGTTTAACGCCCAAGACCAGAATTGACGGTGATCATCCTGTGGAAAAGGGTATGGTCGGCCGGGTGATGTCTAAAGGGACATCCTTGGTGATGAAAAAGACCAACTTCAACCGGTCCATGTCATATGCCTTTTCACCCAAAGACAATTTAAACGAATTCAAATCCTTTATTGGATTGCCCATTACCAATGGCGACAATATCCGCGGGGCCGTATGTTTTTTAGGTCTCCAGGAAGGTGCTTGGGAACCGGATAGGATTCACGTCTTATCTATGCTGGTAAAGAGAATTTCTCACGCGTTGGAGACCCAATTGGAAAACGCCAGGCAAACCAACCTGGCTGCGGCAGCCAATGAACGTTATCCTTACTAATTAATCCGGCCGTGGTTGATCTCCTCGTTGACGAAGCACATGACCGTTGGAGAGACACTCCCGGCCAGCCGTTATGTTTGGACATCTCTTAGCGGACAGCAGTCTGTATACTGTTCATTGTTTTCATCGACCATTAACCAGAAGGACATGATTATGAAACAGTTCCCACCCGAAAACAGGGTGTTGGCCGTATATGAAGTGCAAGGGAGGTTGAATTGCTTTGGTGAATTTGACAATGAGGATGAGATCTGTCTCCAACGATGTGGATTAAATATCAATTGCGCCCTGGCTAAGCGCCGGTCCGAGGATATTCAGCTTATGGACGATTCCATCTTCCCCTATCCCTGCTCTGAATTTGAGTAATATCAGTATATTCCCTCCCGGATAAGACCTTTCGACGGTGTCCTAACATTCTTGTAAAACAATCGCTGTACTTTTCATGCCCCGATTTCCCTCGTCGTTTGTTGCCTTTTCATAAGCATATGGTCGGTCTCATCCAAATTTTCTCTTGATTTTGCCATGTCTTCCAGGCATAATAATGGAGGAGGCGGATTATGGAATACTTCGATACTTTGTCGGTTTATGAGCAATTACGGGGAACTGCCCTCGACGAAAAGACGATTTGGGCCTTGTCCAATATCTTTCGGAGCACTCAGCGCCAGCAACTTGAGGTGTTGGCGACTAAGGAGGATTTGAGGAACGGCCTGACGGCTATGGAACTTACACTGCGGGCGGAATTTCAAAAAGAAATATACGAAGCCAAAGCCGAGCTGAAAGAGGATATATCTGAGTTAAAAAACGACATGGCTGAACTAAGAGTTGAACTCAAAGGCGACATGGCCGGGTTGAGAAGTGAACTCAAAGGCGACATGGCCGGGTTGAGAAGTGAACTCAAAAACGATATAGCCGAACTAAGAGTCGAACTCAAAGGCGACATGGCCGAACTAAAGGCTGAGTTGAAAAACGACATGGCTGAACTCAAAATTGAGCTCAAAAATGATATTGCCGGGGTGAACCAGGGAGTTGCGAACATGAGGGCGGGTATGATAAAATACGCCGTAACCCTCTTTCTGGCTCAAACAGCACTTATCGCCGCTGTCTTGAGATTTCTCCGCTAACGATCCTCCCTATTGACCTGACTTCTGACCTGACTTCGGCCCAGCCAAGGTCAAACATGGCCAGATTATGCCGGCTCCCCGGATTAGATGCAAAGGCGACCCGGAACTTATTACACACAATCATACTCCCGCCTGACCCGCTCCTCACCGTAACTCCTTTCCAATCTCCTGATAGTGAAGTGGCCACGGGCTAATCTCTGAAAATGATTAATGAAAATAGTATTAACGGCTGCTCCGCTGGCCGCCCCCACTATAGGAATGGACACCGCGGCCGCCTTGTCCGACACCACTACCCCGAACCGACCGGCGATTGTCGCGATAAACCTGACCAGCGCCGGCGCCGCCTCATCGGCTACTCCCCTTTCAACAATATGCTGCGCCGCCTCAGACAAAGTCCGGGTCAAAGCAGACCTGATCACATAGTAGCCCGTTTGTGTGCCGCTTCCACCGCGACTATCGCCCAGAGCGAACACTTCCAGGCAAGCCAGCCTGGCCTCAATGCTTTTCACATCCTCCCCTTCACTCCGGGCGATGTCGGCGATGGACCTGAGCATAATGGTAGTGGTAACAGGCAGTTCCACCGCCAGGGCGGGCAATCCGAAGGCACCGCCGACGCAGCCTGAAACCGCCGCAAATACCCGATGAAACCGGTCCGAAGACCGCCCCAAAAGGACCGAGGAATCATCATCCAGGGTCAATAACGCACATTTTAAAGCCGCATGCAGCGCCTTACTGGTTATCTTCTGAACTTGGAGGAACCAGTTTCGAGGCAGGTTCCGAAAACCAATTTCAATCGGAGCACCCAGAATTTTGACCATCCGGGAAGCCAGACTGGGGCTTTCCAGCAACCTTTTGGCCTCGACCAGGTCTTCAAGATCATCGTCCAAAAAATTCATTTTCACCTCATCGGAAAAAATATCACATTCACGCAAAAGAAATCTCTTGTCGTCGCGATAGATGGTGTATTATAGCTTTTCTTCGGTTCAGATTCAATCAGATTGCACCGATTAGCGCAGATTCGGGCCAAAATAGGTCTGCAGGTCTTTTCCATCTGCGCTAATCTGCGAAATCTGCGAAATCTGCGGATATATTTCTTATACTTAATTAAAGAAACTCGTCGAACTCAGGTTAAATATCAAGCAAAGAAAGGAACGATCAACGCCAATGATCAACACCAACGACCACTTAAAGCGGCTGGAAGATATTATTGGGTCTAGTGGCTCAATGCTGGTGGCTTTTTCCGGTGGGACAGATTCCACACTGGTCACCTGCGTGGCCCGCCGCGTTTTGGGCAAAGACAAGCTGCTGGCCGTCACCGCCGGGTCCAGGTTAAATCCCCAGGGTGAAATTGAGGCGGCGCGGTCTCTGGCCGCCCACATGGACGTGACTCACTTAGTCATTTCAGCCCCCGACGTGACCGACCCCATCTTCTCGGTTAATGACAAGCTGCGCTGCTATTACTGTAAGAAACTCATTTTCACGCCTCTCCTGAACCTGGCCGGGCAACACGGGCTGGCCGTAGTCGCCGATGGAAGCAACACCGACGACGAAAAGGACTATCGCCCGGGAGCCGCGGCCGCGGCCGAACTGGGCATCCGCAGTCCTCTCCGGGAGGCGGGCCTGAGCAAAATGATGATCAGAAAGATCAGCCGCTCCCTGGACCTGACCACCTGGGACAAACCTGCCCAGGCCTGCCTGGCCAGCCGGGTCCCTTACGGGGAGCCCGTGACCGAAGAAAAACTGGTCCGAATTGAACAGGCGGAAACCATTTTGCATCGCGCCGGATTCGATCAAGTGCGGGTCCGACATCATGACCGCCTGGCCCGAATCGAACTGCTCGAAGACGATGTCTCCCGACTGGGCGGCGACTATCATCTTCGCCGGGAGATCGGCCGGGCGTTTAGGGGGCTAGGGTTTTCCTATGTCTCTCTTGATCTTCTGGGTTATCGGACCGGCAGCCTGAATGAGGTATTGGAGGAATAGAAGACGGTAGTGATGTCTCCCTTGATCAGGATCAAGCCGGTAGAATGATCAGGAAAGTGCTCCCCCGGCCGGGTGTGCTTCGAACTTCCACCCGCCCTCCATGGGCCTGGACAATATGTTTCACGATGGTCAAACCCAGTCCGGTACCGCCGAGCTCTCGCGACCGATTCTTATCCACCCGATAAAATCGCTCGAACAACCTGGGCAAGTGCTCTGGAGCGATACCCACGCCGGTGTCGGAAACGGCCATGACCACCCGCTTCGGCTCCGAATAGACCTTTAGGGTCACCGTCCCACCTGGTTGGTTGTATTTGACGGCATTCTCCATCAGATTCAACAAAGCCTCTATCAACTGATCCCGGTCGCCCATAAATGAAGCAGGAGCCTCGGACAAATCATTGAGCAACTCCACTTTTCGGGACGCGGCCAGTTCGGCAATGGTAAAATGGACGTCCTCGGTCAACTCCACCACGTTGATGTCTTCCATCTGGGGGAGCGCCTCTCCTGATTCAATCCTGGCCAAATCCAGCAAATCATCCACCAGGTTTCTGATTCTGATCACGTGACGGTGAATCGTCCCCACAAAATTGGCGGCTACTTCAGGCTTTCCTAAAGCTCCTTCCAGCAGCGTTTCCGTCGCCCCTTGGATGGCCGTCAACGGTGTCCGCAACTCGTGTGAGACATTGGCCACAAAATCACGGCGCACTTCATCTATTCTCTTTCTCTCTGTAATATCATGAAAAACAGCCACAACACCGGATGGAAATCCACCCTCCCAAAGACCCACCACATGGACTTCCAGAGACCGGGGCGTCAAACCCAAAATTCTGATCTCTCGCGTTAAATAACTGGTGCTGGTCTGCGCCTGGTCGATCGCCTCCAGTAAATCAGCGTTACGTAAAATTTCAGAAGGGGTATAACCCAGGGGGTCGACGTGCAGGCCCAGCAGGTTGCGCAAAGACCAGTTGGCCATCAAAATCCGGCCGCTCCGGTCAGTCACCAGCACTCCCTCCATCATGGCCTTAAGAATTGCTTCCAGCCTGTCCTTGGCTTTGGTCACGGTCTGAAATTCAAAATGCAACCGATCCGCCATCCGGTCTAAGGCTTGATCAAGTTCCTTGACTTCGTGAGCCGGATAGCCGGTCAATCGCCAAGATAAATTCTCTGATTCAAGCCTGGACACCTGTTCCACCAAATCCTTGATCGGTTGAGAAATATACCTGCCCGCTAACAAAGCCACACCCAACGACAGCAACAACCCCACCAACAAGATACCCAATGTCGAGGCATTAATCATAACCGCTGTTTCTTCAGGTCCTCTAAGGGGTTGGGCCAGCCTGATGATCAGTTTGGGATCTTTCGGGGAACCCAGCAACCCCGCGGCGTACATTACATTCACTCCTGATTCCGGGCTGGGCCGCAGACTAACCCCCTGGCCATGGGTCACCGTCTGGACAACTTCCCGATACATAGCCTGGTTTTCAGTATGCTTGATCTCCTCTATGGTTGTCTGGGACTGCCCTAAAACCTGACCCTCCACACCGATCAACGTCACCATCTTCTTGAGCAGCCGCCCCAAATACTCGGCCAGCCGTTGTGTCTCCTCCATAGATTGACCGGGCGACCATCTCTCCTTGACCACGTCCTTCACCAGGCTAAGTTCCTGCCGCAAGGCTTCTTGACTCTGATGCAACGTCCTCTCCTGCAAAGCCCCTTTAAACACCTGGTAGGCCAGCATCAGGGAAATGAGGATGACCAATGTACATCCGCCAAAGACCAATCCTTGAAAAGACACTCTAGGTTTCATATATCCTCCCGGAATCGATACCCGATCCCTCGAATTGTATCAATCCGATCTTTATGTGCCCCCAACTTCTTCCTGAGCCGCCGGATATGGGTGTCTACCGTCCGGGCATAGCCCTCAAAGGTATATCCCCAAACCCGGTCAAGCAAGGCATCCCGCGTCTGGACCTTGCCGGGGTTGGCAGCCAGGTAATGCAATAGTCTAAACTCGGTAACCGTGAGATCCACATCTCGGCCGTCGACTTCCACCCGATGCTTGTCTGAATCGATGATCATGCCCGGGAATTGAATAAGCTTATTGACCGAATCAGTTTCCTTTAATCGCCTCAATATGGCCTGGACCCGCAGGGCCAATTCCCGCGGGCTGAAGGGCTTGGTCAGATAATCGTCCGCGCCCAGCTCAAACCCGACGATTCGGTCTATCTCTTCCGTCCTGGCCGTCAGCATCATCACCGGAATGGTGTGGATATGCTCATCCTGGCGAATCCGGCGGCAAACTTCCTTGCCATCCATTTTGGGCAACATCAGGTCGAGGATGATCAATTCGGGCCGCTCTGACTTGGCCAGACGCAGCCCCTCGATCCCATCCATGGCTCTCAACACCCGGAAACCTGCCCCTATAAGATTATATTCGACCAGATCAAGGATGTCTTTCTCGTCTTCCACCACCAAAACGGTCTCTTGAGCCATGTGGTTCAACCCCCCTTTATTTATCTCTGACCCAATGCTATTCTGAACCTTGATTATGCTGATTGACTGATTTACTATGAGTGGTTGCGGCTTCAAGGCCAAACATGAAACCCCACGGCCTACCCGGAAGTCCAACACGAGGGTATTCTAATCTAATCTGATTTAATCATAGTCTTTCATTTAATCAGCGTAATCACGGTTCAGACGATCAGCATATCGAAATACCAGCAACATTTCTTTAATTCAACAGCATTGGGCTGTTTCCCGGCGGTCATAAGGTGATATTAATTGTTAAAATATGGCTTAAGACAAATTGCTGTTCTTATAACTATACATTCTTGATATGAATATACTACTACTATTGATATTGACATCAGCTCGATTTCAAGCTACAATAGTGAAAAATTGCACGATCACTAATACCAGTTTCCAGGAAAGTCACTGCCGGGTTTCACCACCTCTACCACAACCCCGGCCGGACTGCCACGACTCTGCATTTCGGATTGACCACGTCAACCCCCAGTTCGGGCTAGTTGCACAAAACCTGGGGACCGGCCCGGATAACTTAAAAAAACAACAGAACCTGATCCGCCCCGGCCAAAACTGGTAACCTGGTCATGACATAAGCTGAATGATTCCTTCGGGGGATGACAATGTCGAAACTGCCGTCGGATTTGACCCACGGGCAGAAAAAAAATAGCATGGCCAAGGTAATGGTGGTGGATGATGAAGCCACCCTGACCATATTGCTGCGGAACCACCTCGCAGACATCGGCCATCAAGTCGTCGGCATCGCCTATTCCGGGGAAGAATGTCTGGAGTTGGTCTGGGCCGTCAAACCTGATTTAATTTTGATGGATATCAAACTTTCCGGAAAACTTGACGGTATCGCCACGGCTAAGTTGATCCGAGAAGGCTCTGATATCCCTATTATCTTTCTAACCGCTTACACCGACGACGATCTTTTTGAAAGAGCCAAGCAAGCAGATCCTTTTGGATACATCGTAAAACCATATCATCCACGGGAACTCGAAATTACCATAGAGGTGGCCCTCCATCGCAAGGCGGCTGAGAGACAATTAAAAAGTTACCAGGATCATCTGGAAATGATCGTGGGAGAACGCACGGCCGAACTAAGCCGGACCAATGAAAAACTGGAAAATAAAGTCATCCAGCACCAGCAAGCGGAAGCCGCCTTACGGGAAAGTGAAGAGAAATACCGCCTATTGGTTGAAAACCTGCAAGAGGGTATTTGGGTAATTGATCAACACGCCAATACCACTTTCGTTAATCCCCGCATGGCCGAAATGTTGGGCTACTCCCCGGCGGAGATGGTCGGCCGGCACTTATTCTCCTTTATGGATAGAAGTAATATCGAGCATTGTCAACATTATTTGGAGCGCCGGCAAAAATGCGTCAGAGAACAGCACGATTTTGTCTTTGTCCGCAAAAATGGCTCTCATTTTTTTGCTATTTTAGACGCATCACCATTAATTGATGATCAGGGCAACTATACCGGCGCGATCGCCTGCGTGACCGATATCACCGACCGCATTCGGGCCGAAAGATCGCTCCGGGAGAGCGAGGAACGGTACCGCCGATTATTTAACGGCGCTGTCCTGGGCATATTCCAATCTGCACCTGACGGCCAGTTAATCAACGCCAATCCCGCCTACGCCACCATGTTTGGCTACGCCTCCCCGATGGAGATGCTGTCCACCGTCCACGATATCACCGTAGATCCGGATGCCGACCCGCCCCGCCGGCCGGAAATAATCCGTTTGATTCTCGATGCTGATCAACCAATACAAATTACAAATCAATACCGGCGCAGAGACGGCAACACTTTCACCGGCAGCCTCCAGGCCTGGCAGGTAACTGACGCCGACGGACAATTGCTCTATTTAGAAGGTTTCATAGAGGATATTTCCGAACGCCAACTCATTGAGGACGAACGAAAACACCAATTCCATTTTCTTCAGACCTTAATCGACGCCATCCCTTCTCCCGTCTTTTATAAAGACACTGACGGCAGATACTTAGGCATCAACCGGGCCTTCGAAGACTACATCGGACTGTCCAAAGACAAACTGTTGGGGAGAACGGTTTATGACGTTGCCCCGAGTGATCTGGCCGAACGTTACCATGAAATGGACCAGGCCCTGTTTAATCGCCCCGGCACTCAAGAATACGAAGCCATCGTCAGATATGCTGATGGTCAACATCACAATGTCATCTTCAACAAAGCCACGTTCTTCGACATCAACGGCCGGCTGGCCGGGTTGGTCGGGGTCATCACCGACATCAGCGAACGCAAACGGGTCGAGGAAGAATTAGACAAGTATAGAGAAAATCTAGAAGAACTGGTCAAACAACGAACTGCTGAGCTGGCTCACGCCAACGCCATCCTGAAGGCAGAGATCGCGGAACGGAAAAGGACGGAAGAAGCCCTGCGGAAAAATGAAGCCGAACAACGGGCCAGGGCCACCGAATTGGAGGCGGCCAAGGAGCTGATAAAGGACTCACTTAAAGAAAAAGAAATGCTGTTGAAAGAAATTCATCACCGGGTCAAAAATAACCTTCAGGTGATCATCGGACTGCTGAATATCACCCGAGATCAGACCAGCAACCCGGAGGCCACAGAGTTGTTGACCGACGCCAGCGTCAGGGTCCATTCGATGGCCTTGATTCACAGCCAATTGTACCAAAGCACCTACTTGAGCAAGATCAGCATGGAAATCTACGCGGAGCAATTGGTGGCCAACATCTCCCAGACATATCTGCCCCGGTCGGTTTCATTGATTGTCGCACCATCCGATGTCTTTTTGGAGATAGACCAGGCCATCCCGTGCGCCCTGGTCTTGAACGAACTGATTACCAATGTGTACAAGCACGCCTTCCGAGGCAAAGATCAGGGTACGATCGAGGTGGCCATCAGCACCGAGGCCGATGACCTGGTCCAGGTCCGGGTTAAGGATGACGGCGTGGGCCTTCCTCCCGATTTTGACCCGGCTAAGCCAAAATCGTTGGGGTTTGAACTAATCAGAGGCTTGGTCAGGCAACTTCGGGGTACGTTAACCATTAATATCTGCGGCGGCACCGAGATGATCGTCCGGTTTCCCCCCCGGAGTAAAGAGGAACACCACCACCTATTTTGACCGGTATCAGGCCGGGACATCACCCCCCGACAGGTCCCAAAACCCGGCTGTCCATCAACCGACCCAGGGCCGCCAAATGAGCTTTTTCCTCATCAGCAATTTTCAGAAGTAACTCCTTCACTTGGGCATCTTGGGCTCTGTCCGCGTAACGCAGGTACAAGTCCAGGCCCTGGGCCTCGATCATCATAGCCAATTCAAGGACACCCAAGCTGGTCTGCATGGCGGCCTCATTTTGCTTGACGAAATCCGAGAGGTGAAAGCCGCCCTCCATGATTTCGGCACTTGCCTGAGCCTCCAGTTCATCGGGTGAGGTTATAACCGGGCCGTCTTTAGTGCTTAGCCGCGTTAACATATCCTTATGCTTATCTTCTATCACCGCCAGTTGGATCAGCAGGTCGCTCACCTCGGAATCGGCCACCCGGCCGGACATAATCCGGTAAACCTGACCCAGGGCCTTTTCCAGTCCATAAGCGAAGAGAACGACTTCGGCCGGGGCCGCATCAAGAGGCAGAAATTCCATACTCAGCCCCACCGGTCCCTTTGCCACCTGTCCCTCCCAAGCCTCAATCCCGCCCCAAAGATTATGCACCTCGGAA
>JADFYN010000002.1:0-33117 GCA_015233055.1 Deltaproteobacteria bacterium
CGGAAGGGTCGGCCTTGGCACCATTAATCCGCAGACCAGTGGACAGATGATTGATTGCATCGGCCAAATTTTTATTGGCGCTGGCTAAAGCATTATATGCTTGCAATCCTGGAATATTATTGATGACCGAAAGACTCATGGCGTATCCTCCTTGATAGGCTGTGAGGGGGAATCCATTCCCCAACGTTAAATCAATGAAAAAGCCGAATAGTGAATTTAAAGTCAAAACACTTTGGTTCGCTTAAACTACGTGACCTCCTTTCGTGGCGCGTGATATCACGATCGACTGATTCGGTTCATGTCCAAAACCCTCACGGCTTTCCGGCTAGCGCAAGGAAGATGGGGAAGAATAAACACCAGCAACTAGTGCCTGATAAATCTTCCGCCATCTCTCCCCTCCTCACTCCAGTTAGAAGGTAGTGATGGGCTCAACAGACCGACCGTTTAATCAGTCGGGTTTGATTGGCTCCAGGCTTGGAAGCTCCCAGACTTTCCAGCTAGCGCAAGGAAGATGGGGAAGGTAGATCTTCCGCCATCTCTCCCCCCTCACTCCAGATGGAAGGTGGCCAGGTGTTTTCCAAGACCGGCGGTTATGACCAATCACGGAATTGTTTCTGATAATTTTTTGTAGATTCGACCTCCTATATGCTTGTTTGTAATTATGTCTCTATAAATACCGTATAGCTTACCATCCGGAACAACCGAGCCAGATTGTCATTTCGAGCGAAGCGAGAAATCTTAAGATTCCTCACATGCGTTCGGAATGACAAGATGAAAGTCGCGCGTTCGGAATGACGGTATAAGCAACATCCGGAACGTTTTGAAGTCTGGTCGGTTTCCAAAAGACAATAAAGAACAAACGCATCAACAGGACAGATACCACACCCAGGCCGAATACGCCAGGGCCACTATCACCAGTTCTCGGGCCATTTTCTTGGCCACATCACTGATATTCATGCCTTGTTGCACTTTTCCCATGGCCTCGGTGAGAATCTGCTCAAAAGACTTGCTCTGCTGTCTTGAGATTTCCATCCGGCGCTTGGCCCCGGCAATAGTGTACTTTTCTTCATTTAACAACCGCTTTATATCACCCAGCACCTCGACATCCTTGGAAGTGAAGCGCCGATGTTTGCCCTCAGTCCTTTTTACGTTCAAAAAAGAGCTGAATTCTTTTTCCCAAAAGAGGATAGTTGATCGGGGAACATTCAGAATGGTGCTTACCTCGCCGACATCAATCCCATCCTTGGAAATGAATTGAGCACTGGTAGAAGTAACCTGGTTGGTTTGCATTTTCACACCTCCATGTGTGAAAAAGGACTTCATTTCTCGGCAAATCCTTTGCCGTTATCCCGGGAGGGTCCACGTGAGTCGGCCCTAATTCAATTCCCGGAATCAATTCCTGGGCCTTCATATTTCTTATCGTCAACAAAACAAAAGTACTTTAGAATAATTTCTTGATATCATTTTTTCTACGGCGCCCCGGGGCGCACATACCACGGCCCGGTCATTTGGGCGCCCGCCCTCCTCATGATTACGCGATGGGGCGGCTCACTCGAGATGATTCTTTTCTGTCATTCCGAGCTAATGTGAGGAATCATCAGATTTCTCGCTTCGCTCGAAATGATAGAGGAGTAACAAAATGACAGGTAAGAAGCGACATAATAGAGATTTAAAGATATCGTCCCGTACCTGGCCTTGCCTTAACTTATATAAATCATTGAATAGGCCGGCTCAGGTCATGAACCATCATCCCTGGGGAACCGAATTGGCCCCCCAGGAAGTTGGACTATTTAAGCAAGCTGAGCAGACTCTGGTTCAACTGGTTGGCCTGAGCCAACATGGCCGTGCCGGCTTGGTTCAATATCTGATATTTGGTCATATCGGATACTGTCTTGGCCATATCAAGATCAGTGATGGTGGACTCGGCCGCCGTCATATTTTGACTCTGGACGGCCAGGGTATTGATAGTGTAGTCTAACCGATTCATCACCGCACCCATTCTAGCTCGTTCGGAGGAGACCTGATTTACGGCTTTGTCGATCTTGGCAATCGACCGTTGGGCCAGGGTCGGATCCACCACCAGGACGTTGTCTAAGCCTAGCGATCCGGTATTTATCTCGCCGATAGAGGTGCTGATATTTTGCCCGGCATTGGCTCCCACCGCCAAATCGAGATGACGATCCACCACGTGGAGAACCATGCTCTGAGGACTACTATCGGCCGTGAAATCAAACTGCCCGGAGTTGGTATTCCAAGTTGTATTTACGTCTACTGTCGGTGAAAATTTGACATTCACCCCTGGAATCAGGTTATCTATTTCGGGGGCAGCCACTTTGCGGCTGAATAGATTTTCTCCGGTATGGGCATCTTGGACCTGGACAAACCAGGGATCAACACCCGCGTCATCCGAAGCATTTTTAATACGGGCAAAGCTGAAGGCGTTTTGGATATCCTCATCCGCTCCAAAGAATATCTGCCCGGCAGTTCCAGCCCATGGAGACCTGACGATCAGGGTTCCATCCACTGCCGCATCACCCGACGGCTGCCGGTAGGTCCCCTCTGATGTATTTGTAATGAAATCAGATACGTGATCGAAGACGGTTTGCTGGGCAGAGACCGCCCCGTTCACCTTAAGCCCCAACCCTCCGGCAGTTATATCGGTGGTGATGGCTGAAGCGATCATGTTCTGCAACTGATCCAACGTGGTCGATTTATCAAAATAGATGAAGGCCTTCTGACCATTGGCATAAATGGTCATATTCCGAGTTTGATCGAGCAAACCTGCAAATTGGGAGATCTGACCCAATGTGTTGGTTCCTTTGGCAACGGAAATCTGGTCTCCGATTTTGGTCACGTCGAACATAAAATTCCCGGCATTGCCTGCGACCGCCGCAGTGGTGGCAAAACTTAGGTTGAGCCCCAACGCAGCCAGTGTCTTGTCGGAGGAAACATTCACGGCACCGGCGGCGCTCCACCCTAATGTCGCCGCACCGGTATCAATCCCACGCCGGTTGTAGATATGAGTGGCCAGATTAGTTCCCGCAGCGTTGTTATAGATGGCTAGGGACATACCGTCATTGTTGCCCCGAGCATGGGTGTTCAAATCCAGGCCGACGCTCGACAGGATACTCTGGAGTCCGGCTCCGGCATACAACTGGATCTCGGATGCAGCCGAGGTGTTGTAACCGATCTGCCGACTCATTACATGGAAACTCATTCCGGCGGTGTCAAAAACAACGTCAGCCTCATTGGCCGTTGATCCACCCCCGGCCAGGACGGCATTGTTCATTGCCGTTTGCATATCAGACGCCAACTGCGTCAGATCAGCCGTAGTGGTATACGTTTTGTCGGCCAGAGTGGCCGTATAGATGGTCGATTGATTGACTGAAAAAACTATCTCGTTGTTCCCTGTTCCGGTAAAGGAGCCGCCTTTGATGCCTAAAGAGGTAACAGAAAAAATGGTAGCACTGTTGGCAGCCGAGGTGGCTCTGACGAGATTGCTGATGCTGAAAGAACTCGGCCGAGTCGTTCCGTCCGCCGTGGTGGTGACCAGACTTAGAACATGATTATTGTCAACCTGCGCCCGGACGCCGAGTTTGTTGGCCGCCAGCGCCGTGTTCATTGTGTCTAACACATCGTTTTCGTTCAAGGCAATTACCTGGGTGGCAACCGCAGATGAACCGTGTTGCCACAGATTAAAGCTTACCGTAGCGCTATGCCCGTTGGAGATAATGTCAAACGAGGTGGTGGCAAAAGCTGATGTCAGACCACCGCCGCCGTTGGCGGAAATCAAGAAGAGATTGGCGTTTTCTGAATTCTGTGAACCCCTGGTCGTGCCGCCCGCCGAAGCTATAGTCAGCCCGTTAATACCCAGGGCGTCATCTCCGGTGACTGTAACCGTCATTTTAGCCGTGGCATTAGTCACGGTTGCAAAAAATCCCCCCGAGGCCGCGCCGTTAGCCGACCATGTAACAGTTATTTCATTGGAAAGCCCATAGCTATGAAGAGCGGACTCAACTTGAAACAAGGAATATGTCCCGGCTGCGAAAGCCACGGACCCACCTGTCGCCCCGGCACCGGAGAAAGTGATAATGGTGCTGGTATGGAACAGAAATGTCTCGGTGCCCGTAGCATACGCATTGTCGCCGGCACCGATGTGCACGTTCGAAGCTGCAGTTAGCACGGCCACAGCTTGAGTAGCTGTCCAACTAGCCTCAGTATGGGCTATAGTGACGGAAGCGTTTGCGCTCGCGCCGGCGATTTCCGCCGCCTGGCCTTGCTGAAATTTATAAACATAAGTAGCGTCTTGGGCAACCTTATTTTGATCGACGGTTATGCCGGCGGTAGACAACATTGATCCGTTGGTGTTATTCAACTGAACCGTAAGGTTATCCACGTTGGCCTTGTATGGACTGGCCAACTCCATGACATCACTCTTCCAAACTTCGTTATTGCCTGTGGCGGAGGCTTGAACGCTGATCCGGTAATTGCCTTCCCGCACCTGGCCGGTGATGTAGGCGTGGAGCTGATCGGGATGGTCGGTGGACCAAATGCCCGATAAGTTTCCGTTGAGTAGTTTTTTGGTATTGAACTCCGTGGTGGTGGAGATCCGGTTGACTTCATCCTTAAGTTGGTCTACTTCATCTTGAATCGACGTTCTATCCTGAGAAGTTAAGGTTCCATTAGAAGCTTGAACGGCCAGTTCCCGCATCCGTTGCAGGATGGCTTGGGTTTCGTTAAGAGCGCCGTCGGCTACCTGCAGCATGGAGGTGCCATCCTGGGCATTCATAGACGCTTGATTAAGACCGCTGATTTGGCCTTTGAAACGCTCGGAAATAGCCAAACCGGAAGGGTCGTCCTTGGCCCCGTTAATCCGCAGACCAGAGGACAGATGATTGATCGCATTGGCCAAATTCTTGTTGGCGCCCGATAGGGCATTATAGGCCCCTAACGCTGGAAGATTATTGACGACTGAGAAACTCATGGTTCATCCTCCTTGATTTGATTAGATGGGAAATCCTTTCCCCATTTGAGATGACTCCGTCGAGACCGACAGAAGTTATTTATCGTTAAACGATTTAAATGAGTCGAGTAAATGCGAAGTCCAACCCCCTTGAGAGTAGACAATAATAAAAGTTGCTCGGTTAGATATCGATCGGTTCCATAAGCCTTCAAGAAACCGGTCCTCAGGTCTAACCCGGCATGAGTCCAAGCTGGTTACAGGCCCGATTACCTTTCCCAGCTCTCCCCTGGACATGAATCCGCCTAGAACCCTGTTGCGCTTTTTCAACATTCGGTGATATCTATCTGTTTCATCAAGAAAGTCGTTCCGGTCCGATCTACCTCCTTTTAAGTATGGCCTTGATTTTTTCGTCTCATTGTTCCGTCCGGATAGGACGTGATGACGTCTTGGCTTGCCGTTTGGTTTGATCTCCCGGCAGACCGAAATCCCTCCGTCTGAAACAAAAGAACCCACCAGAATCTGAAAAGTGCCCGGTTGGACCGTGCGGTTGATTCTTTCCCGCGACTGAACGGTCGATGATGAAGACGTAATGGTGGCGCGTCTCTACGAATGTCTGCCCTTGGCCGGATATCAAGCTGTCATTTGCTTTCCTTTCAACTTGATGCCGTTTGATGGCGGTCGTGGAGACCTGCCACCGGCACGTGTCTACCGATGTGTACCCCTCGGCCACGGGGGGTATCATTTCTACCCCGTTGCTTTTGCCGACAAAAATTTCTTGGACTGCTTCTTTGTTGATTGGCCGGCAGTACTTATGACCCGGCACCTGTAGCAGTCGCCATATAGAGCTTTTCCCGATTACGGTTATCCTGTCCTAAGCCTCGCATCCCTCCTTTTCGTCTAGGTTTATATTCTCTTATTCAGTTCTGGTTCCGAATGAATCTTTCTTACTTTGCCATTCCAAACGAATGGCTTCCGGTCTGTCATTCCAATCGAATGCGTTTCACTTTGTCATTCCGAACGAACGTGAAGAATCTTGATACTTCTCGCTTCACTCGCAATGAGATAGAGGAACCGGTTAAAAAAATACCTTTAGTCATTCTTCACCATTGAAGATTCTGTCACATACTGATATCTTCTTGTTTTTTGTTTGTACTTTTGCCAGGTTGCAGTAAAATTAGAACTGGTTTTTGGAACACGGTCCTTATCCCGCCGCAACGGGGTAAAAGCACAACGCCTCTTAGGTTCCGGCCGAAGCCGGCAGGATCTTGAGACCCTGCCGCCTCACACCGCCATCTGCCTGGCCATATTCCTGGCCACGTCACTGACTTTCATTCCCGTCTCCAATTTACCCAGTGCATCGGTCAGGATTTGTTCAAACGATCTGGTTTGTTGTCTGGTCATTTCCATTCTCCGTTTGGCCCCGGCGACCGTATATTTTTCTTCGTTGAGCAGTCTTTTTATCTCGCCCAGGGCCTCCACCTCACGATTTGTATATCGACGATGCTTACCGCCGGTCTTCTTTACACTCAAAAATGAACCAAATTCTTTTTCCCAAAAAAGCAAGGTTGACCTGGGGACGCTCAATAAGTTACTTACCTCACCGATATTGATCCCTTCTTTGGGGATAAAGGGGGCTTCGGGTTCGCTGAATTGACTGATTCTCATTACGACACCTCCGTGAGCAAGACAAAAGCTATCTCTTGGAAATTCCTATCCCTAGCCCCGATCAAAAAAGCGCGCTCCACGCTGTCTTTGGGACTTCCAAAGCCTGGGGAGCGGTGAAACTGAAATTGCTCTCCGGCGAAGGCTTAGAGACTATATTCACCCGGCGCCTATTTTAGCAGACTCAAGAGCTGTTGAGGCACCTGGTTAGCCTGGGCCAGCATGGCCGTCCCCGCTTGGACTAAAATCTGGTTTTTGGTCATTTCAGAAACTCCCTTAGCCATATCCAGGTCAGTGATGGACGAATTGGCTGTGGTCATATTTGCCTGGGCCGAGCTTAAGCTATTGAGGGTGTGCTCCAACCTGTTTTGAATCGCGCCCATATTGGCCCGTTGTACGGAAACATAACTAATGGCATTGTCGATTATATTTACTGATTGCGTGGCCAGGTTGGGGTCAACCAACACAACACTGCCCAAGCCCAGAGCCGCGGCCGTAACTGATCCAATGTTTAACTTGACTGTTTGCTCGGTCCCGACATTGGGGCCGATTTGAAGGGTAAGACTACGGTCCACCACATGCAAGGTGGAGGATACCGGGTTGGTGTTGGCAGTGAAATCAAATTTACCGGTCTGGGCATTCCAGGAAGTGGTCACGTCAACCGTAGGGTTAAATTTGAAACTAACGCCCGGGATCAGGTCAGCCGCTTGGGGTGATGATACCCTCCTAGCGCCGAGTAACTCTCCGGTGTGGGCATTTTGAATCTGAATATAATAGGGATCCTTTCCCGTGGCATCAATGGGTTTTTGAATTTCAGCAAAACCGAAAGCCTTGAGGACGTTGTCGTCCGCAGCGAAAACTATTTGACCATCGGGTCCAGCCCAAGGCGATCTAACGAGCAAGGTCCCATCTACGGCCGCGTCACCCATGGCCTGGCGATACGTTCCTTCCGCCGTGTTGGTGATGTAATCAGCCACATGCTGGTACACTGTATTTTGGGCGGAAGGCGCTCCATCTACTTGCAGTCCCAAGCCCCGGTTGTCCACAGAAGATGTGACCGCCGAGACAATCATATTCTGTAAGTCATTTAAAGTTGTCGCCTTATCAAAGTGAATCGTAGCGCTGTGACCATTGGCGTATATTGTTATGTCCTTGGGTTGGTCCAGGATGCCACCGAATTGAGCAATTTCTCCCAACGAATTAGAACCCTTAGCCAGATAACTCAAATCGCCTACTTTGGTCACGTCAATAGTGAAGTTTCCCGCGTTGCCAGCTACTGCGGCGGCAGAAGAAAAATTTAAGCTTATCCCCATCGAGGCCAAAGTTGCATCCGCAGAAACCGTCGTCGTTCCAGAGCCTAAGCCCCAACTTATGGCGGCGCTGTTGAGTCCTCGTCGGTTATAGATATTGGTGGCCAGTGTGTCGGTCCCGACGCCATTATAGATGGCTAATGAAATTCCATCGTTATTTCCCAGGGCATGGGTGTTTAGGTCCAACCCGACGCTGGTCAGGATACTGGCCAAGCCGGCGCCGTCAAAAAGTTGCACTTCCGAAGTAGCCGAGGTTTGCAGACCGACCACTCGACTGATTACGTGAAAATTCTGGGCAGTTGTATCATAAACTACATTAACCAGGTTATCCTGGGCTCCGCTGCCGGCGACAATTGCATTATTCATCGCCGTCTCCAGGTCTGCAGCCAGTTTGGTCATCCCGGTGTTGGACCCGGAATAGACGCTTGAAGGCAGGCTGGCTGTGTAAACACCACTCTGGTTAACTGAAAACACTATCTTGTTGTTTCCTGCACCTGTGAATGCCCCGGCTATGATGCCGATGGCGGTCAACGACAGGGTTCCGGAATCCGCTGAGACTATATTTTTGATGGTCATACTTGTCGGCGCCAATGTGCCGTCGGCCGTAGTGGCGACAAAACTAAGCACATGGCTAGAATCAATCTGGGCACGAAATCCAATCGCATTGGTTGCCAACCCGCTATTGATCCTATCAAGAATATCATTCTCGCCGAAAACTATACTGCTGATACTCGAAGTGCCGGAAAAGACACCCGTGCTGCTGATAACATTCTTCCAGGCGTCAAAAGAAATCGTGGCTGAATGGCCATTGCCATAGATGTCAAAACTCATGGTTGTGGCCAAGGGGTTAAAGTTTCCGACGTTATTGGTCGCGGTTATTCTGAACAAATTGGCTAACTCACTATTCTGAGACCCAGTCAAGACGCTGCTGACGGCCAGTGTCCCGCCGCCTATTCCCAGCGCGTCAGTCATTGAACCGCAAACTACAACATTGTAAGCCACAGCCGCGTTGGCAGTTAATCTGAGAAAATAGCCGCCGGCCGGACCGGCATTAGCCGTCCATCTAACCGTGAACAGACCGGAGGTGGCCGTCTCAATGGCCGTTTCCACCTCTGCCAGACTGTATGTGCCGGCCTTGAAATTAGCTGTGAGGTCGTTGCCGCCTGCGGAAACAACAAAGGCGGAATCTTGAGCGAAGTAGACAGATTGGGTACTGGTAATATTTGCCACCCCGGGAGCGCTGGTATCTGCGGCCGTATTCATCACAGAGGCATTGGCCAGCAAACCGGTGGTAGTAGAGCAAATGGACAAATCAGTTGTTCCAGTGGCTGTGTGACCTTCAATTTCTGCGGCCTGCCCCTGAATGAACTTGTAGCTGTAGGACACACTTTTGTTAAGCAAGGTGTCATCAATGCTCATCGAGGCCGTGGACAGCATGTTCCCATTGGTGTTGTTTACGCCCACCCTCATGGAATTCTGATCGGCCGCCACCGGCTTACTCAGTTGCATGACCTCGCTTTTCCACACATCGTTGGTACCGGTGGCTGAAGCCTGGACCGTAATCCGGTAGTTGCCCTCTTTAACCTGTCCGGTGAGACTGGCGGTCAGGATGTTCGGGCTGTCGGTTGACCAGATGCCGGAACCGTCTCCATTTAAGAGTTGCCGAGTGTTAAACTCAGTGCTCTGTGAGATCCGGTCGATTTCTTGTTTTAGCTGATCCACTTCACTCTGAACTTGCACCCGGTCCGCAGCCGTCAAAGTGCCGTTGGCCGCCTGGAGGGCCAGTTCCCGCATCCGTTGAAGCATGGACTGGGTTTCATTCATCGCCCCTTCAGCTAATTGCATCATCGAGATGCCGTCTTGAGCGTTCATGGAAGCCCGGTTAAGGCCGTTGATCTGGGTTTGAAAACGCTCGGAAATGGCCAGACCCGAAGGGTCGTCAGCAGCGGAATTGATGCGGAGACCTGTCGATAGTCGGCCAATACTCTTAGCCAGATTTGCATTTGAAGCAGATAAAGCCGTGTAGGCAGTTAACGAAGCAGCATTGTTCATAATAGACAGGTTCATGACATATCCTCCTTGATCTCGCCATGCGGGAGAATCCTTTCTCCCCACTCTCGAAACTGGATAAACTTAATTTCTAATTGGTGTTCAGTGGGTATGGCTGCCGTCATCCGGAAGCCGCCGTACCAAACACGTAGTTAAATACATCAGAATAGCCATCATTAAACCGTAATGTATTCTTGCTTTTGATTCTATTATCGTCAAATCGACAACGTTACTTTAGATTTTTTTTTATTGGTTAGAAAATAATGTTTGTTAGATTACTGATAAAATGACCATCGATAGAAAATAACAGATAAGATTACTTTCATTCTTGATTCAACAAACCGTTCTGGTTGGTAACGATTAAACCTTCAAAGATCGGGACGAGTGAGTCTGACATCTTCTTTGACTTTGACAACTCGCCTTTGATTACCTTATCGTCAAACCGACAACGTTACTTTAGATTTTTTTTGAGACTTTCAAAATTTACTTGCCTGATTACGCATAGAAGCAGTCTAAGTCACCTTTGATAGTCAACACAGCTCTCGTTTTCCAGTCTTGAAACCGCCGGTAACGGTCGCGTTTTGTTGATTATCAGAGGCCGGTCCCAAGACGGTCTGGAACATTGAACCCGGACCATCTTGCTTTTGATTTCTTTATCGTCAAATCGACAACGATACTTTAGTTTTTATTTTTATTCAGACTTACTTTATTATTAAATAACAGCGAGAAACATGTATGATCGGCTCAAACCGTCAGCCGTGGATACGTTATGGACACGCATTGGCCTCGTCGCCATTTCAAGTGAGTAAGTCAAAATTGAGCCTCCCCGCATCTAATTAAATTATGGTGGTTAGAGCCCTGATGAACCGGTATCTTCAGCCCCGGCTTGTGTCGCCTGAACAAGGCTGTTAATCCCTTCCAGAACAGCATGCGGGGAATCTGGCATGTAACCAGTTAACATGATGTAAAAAACTTAGATGACACCAGGCCTTGGCTACGATGTCATATGCTTTCCACCCATCTCCGCCGCATTTCGGACAAGTTATTATCATCAAGGACCATGATTCAATCCGGTAGATTGCATCCGATTTGCGCAGAGTTAGGCCCAAACAGGTCTGCGGGGCTTTCCATCTGCGTTCATCTGAGAAATCTGCGGATGAATTTCCGGCACTTCATTAATATGACTGGTCTAATTCAGGTTATATCAGTTTGTTGGTAAGATGAGCCATCTTGACGGATTGAGACGAAAGCAAGTAGAAGAAGATGGTAGGGGAGCCGGATGCGGGAAACTGTTCGTCCGGTTCTTTGAGGGGGTGCGGGAAACGTACGGATAGTCCGCGGCGAGACTAAAGCGAGGGACGGTTTGGTCCGAGGGAAGTCAGGGCCCAGGCGGGCAGTTCTGATTAGTCCTCCAACAGTTTCACCAATCGGACGAGAGTCGGATGGAACGCATCGCTATCGGCAGTTTCGGGCAGAGAGATCAGGGGCAGGGCCGGGTTAAAGGTGTTGCAGCGGCAGGCGGCATCCGAGTTCGGTCTTAAGTCTTCCAGCCAGGCGGCAGGGTCAAGACAGATAGCCGCGGCGGCCGGTCCTTCCAGCGAGTCCAGACGCACCAACGGAGCCGCCGGACTAAGTGGTCCGAGAGAAATACCGCCTTTGATTTTGGGGACCAGCCATTCATTTTGCCGAATGTACGCGGCCAACCCGACGGCATCGGGCAGCACCAGCCAGCGGTAAGTGTACCGCCGATCAGGCCTGGCCTTGAGGACTCGCAGCATGTCCAACCCGGCCGCGACACTCTGGACATCGTCCCGGCCGGACAAACCCGGCCCCAACCGGGAGCAAATCAAGATAAAGTCTTCTATTCGACCGGGAAGGGCGTATTCGCCGACCTTAAGGGTGCCGTAACTGAAATCACACCTGATCTTCACCTGGTACCGGTCAGCGGTCAAGACGTCCTTAGTTTTCTGACTGCAGCAAAGAGCCCAGTCCCGGTCATAATACATGAATGCAAACGGAATCTCACCGGGATGGGCGGGATCTGTGTAGAGATGCCGGAATAACTCGTCACGCGATATTTCTCCTTCAAAGGACTGGGAGTAGGAGGCCACGTGTCTGGGATTGTCGGCATAGGAAAAAATCGGGCGGCCATCCGACGCGACCAGAGAAGCCTCATGGCAGGTCCATTTTTCCGGGATAATCCGGCCGAAGCATTCCGTCCCGGTGGGGTATTCGTGGATGGTCAAAGGAATTACCTGGGATATTACCCGGAGGGCGGTATCAAAACCTTCGGAGACCACATCCCGGGGCAAACATTTCAGACAGGCGGCGAGCTGTTCCGGTTCAGGGTTCTCCAGCAGGTGCAGATTAAATTCCTGCTTCCCCACCCGGTTTCTCTCCCGGTCAATCGGGTCCACCTGCTCCCTGGCGAAGAACCAGGGGTCCCGGGCTATTTTCTTACGGCACAAGTCATAAAAATCATTAAAGCCAATGCTTACGATTCGGCCCAAACCCAGCCCGGCTGCCCTGGCCAGGTTCAACTCCAGTTCCTCCTGCTCAATCTTATCCGCCGTAGGCAGGCTGAAGTTGCCCATAATTCGGACTGAAAAAATCCAATCCTCTTTGACCGGCCGGCTGTTGCGCATAATCAGGCCGGAGAATATCTTGGGATAGCGATAAGGGACGCCGATGACTTGTTCGATATAATGGAGCGGCGTTCGGGTATGGGTAGTAACGCCGATATTCACCAGTTTGGCCCCAATCCGGCCCAACCGGTCGTAGATGCTGTCGGAGCCGAAACAGTTACGGGGCAAATCGGCAAAGAGTTCATCCACCCGAGGTCCTTTTCCAGCCACCGAAAAAATGGGGTCCAGAGAACGTTTGACCCCCGGCAGTTTCCGAAAGGCCTCCCCAAACGGTCCCACGTCCGACGGCGTCTGGTCCGGATCAAAAACCTCGCCTTTACAAAAGCTGTAGCTGTAGGCCGGGGTCAAAAGGGTCCCGTCCGGGCCCAGAATTTCCCACAGGGAGTCGTGGATCACCTCAAAGGCAGATCTTCCCTGGTGCATTTCCTTGGGAAAGCCCAATTTCAGCAGACCCACATGACA
The DNA here is from genome assembly GCA_015233055.1 of Deltaproteobacteria bacterium. Lineage (GTDB taxonomy): Bacteria > Desulfobacterota > JADFXK01 > JADFXK01 > JADFXK01 > JADFXK01. The sequence continues at coordinate 13,092 of JADFYN010000002.1, forward strand.
GAAGACGACGTCACCTCTGCCGAGGCCCACGTCTCTGAGCGCGGCCGACACATCCTGACTGGAATAATGGTATCGCGGCATGATATTTTAGATCGATCGGTTTGCCCGGCGCTATTGTCCGGGGCGACGGTTAGGCGGCCGTAAATTCCTTCACCGCCTCGATAATCAATCCCACCTTTAAAATCTCGACTATTTGTTCATCCCGGAACTGGATGCCGAACTCTTCTTCCAGAGCCAAAATCAGGTTCATATGCTTGAGCGAGTCCCAGGATGCAACAGTGTCGGGCGAAGATTCTTCGTTCAAGAGTTCTATAGGGACATTCAAGACTTGACTGACGATTTTCAACACCCGGTCTTTCATTTTACCTTTCCTTAAAGATCAGAAACAATTTCTTTAAAATAAGCCGGTTCCGAACCCGGCTCCATCTGCAAATCAAAATGAAACACCCGATGCCCGGCGCTATTGCCGGGATTGACCTCGGTGAAGCCATGTTTGGGGTAGAACTCGGCTACCTGGCCGTTCTTGGCCGTGGGCAGATATTCCCCGACCGTGGTCCGGCAACCCTGTCCTTTGGCCCGTTTCAACGCCCTGGACAGAAAGGCTTCTTCTACGCCCCGGCCCAACACCCGACAGGATAACAAGAAGGTATCGATGATGGCTCTATCTTGTTCATACTTCAAGATGCAGGTCCCGACGATGCCCGAGCCGCCGAATCTATCTTTAAGGTCCAGGTAGAAGACGTCATAGTCCGGGTGAGTTACAAAACTCCGGATGTCCGCTTCGGTATACCGCCGGGTGGTCAGGTTGAACTGGTTGGTTTTTTGGGTTTGCTGGGCGATACGCGGGATGGAAAACTCATCGGCGAGCCGAATCACCACCACCATTTCCAACGAGCGGTAGTAACCCTCCATGTCCGTGGCCTGAGTCAACAATGATTTCCGCGATGCCTCAGCCTTGTACATGGCGCCGCGATGTTTATCTTCTTCAGAGATGGTCAAGGTGTCAAACAGGCCGCAGGAGGCCAACATCTGCCGATACTCCACGGCCTTGCCTTTAGGCATAAGGATGGCCGCCACTTCGGGCAGCTCTTTCTTGACCAGGTTTATCTCGAATTCGCTGTCGTCCAAGAAAACCATGCTGTCCAGCCCGATATTCAAGTCCGAGGCCAGGCCGCGCAGGTTGGCGGCTTTGTCATTCCAGTTGATCCGAACAGCGGAGATATGTTCCTCCTTAAGGATCATGTCCGGGTGCTTTCGGAATACCTCCCAGACATCCGGCTCATTATTCTTGCTGCATAGGGCGATGATAATACCGCGATGGTACAGGTTGACGATCTCCCTTTGAAACTCGGAATAGGCCGAACCAGGATAAGTCTTGCCCAAGACAATGCCCGACAGCCCATCTTCGCCGATGATGCCGCCCCACAGGGTGTTATCACAGTCAAGAACCAGGCATTTCTTGTTCTTACCTTTGAGAGGCCGAATAAACTTGAAGTCCTCATCGGCGATCTCAGCCAGGGCCTCACGGGTATAGGGCGCCCGGCCGATGTGCCAGTACCGCCGGTCATAAAAATTTCCGGCTCCGATTCTAATCAAGGCCAGATTCATGTCCACGAAGCAGGCGTTGGCCTCCCGGCGTAACAGGTCCCGAATAAAGTCATTCAACCGATGAATAACAGCGGTCTGCCCAGTGTCGATCTGGCTGTCCCAGATGCCCAAATTGGGGTGGCCGGATATCTCCAGGCCATGCCACAGGATCAGCCCTTTAGTTTGAGCCCTGATGCCTCTGATCACCGCCTCGGCAAAGTCTTGAACGCGGTTTACCTCGGCCGCGGCCTGCTCCGGATTTAAGGCGGAGAATCCCCTGGCCAAGTCCGGCGATAAGGTGTCGAGATAGGCAAACACCAGAACACAATCAGTTTGCCGGTTTAACAACCGGTCATCGCCGCCGGCCGCCTCCTGGAAAATATTATCGTATTCCCCGAATGAAACCACGGCATTATAGCCCATCAGGTAGGCGTGATACCGGAGGTACGGCTCGATAGGCTCGATCATGATGTTTCGCAAGACGCTGAGACTCAAGCCCGGCATGGCGGAGAGGTCGGCCTGGTTCAACTGCTCTTGAATGTGAGCGTAGGTTTCTTTTCCCATATTAACCGCCATGGTTACTTGCCTAGGCACACGGGTGCCCGGACGTCAAATCTTCTCACACATGGCAGCATAATTGACCACCAGTTTCCGGTCCTGCCATTCGCTTTCCGGAAAATCCCCCACGGCCAGCGGCAAATCCGAGACAACGGCAAAGCCCGCGGCCATGATTTGTTGTCTGATCTGAGCCACACTGTCATACAGATAGACGTGGTCTTTGACCGGACAATTGGCGCAGGTGGTGAGAAAGAACCGGCCGCCCGTGGTGAGCAGTCCGTGAATCTTCTGCAAAATAGTCATGGGATCATCTAAATGCTCCAGCACCTCACCCATGACCACATAGTCGAAACTACCGTCGCCCAACTCATTCACATCCTGGACCAGAAACCGGCAGCCGGTGTATCCGGTGAAGTACTTGATGATGGTCTCCGCCATCCTGGCCGAAGCCGGACTGATATCCACGGCGGTGAAGTCGGCTTTGGGAAAATTGGCGATAGACTGGGCCAGGAACAAGCCGTGGCCGGGTCCGATCTCCAGGATTGCCCGGATATCGGTCAGGTTTCGGCTCTGAGTGCAGAAAAAATCGTACATGGCGTAATGATTCGGCCAAAGAAACTGAGACAGGGCGATGCCGTAAAGATAGGCGGTCATCTCTTTTTCGGAAGAATAGATGTCGGCGTAGGCCTCGGCCGCAGTCTGCCGAGAATATTTGCCCGTCCGTAGGAACCTGGTCTGCTCCTGGAGGATCTCCCGGCACATGGTCAGGTATGAATCGACCACGTATTCCACCGTGATATCCTGGTCCCGTAAAAGGGGCAGCAACTTCCGGGCAAATTCCTCAGCCCGGACAAAAAACAACTCGTCACGCGTTTCCAGGAACGACAGCAATGCCTTTTTTTGTAAAGGATTCTTCAAGCAGATAAGGTCGGTGAAGAGCGAAAATCCGGGTAATTTTTGTTTTATATCCATGAGTTGACCTTCTTAAACAAGTCGGTTGTCACCGGTCGCCTTGGCCGGTCGATTCGATGTGTCAAACAAGCCGGCATTAAAAAGTTGAACACCGTAATCGACGGAGGAAGAGTCTTGTCCAGGCGTTGCGCTAAAGTAAATCCATCAATTGATCTGCTTCCGTTTCGGTGGTCCGATCCTGGTCCGTTTATTCTTTTCGTCCACCACCCGGTTTATCTCGTAAATGAATTCCTGGAATTTATCTTTGGCCACGTGCCTGGGATAGTAGTAATGAGTGGAATACAAATCAAGATGTTCATACCTGGGCGGCCGGTCTTTAATCAGGCCCAGTTCCATTACATCATCATACAGCTTGGTGCCCGGCAATGGGATGAACTTAGACACGGCGATGCTGTTGGCCGGTATCCTCTTGATGAGATCAAGGGTGGCCATCAGGTCATCCCAGGTTTCCTCAGGCAGGCCATACATGAAGTTGACTGAAAACTGGATACCGGTCTTTAAGATCATCTCGGCGCAGTCCATCACCTTCTTGACAGTCAGTTTCTTGTTCATATAAGCTAAAATCTTGTCGGACCCGGACTCGATACCCAGTTTAACGTCCCAACACCCGGCCTCTTTCATGGCGATAAGCGTCTCGGGCGTCAGGGTATCCACCCGGGATTCCCCCCGCCAAAGAATATCCGGAGTCTCCTTTTTCATCCTATCGCACAAGGCGAAAAGAAGCTTTTTGGAGACGGTCAGGTTGTCATCCCAGAACATAATTGTTCGGTCATACTTGTTATACAGATAATTCAGCTCTTCCCAGATATTGTCCAGCGAACGGATGCGGTGGGCGCCCCAGAGAGAATGGTTGGCGCAGAAGTAACAATTATGGGGGCAACCCCGGCCGGCGATGATATTGATGAAGTGGGAGCTGGAGAATCTTTCCGGGAATAAAACATCTTTTATCGGGAATGGGAGCTTATTCAAGTCACTGATGAAATTACGCGGCGGGGTGTTGACGAGCCGGCCGTCTTGTTTGTAGGTGAGGCCTTTAACCGAGCTTAAGTCGCCTCCTTGTTCCAGACAGGCGACCAACTCGACCATTGTTTCTTCGGCCTCGCCTCGCACCACGATGTCTATATTCTCTTGCCATGCCGTCTCTTCGGGGAGGGTGGTGGCATGGACTCCACCGATGATCACCTTGGCCGGGCTGATCCGTTTGGCCAACCGGGCGATGACCAGGGCGGCCGGATAACTGGGCGTCATAGTAGACAGGCCGATGATATCCGGAGAAAAATCGTTGATCACACCGGCGATCTCCCGCCACACGGGATGGGACTCATCATTTAGACCGGCCAGGTACTTATCATGTGAGGTAATCAGATACTCATAAGAGGTATAGTCGTGTTTGAAGCCATCCACTTCTGCCTTGGACGGGGCCTCGGCGTCGTAAACAATGACGTCATGATGCTTCCGTAAAACCGCAGCCAGATAGGCCGGACCCAAGCTGAGATTCTGGTAAGTGACTTCCCTAAAACGGAAATTGGGCGGGGCGATGAACAGTATTTTCATATCCGGATTACCTCATCGGCGTTGACGACATTTTTCTGGAAGGAACGACAGACGGTCGTAACTCAAATAAGATACTATGCTTGTTAAGCCGCGTCAAGACAAGTGCATTCTTTGCCTTAGCAGCCTGATCCGATCTTAGGCCCTCATACCGGTCTTCAATCCACTTTTTTCAACAATCCGGCCGAGAACAGGCTTTTGACCACTGGGAGTAACTCTTCGGCGAAAACCTCCGTCCGTTCAGCCAGGGCGATCAGATCATGGTCACCATCGGCGTAAGCCATGACATTGGATAGGTTTCGCACGATGGCCGAATTCTCACGGGTGCTGAGCGTGGGATACAGTCCCCGTTTACCCAGTTGCGGCTCGCCCGGACAGGTCATGCGATAGGTGTAATTCTCCTCCAGAAGATCCAGACAACTCAAAATCGCCTGATAGGCCCCGCCCAACCCGGACGGCGAAATCAAAGATAGATTGTCCAGCGAGGTATGGTACTCGGGAAAGACACCGTACATCGTTCGCATGAGACTGACTACGGGCAGGTCGATGCCGACGCTGCAATACTGTCGTTCATCGCTGCCCCGGTCCAGAAACGAATAGGTCGCGTAACCCGGCGCCCGGTGCTTGAGCACATGGCCGGCCACCCGATCAGCCAGGGTGTTGCCCATCCGGGACGGCAGAAAGGAATAACTCCGGTCATCCCCGACACAGGTCAAAACAAAGCCGGCCAGGGTGGTTCGTTTCATCTGATCCAAGTGGCGGGACAGATAGACCAGCGAACCGATGGTCTCCGGAATATACACGATCCGGTAAGTATACCGGCGGTCGAATCTGGCGGCCAGTTCTTGGGCCAGGGCGGTGGTGACGATCGGACCCGAGAGATTGTCATTGGCCAGGGAAGGATGGCAGGTATATGTGGATAGAAGGATTTCCCGCTCTTCACGTCCGGGTAGGATCAATTCACCGTAGGTCAGGGAACCGGGGGCCAGAGTACTGTCGATGACGACCCGGTACCGCCCTGGCTTAAGCTCCTGCCTGGCCCGGTGGCTCAAGCAGAAACCCCATCTGGGCCGGTAATATGAGGTTAAATATGGGATGGCTTCGGGAAGATGCGGTAAAGAATGCAAGTAAGGCGCAAGCTCTTCCAATGTCATAACGGAATCAACGGGGGTGGAATAACCAACCACATGAACGTTGTTTTGGTTAAAGTCGATGACCTTGACCCCCTGGTCATCCATGACATAGGCGTCGCGGATATTCCATTCATCAGGCACCGTCCAGTCGAAGGCCGGAGTTCCGGAGGGGACCTCGCAGATGGTCAATTCCGGCAGGATCTTCTGGAAATACCTGAGGGTCTGTCTTACTCCATGGCCGGTGATGCTTCGGCAGATGGGAAACAGGTCGCCCGCCCACCGGTACATCTCCTCGCCGATTGGTGTGGCCATGCTCATTTCTCCTTGACCCAAATCATTGATGACTCCATAACCTCATCATAGTCTCTGCGGCTGTGCTTTCCCAGGAACGAACCTGGCCACCAGAAACCGGGCCAGGGCATCGGCAGCCTCCAGGCCGAAGCGGGGCACGCCCAGGTCCAGGTCGGTATCGGTGACTAGGGCGATGAGCTGGTCGTCATCACGGCAAAGCGGCTCAGGATGGACTTCCGGCCGAAATATCTCTACCTTGGGATGACTCTCCCGCTTGTATCCCTCGGACAGGATAAGATCAACGTCGTGAAAATACCCGGCCAGTTCGCTTAAGGTTTGGTCATGATCCACGTCCTTGACCATGGCCATTTTAGCCGGAGAGGAGATAATGGTCGTAGCCGCGCCGGCCTGCTTGTGCCGATAGGAATCCTTTCCCGGATGGTCCATCTCGAAACCATGGACATCGTGCTTCACCGTGCCGATTTTAAGTCCCAGCCGGACCAGCGCCGGGATCAGTTTTTCCAGCAAAGTTGTTTTTCCGGAGTCGGACTTTCCGACAATACAAACAATTGGAGGCATGAGGCGTCACCTGTGGAGCAATGAGCCGGTCTGGTCGGAACCGGAGAAAAAGGAATTCCGGATCATGACTCCGATCCGATTCTTTTGGCGATGGACTCGCGGGCCCTGGTCAGGGGTTTCATGATTATCTTAACCAGGTCGATCATGGTTTTGTACAAGTCCTGATAGATGCCGACGGCCACAAATAATTGTTCAGACTGGGTTTCCTTCATGTTGTGGAGGGACATCAGGTCAAGTTCCTTCTTCAACAGGAAGGCCTGGACGTAGTGCATCATAAATAGAAAAAACAGTTCCGAGTCGCTGATCATGTGGAACTTTATTTTCTCCAAATCAGCCACCGTGTCGATGAAAATCTTCGGATCCATGTCTTTGATTTGCATGGGGCCTTCTGCGGCTATCATTTTGTTCAGTTTTTTCTGTAACTTCTCAATCTTGGTAATGCCTTTTTTGCACAAGTTAATCGTCGTCTGCAATAGGCCGTTGGTAGTCTGGCACAATTCCTCCAACCTTCGCAACTCATCTTGTTGCCTTTCATTATTCGGCGGCACCAGATATTGCTTCAAGATACTCACGGAATCAAACGACTCTTGCAGATATTTTTCAATGACCTCTTGCAGAGGCATGACTTTGGCCCCGGTGATCTTGGCCCCGCCTTCGGTGGCGTTTATATATGTCCCAGGGAACTGAGCGATATCCAGTTCAAAATTCTTGAGCATGGCATACCAGACCTCATTGGATTTGATTGGCCGCCCATTATTTCCTTCGACAATGAACTCTCGAAAGGTCCTGGTTTCTTCCGGGACATGATCATGGTAATGGACGGTGCCGTCGGCGTGGGTCACCTCGTCTTCGCCGTAGGCCAGGTCCTGGCCGATCCAGATAATCGGATCACAGCCCATTTTTTCAGCTATTTTGCTGGCCATCAAAGATACGGACGGACCGATTTCCAGGATGCCTCGATCTATCCCCAACCATTTGAAGTGGGCGAAATTCCGGTAGACGATGAACTTCGGGCCGCGATAGAAGCTGAACACATTCTGATGCACCACCGGGGTAAAGGCCATCCAGGTGTCTGACAGATCATATTCCTCGGTCCCGAAGTAAATTCGCTCCATCCCCAAATCCCGTTCGATGGAGACGGTAATGTGCGACTTGATGCCCCGCTGCAGCATCCCTCGCAGCATGACGTCACAGACTATGATCAAGGCCCGGTCTTCGAGCCCTTTCAACAGATGAACGTTTTTATTAAGTGATGGTCCGGCAGCCACAATAATGGCCGGTCGGCCCTTAAAGGCGCCGTAAGCCTGGTTGACACCAGGAGAAACGATTATATTATCGATGTTGTCGAGCATGTTGGCGATGCCGATCAGGGAGTCTTCGGGACTGTTTCCCACAAAGTGGAAAGCCGTCGTGCAGGCGTCGCGAAAAACTTTGAGCACCTTGCCGTAATAAGCGTTGTGACATACATTAAATAAAACAGGATGTTCTAAGTAAAGGGTAGAAGATATCATACAAATTCTTCTGAAATCCTTCTTAAAAAAATCCACCAGCCGCGGCAACAGTTCATCTTCCGAAAGACCAACCAGAAGCTCAATGTTAGGATTTGGAAATAGCGTACTTAAATCCACGGTCTGCATAGTCTTTATAAATATCTGAATATCTTTTTCAACTATTATGCAGTATTTTACTCTTTCACCGTGCAACCTCAGCAGCCTGTCCAGGTAGTAACCCAGGCCGAAACCCAAAAACAGGATAAGCCGCTGTCCCTTCAACCCCTTTTTCTCAATAAAACTTTCGGACTCCTTCAGAGGGTCATATCTGCTGTGGAGAAATATCTCCTGCCCTTCATGAACAAGGGTCATGGTCGGCAGGCCTGATTTGGATGGCATAACTTTGCACGTGCCGTCATCCGTGATCTGGTCCAGCTTGGCGGCCAACTCAGGGTATCTGACTCGCAGCAAGGCCAGGTTATTTTCATACATCCCCATGGCATACCTCGGCAATATCTCATTATAGAAGACGGCGAATCGAGTCCAACAGCCCGATCATAACCGATCCCGCAAAGTAATCAGTCCTTTTTCTTCAAATTTCGTCACGTAGTTGTAAAGAGCAGCATATTCTATCTCATGCTTTAAAGCAATGTCAATGAGCTGAGTCTCTTGGTCAAAATACCGAACCAGGCAATCCATCAGGTAATTCCACTTTCTCTGATCCCGTGACACGATGGGCAGAATACTAGGGTCGCCCGGGGTGATGTAAAGATCATATTTGGGATTGCTCAGGGCGACCAGCCCGTTGAAATGCCTCTGCATCACGGTGTTGGTCTCTAAGATATCGATTATGCCCAAAACGGTTTCAACCGTATCGGTTAACCGCTGTTCAATTATAATGTCTTCATTGTCCTTGTCGGAATGGTACACGCCATAAGGGTAGCGGGTCAAGGAGATGCAGGGAATTTCAAACCCGGGGGCCTCCCAGACGGTCTCATCGTTACCCACGATTTTCCGAAATCCGTCGCTGTGGTAACCCGGCTGGTGGTGCGTCAAGTAACAATGGGCCGCCCGGTCGATTAAGCTTTGTCCGGTGAAGGATTCTTGCAATGACAAGGCATTATCGTTACCCACCATTTCCAGAAACATGGCGTACTTGAAGGTATCCGTCAGACTCTTCGGGGACTGGGCCAGGTAAAACACCGTCCCCAGGTGTTCCGGGGCAATGATCACCCGGTAACCATATCTCCTTTTTTTGCGCTGGGACAAGGTGCGGATGACCTGAATGGCCGTCACGACACCGGCGATATCATCATTGGCCTGGCCGGCATGGCAATTGTGGGCATTAAGTATGACTGTGTCTGGAGTAGTGCCGGGAAGAAGGTAATCGAACACCTTCATTGTGCCGGGCACGGCCTGGGTGATCAGCTCCACTTCATACTCACCCTCCGGCAATTCTTGGTAAAGCGTCTGGGGAACGCTGAAACCCCAGTCCCGAAGCCATTGTTTATAGTAATAATCACAATGATAGACCAGGGAATCCGGTAGCTCAGGGTGATAATAGAGATGTTTTTTCAACTCGTTCAAGGGCACGACACCTTGAAATGACGTCCCATAACCGATAACGCCCAAGGGGTGCTTCATCCCGTCGTAAATCATCCGGCCGTCTTTTCGGATCTCCGCCTTGATCGGTTTCCATTTTAAGGGAACAGTCCAACCATTGTGTTCCAGTCCCGATTGATACTCATGAACGGTAAAGGGCAGCTCAGCGGTGAGCAGGGGGACTAACCCGTCCGTCTCGTCGGACACGGGAGCCAGTCGGAGGGGATAAATCTTCTTCAACAAGTCCATCATATAACTCATGGGTTCCACCTTATTCCAGGACGACCAGACCCTCTGCGTCATAATCAGCGGCAAAGGTCATGGCCGCCTCAAGGTGCTGCCGGGGGGTAAAGAATCGCATCCCCGGGCGCAAATCCGGGATAACATCATGACCGGTTTCGTCAGCCGCCCGTCCGAAAAGGAGGGCTCCATCCCGAGCCGCGACATAGACAGTGCCGGCAAAAATACGATAGATCAGCCCAGCCGCAAACGGATGAAAGGCGCCTTCACCAGCGTCGGCCTGGACATCTTTCAGGAACATTCGCCGGCCGGCCACAAAAGTGGAAGCCCCGGGATAGGGCTCATCAAAGGCGGTCACAAAGCGTTCGATTTCACCGGCCGTCCAGGTCCAATCGATGAACCCATGCCGCAATGTGTTTAACCTCGGCAGATAGAGGCTTAAATTCTCCTGCTGCACCGTCAGGGTTTGCTCCCGGCCCTCCTGGATATCGGTCAAGAGTTCCTGGAACAGAACCAATCCCTCCCGGCGGGCGGCGTCAAAATAATCCTGGGGTGTTCGGGCCGCGGCCGGGAGCCGGTACTCCCGAGTTTTCATGATCATACCCGGATGATTCACGCCCGGGACCATGTCTTCAGTGATCAATTGAATATGCCAGCAGCCGATCCGGCTTTGGCGCAGAATCTGCCAGGTGAAATGAGCGCCACCCCGATACTGGGGCAGCCGGATGGTCATAAAATCGAAGAGCCGGCCATTGAATAACCTGATGGTGTCGGCATTGAAGGTGTAGGCTTCACCAAACCCCAGGCCGATGGTCCGGTCATTGACCAGACCGGAGAGTTGAGCCGAGCCATTCAGGTCCGGGCTTTCATAGGCGTCAAATCCTTTTTGCCTTAGCGTATCTTGGAGCGAACAACCGGCATCGGCCTCAATATTCTCGACCCCATGCCGTTTGACAAAAAAAGCATGGACCTCAAAGCCGCGTTGGCGGGCCAGCTCCATAGCCTCGACCATCAGGAGGCCGGAACCGAAAAAAATTATCCGGTCCACAGGTCCCATGCAATATTTGACACCATCCACAATCAGCCCCATTATTTTATATTAATTTCGCGGCACTGGTTCAGCATGATTTTGACTTTTTAAGATATCATACGGTTTTCATTAGAAAAATATTATAGTCAAGATATCTTCATCCCATGACTATAATTAAAAATTGTACGGTAGCGAAAAGCTCTACAGAGGATCTGGTGAACGCCGAAACCCCGGTTCCAAAACTAATTTTTATAGTGCGGGGCACCCCATTGTCAAGACAATTGTCAAGACAAATTCTCGACATTCGTCCGTGTCCGGGACAAAAATTAAAAATCGGAGGGTCTTATTGATTGGCAGATTGATTGGAAGATTGCTTGGAAGAGATTGATTGGAAGGCAGAAAGGAATACACGTGGTTCATCAATGAACGCAGATGAAAGAGACCAGCGATCCCACTTTCGGGCGAATCTGGGCAAATCGGGGTAATCTGAAGATTAAATCATGGCTTTGACGTAAATCACTTAGTGCGGTCATCGAACTCAGGTCAAAAATACTGCCGACAGACCAAACCAAAGAACCCTGTGATCGCTTACTGCCCAATGCTGCGGGTAAACCCACTCAGGTGAAGCAAGCCGACGGGCCCGCCCCACCCGGTGGGGTCGATAGCTAAACCATAGGCGAGGTGAGAGTCTTCACTCGATTGTATTTTTGGCTAATGCTCATTGCTCGGTAACGGCCCAAGAGCCGACCAAGAAATCAATGACCCGGACCAGGGTCCGCCGTCCCATGACCATATGGTCCAGGATCGGCTTATCCATATCGTCGCGACGGACCACACGGGACAAGGAAATTTCCCCAGTCCGACCATTAACCAGGATCTCCAGATAGGCCACGGAGTTTTCATCCACCAGCGGTTGCCGGCTGCGGATGACGCCGATCCGGTTAGCCCGATCCACTTCTACAACCATGAGCGGCTCTTCCAGGTAATTGACGCCCTCGGCAATGCGGCGGCAGCAGCAGACAAAAGCGTCCTCGTCTTCAACAACGCCCGGTCCGGCTGCCGTTACATGTAGGCTAACCAATGAGACAGCCAGCCGGTCCCAATCGTCTAGGGTAATCCCGGCGGTAATCCCTTCCTCTTCGGCTACGATCGGCGCAGCCTCCATAGGGTTCAATGGTTCCACCTGGTCTAGACTTTCCAAAATCATCCGGCTGAGTTTCATAACGCTCACCTCCCATTAGGGAATAGCTGTTTGGTTGGGGTTTCATCGTCAACTAATTCTGATCCCGATAATTCGCTGGTGCGGCCGTCTGGCCGACGGTTATTCCCTTTTGTCTGAATGATGTTCGCCGTCAAAAGAGAAGATTAGTTTTCTGTCGTCATCCATGGTCTGAATATGCACCGGCCGTTTCCACAGGTACTGGATATTGACCAGGGTGTCCCGGGCATATACCGGGTCGAGAATCCGGCCTTCATACCGGTGGGAGAGCAGGAGTTCCCCGCGGTTATGGTAGTTTCCGTCCTCCACATAGATCAACGGCCGGCCGAAATTGGTTAATGAACTTAAGATGGCTTCTTTGACGTCCTTAAACTTACGCGAAGTGATGACGTATTGTTTGGTCCTGGTGTCGTATTGATACATAAACAGTTTGTGCCGGTGACAAAATTCCTCGGTCAAATAGGTGTCGATGAAATTGATATCGTTACAAACCTGGCGGACCTCGAAGATCTTCTTCCGACCCAGCTTCAAATTGAGATCCCAATCCCGCCTCAAAGCCAGGTCTTCACACTCTTCATACTCCTTACCGAACCGGCCTTTGTCCCAGCGCTCTTCAATATCCCGGAACAGCTCGACTCCCAACTTGTAGGGATTCAACCTGGTCCGGCTGCCGCCTAAAGTCCCGGAGTGATGATCCGCATAGTCAACCAGCTCCGAGGCCTTCAGGGCCTTCTGGGTCATGATGGTGGAATGCCAAAAGGTGGCCCAACCCTCGTTCATGATTTTGGTCTGGCCCTGGGGGGCGTAATAATAGGCCTCTTCTCTTATGGCGGATAGAATATCGCGTTGCCAGTAGTTCAACGGCGCATGGTCCAACAAGAACAACAAGACATCCTTTTGGGGCTCTTCCGGGAACTTCTTTTTGCCTTTGAGTTTGTCCCTGATCTTTCTCTCATGCTCCTTCCAAAATTCCGGCGGGTTGATGTACTCATCCATGTAATCTTTACTTCTCAGCTTGCTGGGATGCACATCGCTCTGTTCTTCATCGTCCATAAAATCTTCGGCAAATTCATCGGCCATATCCGGGTTGCCGGCCGCGCCGGGACAAGAAGCATGAGCGCTGCAGGCATGTTCTCCACCCTGGCCGCAGCCACAGCCACAACCATCGTGACCGGGTTGATCCTCCGACTCGAATTTGAGACCCGGCCGCATCTCCCGGACTTCGTCATCTTTCCTTTTGATAAACGGCAGGTGCATGTCGATCAAGTCTTCGATGGATAAACAACGGTCGATAAAGGCTTCAATCCGGTCCATCCCGTGGCGGTCGGCGTGCCTGGTGATCCGGGCCCCATGGTTGGCCATCTCGTCCATCATTTTCCGGTTGGTTTTGGCAAACCATAAGTTGTTCTTAAAAAAATCACAGTGTCCATAAACATGGGCCATGACGATCTTCTGGTCCACCGGATTGTTGCATTCCAGCAGATAGGCGTAGCAGGGATCGTTGTTGATGACCATTTCATAAATTTTGGACAACCCATAGGTATAGGTCCGGGAAAGATGTTCGTATTCCATGCCGAAACGCCAGTGGGGATACCGGGCCGGGAATCCGCCGTAAGCCGCCACTTCATTTAGCTTTTCGTAATCCAGCACCTCAAAGATAATGTCGTAGTAATCTAGTCCGAAGTCATCGGCGTATTGCTGGATTTCGTATTTGATTTCCTTCAATGGCGTAGGAAATTTTACCATCCTCACCACCCCTTTCAAGGAACCCCGAAGGCGCCGCAGTTAATTCCGGCGTCCGGGCCTAAAGCTGGTCGTACCCGGCGCCACCGTTACAGGCCCTTGCCCAGAAAGACCTTAATGGCGTCCATTATGGCATCTTTGTTCCTGATGTCCGCAACCAGGAGATTGGTTTCTTCCGAGCAACGCTCCTGGAGTATTTTCTTGAACATGCCCACCCCGTAGAGACCGTACACCTCCCCATAGGAGAAGGAGTTGACGTGGGGTAAAATCTTTTCCCGGAGAATGCCGACGGCCTTGTCGTTATCGTCGCTGAAGTTGTCTCCGTCACTAAAGTGAAATGGGTAAATATTCCATTCCTGCGGAGGATAGTGCCGGTCCATTAAGTCCGCACAAACCTCCAGGGCCGAGGATATCCGGGTGCCGCCGCTTTCTTTGGTATGAAAGAAGGTCTCCCGGTCGACCTCCCGCGCCGCCGCATCATGAATGATATACCGGGTCTCGATGCCGTTGTACTGGCTGCGGAGCCAGGTATCGATCCAGAATGAGGTGATCCGCACGATTTCCTTCTGGGTATCACCCATGGACCCGGACACGTCCATCATGAAGATAATCACCGCATTGCTCTCCGGGTTCAAGGTACTTTTCCAGGACATGTACCGCTTGTCTTCCTTGACCGGAATGATGGTCGGGTCGAGGTAGTTGTAATCACCGGTCATGAGTTGCCGTTTCAAGGCTTGCTTAAACGTCCGTTTAAAGTGCCGCAACGATTCCGGACCGGTCATGGAAATACCGGTATATTTGTCTTTTTCCGCGGAGATATTCTTCTTTCCCTTGGGTTGAATCCGGGGCAGCTCCAACTCTTCACCCAGAATCTGGGCCAGCTCCTCCAAAGTAAATTCCACCTCCAGCAGGTGCTCCCCAGGTTGGTCTCCAGCCTGGCCGGGTTGATCACCGTCGGGATCAATAGCCACGGGCTGACCGGGTTCTCCGTCCCCCTGCCCTACCCCGGTATATCCCTTTTTGCCGAACTTGAAATGGGGCAGTTCCAACTGGGGGACCGGGATGCTGACCAGGTCCTTACCCTTGCGGCCGATCAATTCTCCGTGGGAAATATACTTCTTCAGGTTTGACTTAATTTTTCCCCGGACAATCTTCTTGAATCGGCTTTTATCCCTTTCAATTGTCTCGGCCATAGCGACCTCACTTGCCGGCTGCGGCGGGCGGAAAGGCAACCCTGTTGTTCCATCCTCAGGCTGCTCCCCTTTTTCCTACCCACCAATAGTCGGCGAATACATCACGGTTAGGATTTGATATCTCCCCTGGCGAAGATGCTGGCCACGAAGCTGAGGACATCGGTGGCGCAGACTTCGCAGTAATTGTAATTCTTGATCATCCGATTCTTGACCACGTCGATCTTCTCTTGGGCGTCCTTGTCCACCACTTTGGAGACCAGACTGGTCAATTTAATGGTGTCCTTTTGATCTTCGAACAGCTTGAGTTCCAGGGCCTTGTTCAACCGCTCATTGGCCTTGAAATCAAAGGTCTTGCCTTCCACCGCCAAGGCGCCGATGTAGTTCATGATCTCCCGACGGAAGTCATCCTTCCGGTTGTCCGGGATATCAATCTTTTCTTCAATGGACCGCATCAGCCTTTCATCGGGTTCCTCATATTCAGCGGTGTACCGGTTCCGGACTTTTTCCCGTTGAGTGTAAGCCTTGATGTTGTCAATGTAATTTGCGCACAGCTTCTTGACCGCCTCTTCGTCGGCCGAAATGGCCCGCTGCACCTCATTCTTGACAATATCCGCATACTCATCCTTGGTCAGGGCCAGTAATTCCTTGCACCGCTTCTTGACCTCCGGATTGATGATCAGGCTGTGGTGATCCAGTCCCTCCTCCAGTTCCTTGAGGACCATAAAGGGGTTGACGCAAGGTTCACCAGTGTTGACCACCAGGGCGTTGGAGACCTTGTCTTGAATATACCGGGGCGAGATGCCTTCCATCCCTTCCCGAGGGGCGTCGGTCTTCAGTTCCTTAATGTTATCTTCGGTGTAGCCGGCCAGGGTCTTACCGTTATACAGTTTCAACTTCTGCATCAGATTCAAGTTGGCCTTTTTGGGATCTTCCAACCGGGTCAGAATGGCCCACATGGCGGCCATCTCCAAGGTGTGCGGAGCGATGTGTTTGCCCTTGACTCTAGCCGGGGCATAGTCCTTTTCGTAGATTTTCAGTTCATCTCGCAACCGGGTGTTGTAGGGGACGTCGATCTTGATGGTCCGGTCCCGCAAGGCCTCCATAAATTCGTTGTTCTGTAATTTCTTGTATTCCGGTTCATTGGTGTGCCCGATAATCACCTCGTCAATGTCCGTCTGGGGGAACTTCTTGGGTTTGATTACGTGCTCCTGGGAGGCGCCCAGCAGGTCGTACAAGAAGGCCACGTCCAACTTGAGCACTTCCACAAACTCGATGACTCCCCGATTGGAGATATTGAACTCACCGTCGAAGTTGAAAGCCCGTGGGTCGGAATCAGTCCCATACAGGGCAATTTTGCGGTAGTTGATATCACCGGTCAATTCTGTAGAATCCTGGTTCTTCTCGTCCTTGGGTTGAAAAGTACCGATACCCACCCGGTCCTTCTCCGACAGAATCAGCCGCCGAACCCGGACATGGTCCAGCACCTTCTTGAGGTCACCCTGATGAAGAGTCATCAGTTCCCGGAACTGAAACCGGCAGAAGGGGCACAATTCACCTTCCACGTTCATATGGGCGTCCTCGGGTAAGTCTTCATTAATCCGGTCGATGATTTTTTGCCGGATCGGCACAGGCAGCAAATGAAGCGGTTCCTCGTGCATGGGGC
Organism: Deltaproteobacteria bacterium; assembly: GCA_015233055.1. Classification (GTDB taxonomy): domain Bacteria; phylum Desulfobacterota; class JADFXK01; order JADFXK01; family JADFXK01; genus JADFXK01. Next base: position 29,943 of record JADFYN010000002.1, read on the forward strand.
AGAGTTGAAGTTCCGGCCGCTCACTGTCTTCCCCAGGTAGCCAGCCATAGGTGTACATGGCCCCCTCGGGCGTCTTCGAGTACTCCTCCAGTCCCTTCTTGATCAACCGGACGATGGTGCTCTTGGCGCTTCCCACCGGCCCGTGCAGCAGCAGAACCCGGCGTTCCGAGCCATAGAGGCGCGAAGCCGACTTAAAGATGTTCACCAGGTTAATCAACGCTTTTTCCAGCCCGAACACCGCGTCCCGGCCGCCAAACCGCTCATCGGAGAAGAACTTGTATCGGATCAGCTTGTGCTTGAACTCGGTGTACTCCTCCTGGCCGTAGCTGATGATCATGTCGTAAACACGTTGAAACGCGGTGCGGAGAACCTGGGGTTGTTTAGCCACGACATCTAAGTATTCCCCAAAAGAGCCCTCCCAATGAAGTTCATGGTAACGTTCATCTTGACTCATATCCTCCACAATTCTGAACAGGTCATTGGCTTCCGGCATTTGAGTCACCTCCAGTCACAAATTGCTGGTTACGGTTACAGGTTACATGTTACATGTTACATGTTACATGTTGCAGGTTACTCGTTACACGTTGCATGTTGGTGGTTACTGGTTGCTCGATAGTGGTTCCGGGTTCCGGATTGCCAGGTTGTTCTTAATAACCGGTCGTTTTCTGCAAACCAGTAACATGCAACAAGTAACGTGCAACCAGAAAGAGGCACCCGTCCCTTACGCCGCCGGTTTTTTTAACCGACGGTACTTGTTCGGGAGCCTGGAATAATATGGTTATGGATTTTTCAAGGAGCAGCGGAAAGGTATGAGTACAAGCTGACCGGAATTCAGCCCGAGATCAGGGTCTCCAGGTTATCGGGTCAAGGCCCTTCACGGTCGGCCTGGAGATGATTTTAGAAGATGGCCGGTTTTAAAAGTTTAAAAAGGGATTGTTCATATTTTCTGCATATGTTCAAAGAACAATCACGAGCCAGACCGATGCCGATCAAACGGCAATACAAGGTCAGCGGGTTCAGATAGTGTTGGCACATCATTCGTAAGCGGTTCATGTCGTTGCTCCCACTGTTGTCAGTTAATCAGAACTGGATTGATGCAGTTTTCCCGGCCCGGTCAAGGCAGTCGGAGCCAAAACAAAAAGCCACGGGCAGACCACCCATGGCTTCTGTAGGGAAAATAGGTCACTCAGTAGCTGGGGCCGTCTTTGTTTGGCGCATTAGTTTTCAGTGAGCAATAAATGTAAATCAAGATGTCGTCCTCAGAGAAAAGGTGGTTGCAGATCAAACAGGGCTTCAGCCGGTGTTTCTGAATAAGGTTTTGATGTTTGATTATGTTATCGACACTGGGGAGCAAGAACTTTAGCTGGAGTATGAAGTATTGTTTATCTGGTTACAGGGGTAAGGACTTTTGCGTCTCCGTTCACCTTTTTAGAATGCAATTCTGATGCCGGACTTGAACGGTTTGACATTACAAAAATTTAACAAGTAAGATCAACATGTTAAAACAAGGATGGACGAACCCCGACACGTTTTGATCTCCTCGGATAGGTAGAAAATGACACATCTCGTCACTTTTTTGCCCCACAGCGTTATTTTCCTGAACACCGTGTTCACAAAAGTTAACACCATGGTCAACTGTTCAAGAATCTCCGTTCTATTTTGTGTTCGTTGCCGTGGTTACGTTTTCTTTATATATAGGCGATATCAAACTGAATCTACGCCGCCTTATTAACGGCCCTGGAGGCATCAGTTTCTGGTGCTCGTTACCGGCACTCGTTGAACACAAAGTGCAACATGTAACATGCAACATGTAACAAGAAACATGCAACATCACCTCGAAAAGGGACAATTATGACCATTCGAGGTATAAATCTACATCCCCCACACGCCTGCCTTATTTGCCGCGGCTCTTTCTTGGGCCCTGGTATACCTGTCGGCATTGGGATGAACCGTGTCTTGGGGGTCGGCCACGGCCAGGCCCCGTTCGATCAGGCTGAGTCCATAATCCCGGCCATCGATAAAAACATATCCTTGCAATTCGTTCGCCGAATTCCGCTGGGGTGAGGCGAAGTTGACCACAATCTGACGTCCGGCCAAACCTTCGGCTTCCCCCCTGGCGGTTTCGCCGGCAATCATGAGGTTATTCTTGGCCACGGCCAGGCTCTTGGCCAGCAAGGTCAATACCTTACTCTTATTCGCCGGGAAAGCGATTATCCCCCGGACGTTAAGCTTCTCAGGAGCAGGGTCGCCACCCTTGAGAGATGGAATAATCAAAGTCCCGGCGTCTTCCGCCCGGACCACGTTAGTCTTCAATTCTTCGGAGACGTCCGAGGACAGGGCCACCCAGTTGCCGGTCATCAAGACCATGGTTATGGCCAACAAAATTGTCTTCCGCACCATACCACGGCCTCCTCTCATCATGCCTCGGGCCAAATTCGACCGGCCTCCCTCGTGTCCTGGATGTGGCAGCTTACCGCTCAATCAATCATCCATTGGTTCCCATCATACAGACCGGATCCGAAAAATCAAGCACACGATATAAACTTTTCGAGCGTTAATTCGCGGGGGTCTGTCCGGAGTTGCGAGGCATGGCAGGAGGCAGGTCTGGGTGGGCTTTATTGCAATGCTGGACGAAGACTTGCCTCGATTAAATTCGGCCTCCAGGCTGATTCGCAAAATTACAATTGCTGAAGAATTTGATTGCTTTAATATTCAAAATATGTTAATATTATAATGTATTTAATGGTGGTATTTATTATCTACTTTTTAGTTTCATGAGGTTTCACCATGACTCGTCATCACCTTAAGGTACTATTGGAATTTGATAAAGCAGATAATTTATGGGCCACCTATGTCCCCGGCTTGAATTACCTGTCTACTTTTGGCGAGACCAGAGAAGAGGCGTTACAAAATACCAGAGAGGCTATAATCGGTTATTTTGAAGCAGCCGAAAAGGAAGGGATGCCGATTGATGTTACCTCGGCGGAGGCGGAATTAGTGGATCTTGAGGTGGCCATGGCATGACCCGGTTGCCGCGGTTTACCGGTAAGGAGATGCTGGCCATGCTGGAACGTGGAGGGTTCAGGGTTAGTCATGTCAGCGGGAGTCATTATTATTTATGCCGTGGAGATAGTGCCATAGTTGTCGTTCCTGTTCATGGAAATCATGTTTTGCC
>JADFYN010000002.1:33180-47047 GCA_015233055.1 Deltaproteobacteria bacterium
ACGAACCAGAATATACTTTAGCCGATCTCAAAGAACGCTGGAACTGAATGAAATCATCAGCCAAAGGACACAGGTATGGAACTGCAAACCACCATCAGGGATTTCCCAAACAAAATAATCGGCCTAAACCTGCCGCCGGACACGTCTATCCGGGTAGTTATAGAACTTGGTGAGACACCAGGGGAGAAAATTGAAACCGGCGGGGAAGTTGCGGAAAAGAAAGGCCGATGGGCGCAAGTGGCTGAAGAATTGGCTGCGGCAAATGTTTTAGAAGGTAGATCCGAAGAGGTAAATAAACTCTTTAGAGAATTCCGGGACAATTTTTCTTTTGAGCGAAAATGAGAAAATATCTTCTTGATTCCAATATAATTTCATATTTATACGACGCTAAATCTCCCTTTCGGGATGCGATAAAGAAAAATCTTACATCTGTTGCTGAAGAAGATGAAGTTGTGGTTTCAATCTTGACGATTTATGAACATTATTATGGTGTGGCCAAAGCAGAAAGCGCCAACGATGCCGATCTTGTTGAGAGATTAGAAAAAGCTTGCAGTATTCTTTTAAAAAAATTCCCGATACTCCCTTTATCAATCGCCGGAGCGAAAGAATTTGGAAAATTAAAGGATGAGTATCGCAAAATTTTAGAAAAAGTGATAACGAAAAAGAAAGACTTGAAAAAGCATTTGGAACGAAAAAGCATCGACTTGATGCTTGCCGGCAGCGCCATTGCCGAGAACGCCATTTTTGTCAGCAACGATGAAATATTTGAAACAATCAAAGAAATGCGTCCGGACTTCCGGCTGGAAAACTGGACCCAATAATCAACCACCGCCCCTGATCCTCAACTTCCCTTCCCCACCGCTCTTCAATCACCCCTTCCCCAACCCCTCGCCATTATCGGGTCACAACTACATGGAGTAGACCGGGTGGCGATGCCCAAACCGAGCCCAAGACGGCCCGGCACGGCCGCAATACCCCCGGTCGTCTCCACTTTGAAGATTCCATAGCCGGGGATAGGCTCACCATTGACCAGGCCACCGTCTTAATACCCCGGAGGGGTTATCCAATATAGCCCAGGGTCAACGAAGTGCCACCCTGGGGAAGGACGCACGCCAAGGATAATCAATTGTAACCGTTCAAAGTATAACTTGACACGGACGTCGACGTCTCGTTGATTCGCCTAGCGATCCCGCCAGTCCGGCGTCTTCTTTTCCAGGAAAGACTTGATCCCGTGCTGGGCGTCTTCGGTCAGGAGGTTCATGACCATGGTCGGTTTGGCCACCTCGTAGGCTTTGATGTCGGGCTGGTCCACCTGGGCGTAGAAGGCCCGCTTGCCGATGGCGATGACCATTCGGCTGGACACGGCGATCTGCTCGGCCAGTTCTTCGGTGGCCTTGGTCAGGTCATCGGAGGAGACGACCCGGTTGATCAGACCCAGGTCTTTGGCTTCGGAGGCGGAGACATACCGGCCGGTGAGGAGCATCTCCATGGCCGCTTTTCGGCCGATAGCCCGTGTCAGAGCCACCATGGGGGTGGTGCAGAATACGCCGATCTTGACGCCGGGGGTGGCGAATCTGGCCCCTTCTTCAGCCACGGCCAGGTCGCAGGCGGCCACCAACTGGCACCCGGCCGCAGTGGCGATGCCATGAACCTGGGCAATAACCGGCTGGGGAATATCATGGATGAGTTGCATCATTTCGGTGCAGTTATCAAAAATAGCCTGGTATTCCTTGACTCCGTGGTCAATCATCTCCACCAGATAATGGCCGGCGCAGAAGTGCTTACCAGCCGCTCTGATGATCACCACCTTGACCGACTCATCCGCGGCCACACGGGATAGGGCGTCGGTCATCTCCTCGATCATGGTCAGGGACAGGGCGTTTATTTTAGAGGGATTATTTAAGGTCAGACAGCCGATGGGGCCGGTCGTGGAAAAGAGAATCTCGGTATATTCCATGAATATCCTCCTGAGGATTAGTTTGGCGCAACTAATTTGCCTGGTCGGCATATATTACCGGTGGAAAATGACTCAAGCCGGAATTGACGGGAATCGTTTTTCTTTGGCCAGCCGGTAAATGCGTTCATAGGTCGCGGCTGCCCGGTCCCAGGCGTACTGCCCGGCCATGGCGGTCAGCATCAAGTTCCGCCAAATAGCCTTATCTTCTTTGTACACGGATAATGCCCAGACAACGGTGTTGTAGATGGCATCGGGCGTCAGGTCGTTGAATTTGAACCCCCACCCGGCGCCGGTCAGGGGATCATAATTTTCCACGGTGTCATCCAGTCCGCCGGTGGCCCGGACAATCGGCAAGGTCCCATATCGGAGGCTGTAGATCTGGTTCAGGCCGCAAGGCTCATAGCGTGACGGCATCAAGAACATGTCCGACCCGGCCTCGACCAAATGGGCCACGCAGTTGTCATAGATCATCTTAACGCCAAGCTTTTCGGGATAAACGGCCGAGAAGAAATTCATATCACGTTCATACCGGGGTTCCCCGGTCCCGATGACGGCCAACTGGATATCCAGCTTCAGCAACCGGTCCATCACGGCCATCAGCACATCCGTGCCTTTCTGATAAACCAGGCGGGAGACCATTCCGATCAAGGGGACGTCGGGATTTACGGGCAGCCCAAAACATTCTTGGAGAGCGGCCTTGCACACGGCCTTGCCGGTCAGGTCATCAGCCGAATACTTCTGCGGGATATAGGGATCAATCTCCGGGTTCCAGTCATCATAATCAACCCCATTGGTCACTCCATAGATATCCTGGCTGCGCTCCCTGAGCAGACCGTCCAGCAAGTAGCCGAACTCAGGGGTTTGAATCTCGGTTCCGTACTTCTTACTGACCGTGGTGATCAAGTCGGCATAGACCAGTCCGGCTTTAAGAAAATTGAGGCAATCGTAATACTCCAAATCTATCGGGGTGAAACGGTCCCAACTCAACTGGGTCCAATAGAGATTACTCTTATGAAAAATCCCTTGGTAGCCCATATTGTGAATGGTCATGATCGAGGCGGCGTTCCTGAAGGTGTCGTCGTGCAGATAATGGGTCTTTAAAAATACCGGCACAAAACCTGTCTGCCAGTCATTGCAATGAATGATATCCGGCTCCAAATGCAGCGCCTTAATCAACTGCAACGCGGCCCGGGAAAAAAAAATAAACCGCTGAGCATTATCGGGATACTCCGCCCAGTATTCATGGTAGATCCCCGGCCGGCCGAAATAAAGATCATGCTCGATAAAGTAAACCTTCAGTCCGCTTACCCGCTCGGCCCACAATACGGAGCACCAGTCTTCGGTCGTTCCCATGGGGACGCCGAGACATTCCACCGCGGTTTGGACCGGATGAGGCGTAGTATCAATATGTTGCCGATAATAGGGCAGGATAACCGTAACCTGATGCCCGCGGCGGGACAATTCCAGACTGAGGCCATCCACCACATCGGCCAAACCACCGGTCTTGACAAAAGGCCAGTATTCAGGCGTCACCTGAACAATATTCATCATTATTCCTTTTCATCATCCAGCAAAAAACCCAACCTGTGGCCTAATCCGGAAAAAGTCCTATCTGCCTCGGGTGATGTCGAAATCGGCCCGATTACCTCATCAGTCTTGCCCAATCTGATCATCGCCCGGCGATAAAAATTTTGAATTCGCCAATAGTTAAGTTCCACATTAAGTCCTCCGGCCAAATCCAACACCCGATGGATATCTTCCACCATGGCCGGATCGAGCGGGGGGGTCAAGTCTTCCAAACACCTTTCGCAGACCTCGGTAAGACTCTTGCCCAGCCTGAAGAGATGTCTCCCCGGTCCCCAAAGTTTCAATTCTTCATAGGCCGCCTCGATATTAGTCCAGTCCAGCCGGCCCGTCCCCTTGGGCGCCATCATGAGTTCATTCAGGCGGTATACCAAATCGTCGACATAAACAGCCCCGGCAATAGAAATAAAATATTCAGGAACGGGGACATCCAGGTTTTTTAAAAACGCCATCAAATCTTTGTTCTGGATATAGAGTTGGCGGAATGTTTCTTTAAGTTCATTAAAGTCTTGCAGGGCGATTTTGAGCATCGCTCTTCGTCTTGGTCCGATGGGCATCCGGCCCAGAGACATGACCGGAGTCTTGAAAAAAGCCACCATCCGGTCTTCCAAAACACTGAAGGACAAAGTTTTAAAAGGCTCAATCAGGGAATCCTTTAAGGCTTTAAACTGCCTTTCCGGTGTTACCCGGCAAGTATGGCAGGTTATTTCATGGCCGCCCTGGTAAACGGAGGCGTACAAGAGTCGGTGTTTGTCGATGGTTCGACGATCGGTTATGGTCACCTGCCCCAAGGATAGAACCGCCCCGGCGTTTTCCCGCCGCATATTTTCTTCTTTTTTTATGTCAAAACAGTATAGCCGATCACCATTGCCCAGGCCATCTAAAACCGACTCAATGGCAAACTGGCCGGCTACATCTTCGGGATCGACGCGATGGGGGTTAACCAGTTTTTCATAAACATCCCGTCCAGTTCCGTAGGCAGGATCATTAGACGGCGCCTGGGCCAGACCGGCCAAAAATTCCTCTCGAAGCCCTTTAGCCCCAAAGCCCTCGGCCAGATCAATGGCTCGGTCGGCATACGCGATCACCTGGGATGACTCAATCCCGGCGATGTCGTCAAAAAACCATCCGCAACTGGTGTACATATACATGGCGTACCGCTGCATCTCGAGGAGAGACAGGGCTGCGGTGAAATCGACTTCGGTTAGATTCTTGCCCGTAACTCGATTGAGAAAAGTAGTTTGAACTGATTTTGACGGAGTGAGCAAACAAGCTATGTATTCATTTCGGATCTTCCAGGGATCTCGAAAATACTTGCGGCCCTCCTGTTCAAAAATAGTATCCAATCTTCTTTTTAACCAGTCCATGGCCTCTCTAAGGGGCCGCCGCCACTTCTGATGATATTGTCCATTGAACTTACAGCCGCAATCTTCCGACCAGCGTCCCAGGCCGTGGGAGCAACTCCAGGAGGTGTTCTCCTCTATTTCCACTTCATATTGAGGCGGAAACTTAGCCAGAAATTGCCCGAAGTTAGTCAGGGTCAGATCCTTCTTTTTAAGAGCCAAATGAATGGCATAGGCCAGGGCCATCTCACCGAACTTGTGATGGTGACCATAGGTCTCCCCGTCTGTGGCCAGGCAGAGCAAGGCCGGGCCCTTACCCTGAATCGGGGCGAAATGTTCCATCACCCGGCCTAAATAACTACCACCCGATTCCAGTAGACGGTTAAAGGCCACATCTCGGGAAATACCCCCGTGATAAAAGAAGATATTGATTACCTTCCCGTCTCCCAACCGGCACAAGAAAGGTCTGGAAATATCCACCGAACCATCGGAAACGTCTTCCCATACAGTGGAATCCAACCGCCGCACCCGGCGGGCCTGATACGGGGCCAGGATGGTGTAGGTAATTCCCGCCCCGGCCAAAACTTTTAAGGTCGCGTTATCCACCGCCGTTTCGGCCAGCCACATTCCTTCCGGCGCCCGTCCGAAACGATATCTGAAATCCTCAATTCCCCAAACTACTTGCGTTATTTTGTCCTGTTGCGTGGCCAGCGGCATGATGATATGGTTGTACACCTGGGCGACGGCATTGCCGTGTCCGCCAAATCTCTTGATAGACACCGCATCGGCCCGAATAATGTCTTCGTACACATCAGGATGAAACTTGGCCATCCAAGACAGCAGCGTGGGGCCGAAATTGAAACTTATATATTCATAATTGTTAATTATTTTGACAATCCGGTTTCGGTCATCCACGATTCGGGCCATGGCGTTCGGGCCATAACACTCAAAGGTGATCCGCTCATTCCAGTCATGATAAGGGGCCGCTGAATCTTGAATCTCCAGATGCTCCACCCAAGGGTTTTCTCTTGGCGGCTGGTAAAAATGACCGTGCACAATCAAATAATTCATAATCCCTCTTCAAGTTCGGGTTAGACCAGAAAGGCCTTGACCAGGCGGCCGCGCCGTTTTTTCCGGGTATCTTCCATACCGGCACGCTTGTCTTGGGGCCCATACAGCAACTCAACTATACATAAATGTTTCAGAAAAACATCATAAAAATGTTAATCTCAATGAAAACTTCTCCTTTGGACTATCTTTGATAGCATATTATGTGCCAAATCCATTTCATCGGCCACTATAAAAGTCTGAAAATCAGAAACCCCTGCCTTTTCTCCGCTATGTTTTTTTGCCTGGAGGTCCCGCTCCGACATTCGACATCTTCTATTACCACATTCACTGCTCATCTTGAGACCTTTTTGAGTTGCAGGCGAACGCTTTAATATGCTAAACAAACCATAGGATGAGCTTAGACGGCCATAAGTCCTGGTTAAAATTATCAGCAATCAGATATTGAATGAACCCTGAGGGTGGAAGGAAGCGCCATGACGAAAAATTTAATTACCCTCTCAATCGTTTTATTAGCCAGTCTAATGTTGAGCAGCGGCCCGACTCTGGGTCAAACACCAGGACCGCCGCCGGGACAAGCAGGCCAGCCCGGACCCGGTCCCAAACCACGATGCCCGGAACTCTTTAAGATTCTAGACACAAACCACGATGGCAAGGTCACCCTCGATGAATTCAAAGCCGCTCACCACATGCGAGATGCGGAACAGACGTTCAAGGCCATGGACACCCAGGGCAAGGGCTACCTGACCCAGGAAGATCTCTGCGGCAAGGGAAAAATCCATCCTGGGCAATAAAAGGTCAACCTCTAAATACCGATCTCGACACGGCCGTGAATCATATTTTGAGATGTTGCTAAGCTGCCGGCGGCTCGTCATGGGTTGCCGATTGTTCTAAAGGCAGCCGGCCGCGAGTGATCTATAACCAGCCATAAACCACGAGCAACCAGCATCAAGAAACCAGAAACCATAATAAAAAGGGAAGATCATGGTTCCAGCGAGCCGAACACCCGAGTCAAAGCCAAAACAAGAATCCCCAGTTACCCCTAAATCAAATGCCGTGCTGGTCATTGGAGGCGGGATTGCCGGCCTCAAGGCGGCGACAAATCTGGCCCAGGCCGGGATATCGGTCATCTTAACCGAACAAACGCCGGCTATCGGGGGGTATCTGTATCAGCTCGACCGCACCTTCCCGACAAACAATTGTGACATCTGCACCCTGGCCCCGGACCTGGCGCGGCACACCCGGGAGACGGCCATAAAGATAATGACCATGACTGAAGTCAAAGGGGTGGTTGGTCAGCCGGGCGCCTTCTCCGCCATTCTATCCACGGCTCCCAGATACATCAACCCGGACAATTGCACGGCTTGCGGCCAGTGCATAACTGTTTGCCCGGAAAAGGCAATTCGGCTAAGCCCTGGTTTGGATCTCCGGGCCGAGACCTGTCTGCGCTATCCCCGGTCTATTCCAACGGCCTATTCCATAGACATGGACCGATGCACCAAATGTGGCTTGTGCGTAGACGCCTGTCCCGTATCAGCCGTGGATTTAGCGGAAACGTTCCAGGAGACCAGGGTCCAAGTGGGGTCGGTTATCCTGGCCTGTGGCGGAGAGCTGTTTAACCCCGGTCCGATCAGCGCATATGGCTACGGCCGCCTGGCCAATGTGGTCACCGGCCTGGAATTTGAGCAACTACTGACTGCTTCAGGACCCACCCAGGGCCGGTTGATCCGGCCGTCCGACCAAAAACTACCGGGCAAGGTAGCCTGGATTCAATGCGTCGGGTCAAGAAACTTTCACCCGGCCGGGAACAGTTATTGTTCCAGCGTTTGTTGTATGTATGCCGTTAAGGAGGCGACGCTGGCCCGAGAACGGTGCCTCCCGGATTTGGCCACAACCATTTTCTATATGGACATGCGGACATGCGGCAAAGGTTATGAAGCCTTATACCGTCAGGCGGAAGAAAAGCATCACATCCGGTTCATCCGGGCCCGTCCCGGAGCCATTGAAGAGAATGACCTGACTAAGGATCTGAGCATCACCTATGAGGATGACGCCGGTGATCTGGCCACGGAGACCTTCGATATGGTGGTGCTGGCCAACGGCTTTCAACCGGCCCCTCGTTTTGCGGCACTGGCCGAGAACTTAGGTGTGAACTTAAACAGCCACGGTTTTGTAGAGACCAACCATCTGGCTCAAACGGCCTCATCCCGGCCGGGAATCTATGTTTGTGGCGTAGCCCAAAGCCCGAAGGACATCCCGGAATCAATAGTCCAGGCGGCCGCGGCGGCTTCCCAGGCGGCCCGGCACACCCCAACCCCACCCGAGCTTCCACCTTCCGATATAAACCCGGTCCCGGAACGAGGGGTCAACGGTGAGCCTCCTCGGGTGGGCGTGTTCATCTGTGAATGTGCCGGCGAGATCAATAACGTGGTAGACACGGTCGCCCTTCATGATTATGCCCGGAGATTGCCCCAGGTGACGGCAGGCAGCGTCTTGACCTTAGGTTGCTCCCCGGATGGTCTGCAAATCATAGCCGACGTCATTGCCAAGAACGACCTCAATCGCGTCGTCCTGGCCGCCTGTTCACCCTGGTCTTACGGACCCCTGTTCAAAAACGCATTGCGCCAGGCCGGTATAAATAACAATTTTATCGAACTAGCCAATATTCGGGAGCAAGCGGCCTGGGTGGATATGGGAGACAAGCCGGCCACCACCCGGAAAGCCAAGGATTTGCTTAGGATGGCCGTAGCCAGGGTATCTCGGGCTGTCCCGGTCACCCACCAGACCCGGCGGATAACCCGGAACGCCCTGGTGGTCGGCGGTGGTCCAGCCGGAATGAATGCGGCCTTGAGTTTAGCCGATCTGGGCATTCAAATCTATTTAGTGGAGAAGTCAAGCCGGCTTGGTGGTCAAGCCAAGGAGATCCTACGCAGCCTGGCTGGAGACGATATCCCGGCGTACTTGACCGGGTTGATTGACCGGGTTGAGTCCCATGACCGGATCAAGGTTTACCGCGAGGCCAGGGTGATCCAATCCGCTGAAGAATCGGGGACCTTCAGGTCGGTTATCGAGACCGGCGACACCGGACGGGTCGTCCTCGAACACGGGGCCGTCATTATCGCCACCGGGGCCCAGCCAAAACGTCCCTCCGGCTACCTTTACGGTCAGTCGCAGGCCGTGCTCACCCAGATGGAACTGGAAGACATCCTGATCAACCAGCCCGACCGGGCCGCCAAACTTAACCATGTGGTTATGATCCAGTGCGCCGATTCCCGCACCCCGGAAGACCCGGACTGTAATCGCATCTGTTGCACCAAAGCGGTCAAAAACGCTCTCTTGCTCAAGCAACTAAATCCCCAGGCCCGGATCATGGTCCTCAACCGGGACATCCGGACTTACGGCTTCTATGAGGACTTTTATCAGGCGGCCAGGGAACAAGGGGTCTTGTTCACCCATTATACTCCCGACCGAAAACCAGAGGTGGTCCCATTCGGCGACAAAGTGCTGGTCACCTTCCCGGACACCATTCTAGGCCGGGATATCAGAATCGAGGCCGACGTCCTCGCCCTAAGTGCCGGGATGAAACCCCAACCGCAGAACATGGCCGAATTGACCGGGGTGTTCCGCCTGCCCCTAACGGCTGAGGGATATTTCCTGGAAGATCATATCAAACTCCGGCCGGTGCAATTGCCCCACCCAGGCATGTTTGTCTGCGGCACAGCCCATTCCCCCAAAGACATCGGCGAAAGCATCACCCAGGCCCTGGCTGCCGCGGGTGAAGCCTATGCTTTGCTGGCCGAGGGCGTCTGGGAGGAAGTGACCGGCCCAGCCTACGTCACCCCGGGGAAGTGTGCGGCCTGCTTGACCTGCGTCCGCGCCTGCCCTTACCATGTGCCCTACATCCGAGCCGGCGCCTCGTACATCGACCCGGCCGAATGCCGCGGCTGCGGGACCTGCGTCACCGAATGCCCGGCCAAAGCCATCCAATTGCCGTCCTTGACCGATAATCAACTGACCGCCCAAATCGGGACGCTGCTGGCATGACCCTTTAACAGGTAACCGTCGCCTGGGTGATCCCGGCAAGAAAGTTGAGATTCCGATGAAAACGAAAACCGCAAAAGGTCCGGGCGGCATAACGGCCATGACCGTAAGCGGCTTTAAATCCATTGCCGAACCTGCCCGGATCGAAATCCGGCCCCTGACCATATTGGCCGGAGCCGGCAGTTCCGGTAAATCAAGTATGATGCAGCCGTTACTCCTGCTCAAACAAACATTGGAGGCCGACAACGATCCCGGTCCGCTGCTGCTGAATGGTCCCAATGTGCGGTTTACTTCCGTGGATCAGTTGCTGTCTAAAGGGACAAAAGGTGTCCCCACGAATTCCTTCCAGATCGAAATTGAAACCGGCGGCTCTTCTGTTAATCTCAAATTTGCGAAGAAGAACAGCAAACGCGGCGTTGAGGTCCGGCAAACAGTGGTCTCACATGGAGTCGAATCTATGGTTATGAGGCCCGGCATGACCCATGAAGAAATATATCTTGCTATTCCATCAAGTTACAAGGCAGAAGGCGGGATAGTCAGGGATGGTGGATTCGATTTCAAATGGAAAGTAGTCCAAAACCGGTTCTTTCTAAGTTTCCTTTATGGTGATGGGAGTTTCCGGTTTCAACTAAGCTGGCCTGAACAAATAATTGAACCACACCTCAGCCGGATGATTCATCTTCCCGGCCTGCGGGGAAACCCGGAAAGGGCCTACCCGGCCTATGATGACATCCAAAATTTTCCCGGCACCTTTGAACATTATATGGCCGATATGATCGCTGACTGGCAGATGTTGAGGGATTCAAAGCTGTATCAGTTAAGCAACTGGTTGGAGATGATGGGGCTGACCTGGAAGGTTGAGGCGAAGTACCTGAGCGACACCCTGATCGAATTGCGGGTCGGGAGATCACCAAAGAAAACCAAAACCAGCAGCAAAGATATGGTCAACCTGGCCGATGTGGGATTGGGAGTCTCACAGGTCTTGCCGGTCTTGGTGGCGTTGTTGGCCGCGGAGCCGGGACAAATGGTTTATCTGGAGCAACCGGAAATCCATCTCCACCCCAGGGCGAAGATGGCTCTGGCCCAAATTTTGGTGGAGGCGGTCAAACGCGGCGTCCGGATTGTGGCCGAAACCCATAGTTCTATGCTGTTGAGGGGGATTCAAACCCTGGTGGCCAGGGGCGATCTAGACCCGGGGATGATAAAGCTCCACTGGTTCCAGCGGGATCCAGATGATGGGATGACCACCGTGTCCAGCGCGGATTTAGACGAAAACGGCGTCTCCGGGAGTTGTCCGAAAGATTTTGGCCAAATGACTTTGGAAGCAGAAGAATAATACCTAAACGCGTCATGGTCCTTCCCGCGGAGGGCCAGGGCCCCGTTCGTTCGGGATATCTCCGAATAAGGAGAAGTTCGTCCGTCAAAGTAGAAGATTCCGCAGATCGCGCTCACGTACTAATCTTTTCTTGTGGCAAGAGGGTATAATCACGGCGCGGCTCAAGGAGGTGAAACCAGGCCTTGACCTGTCTCTCACCATTTCCCTGGTAGCATGTCTCCTTTGATTCGATGAGATTGAAGTAAGGAGTCAGGGCCTCGATCCTGGCGTCTTGTTCGTCCGTCTTCTTCCGGTCGGTTTTTAGTAAAAAATATCCCTCGGACCGCAACAACCGAAACACGTTGGCCGCATATGGGAGTAACAACTTTACATTACCGGCGCCCTACAATGAACTGAAGTTGACGACACGATCCGTATGTAACCAATATTTATATTTTGCCTTTAATCCCGCACCTTGCTTCAGTGAAACCGTCCCGCATTTCTCTACAACGGCCTGCCCTTTTTCAGAGATCAACCAGTCCAGAAACTTCTTCACCTCACCTTCCGGTTTGCCCTTGGTGGCAATATAGAGCGGGCGAAATGCGGTGTACGTCCCAGAGGAGATATTCCCCACAGTCGGGTCTATCCCATCAAGGGCCAGAATTTTCAAAGATCGTTTTCTGGCGCTGCTGACCCCGGTGATCCCTATGGCCCATTGGTTTTGTTCCACATTTTCTTCCAACGGACCACTGCTCATGAGAGCTTCAGCCGCCTTGGTATACTTGGTGTTCACATCATTAAAGAACATAATCCTGCTCACAAAACCGACACCGCTATAATTGTCTTCTCTATCGAAAAATAGGATCTTCTGGTTGGGGCCGCCAACCTGTGACCAATTCGTTATTGTACCTAACAATATCTGCTTCAACTGGTCAGTGGTCAAGGCGTTCACCGGATTAGCCTTGTTAACTATAGCCACAACAGCATCCCAGGCCACCACGGTGAGCAGGACTCCCAATTCCTCCTCCGGAAACTTGTCCGGTAGGGCCGGGCGACAGGTGCCGCCCATATCTGCCATTCCCGAATTTGCAAATCTAATACCCTTGGTCGCACCGCCGCTAGATAAAGATACGGAGACTTTCCCCCCTGTCTCTTTCTCATAGGCTTTAACCGCCTCACTCATAAACGCCGTTCTGGTGATACCGCAACCAGTCCATTTCAGGTTCGTTTGGGCCACTGCAGATGAATTCAAACACACAACGGCTGCAGAGATCAAAATGAATCTCGTTAACACTTTAGAAATCTTTCCTACAGAAAAACTAATCATGACTATCTCCCTCTTCCATTAGAAAAAGCTGTCCACCCCTGCGCGCCTTTACCCATACTTCCACAATCTTGCTCTATGAGGAACGGGATTCACCTCGTTGCCTAGGCGAGAACGGCGTCTCCGTATTCTTTCAAGATTTCAGTTATTAAATTCACCGTCTCGATCGCAGCCCTTTTCATGCCTCACAGCTTGAAGCAGGCACGGTGCAGCCTGCGGAGCCGCAATGGAATTACTTTTATACAGTCCTTCTGTTTCCTGTATCTTCCCGCCGCTATTATCATTGCTTTTGCCTGTTAATATTACCAATCTTTCTGCTGTACCTTCCATTTCCCTCGCCTGGGCCGTCATTTCTTCGGAAACCGCAATATTTCTTTCAGAGTTGGCCACGGTCGCCTGTGTCCCCTTTTCGATATCCGCCATGGCTTGAACGATCTGCTCAATCCCTTTGGTTTGTTCATGGGACGCCAGGTTGATTTCGCCAATCAGTTCCTTCACCTTGGCCACGATAGCGGCTACTCGCGAGAACGCCTCGGTTGTCTTCCTGACCAATGCGACTCCTTCCTTGATATGCAACACCATGCCCTCGATCAACTCAGACGTGCTACTTGCCGCCTCAGACGAGCGCACAGCCAGACTCTTAACCTCATTGGCTACCACTGCAAACCCCGCCCCGGCTTCTCCATATCGAGCGGCTTCAATCGCCGCATTGAGCGCCAACATATTGGTTTGAAAAGCGATCTCATCAATTGTCTTGACGATCCTGGACGTCTCATCACTTGATGTGGAAATTTGTTCCATAGACGTGGACAGATCAGCCATAGATTGGCCGGCCGTATTGACGACGATATTAGCTTCTTCCATAAGCTCATCGGTCTGCCTGGTATTCTCCGTGTTTTGCATGGTCATGGAAGCCATCTGCTCCATAGCCGAAGAAGCTTCTTCGATGAACGCCAACTGCTCTGCGCCTGCTTCGGCCAGACAACGGCTGGACGACAAGACACGGCTGGAGGCCAAAGCCACATGTCCGGCGACCTGACGAACATGATTCGCCAGTCCTCGCAAAAGAGTTGCAACGCTTTTTGTAATCAGGGAGGCCAACAGCAGGCCGAGACCAACAGCCAAAATTCCAACAAGAATCACATTCCGTTTTGTCCACTTGGCCTTCTCCAGCACATCTACATCAGTTCCAGTATTCTTTCGTATTTCCACGCAAATTTTTCTCAGGATTGCCT
>JADFYN010000002.1:47126-54222 GCA_015233055.1 Deltaproteobacteria bacterium
TCGCTTCTGGCTTTTTGGAGCACCTCACGCATTTGGCCGGCAAGAGATAGCGTCTGGGTCTTATAGACCTCCCTGGCCGCATCCTGTCTCAACAAGGCGCCATGAGTTCCGATCGTTCCTTCAAAGTGTTTGAACAGTTGCATTTCTCCAGGAAGAAACTGGTTGGAGAATATTCTTTTTGCCGTTACCTTATTGCCTTCAGACAAGGCCTTCTCGATCTCCTTGGCTGCGCTGAACTCCTTTTCGAGCGACTTCTTCATCTCATCCAGGGGGGCTTTCATGGTCGGACAGCATTCTGAGTACCTGGCGGCCTGATCAGAAACCAGCAACCGCCCAAGCGGGTCTTGACCCAGATCTGCGCTGACCCCAAGCTCTTCAGCTCCTTCCACAATGGCCATACAAACCATCAGGGTCCATTTCCGGTGACTCTCCATTATTTGCTGGAGCTGAACCGCAAAAGTCGGGTCCACTGGTGCATATACTTTCTGTATTTCCATGACACTCTGGTGGAGTTTTTGATGGAGTTCCTTTAGAGGGGCGATCATTTCAGCCAGGGAGGCATTCCTGGTCAGGGCCTTCATGGCCGCATGATCATTCAGAAGCCTGCCCAACGGGCACTTATTTTCGTCTAACTCAACTGTAAATTCGGCTTGTGGTTGCATCAATCCCTTGTTCAATTCCGCCAGCCAGGCCAAAAGGTTCATCTCCAGTTCTGTTAGAAAGGCAGGCAAATTCGGATCGGCCCGATGAAAGCGTTCCCGGATATGAACAGCCGATTGGAGCAGATTTTTGTGGGTGATTTCAATGGATTTTAGTAAAGGGGCAAGATCAGGGAATCGTTCTTCAGCCTCCTTGCGGGCCCGGCTTTTGAGCCACATGCCGAAAGCGGTCTTCTGTTCGTCCGTTTCGACTTTGAGTTCCGTGATACTCTCATTTGTAAGGAAGGCATTGATCTCTTTCGCCCAGTTAAGCTGATCCACCTCAACCTGAGAAAAGAAGACATAGAGTCTATTGCCATCAATAACTCCTTTGGCATTATCCATTATCCCTTCTATGCCCCCATAGCTCAAAATAACAATAACCACACACAAGCAGAGAACCAGGCCGAACCCTGCTATTATTCTCCTGCCGACGCTCATATTCTGACTAATCATCAGCCGACTCCCACAATCTTGCCGAAAATGAAATTCAATTCAGTGCTCGAATAGTTCGGTGCTTTAATTTAGTAATGTTTGATCTTTTGGTTTCTTGCAGGTATGTTATGTTTGACATAATAGTTTTATTATAGACATCTTTGGGTTAAGGCTATGAACTTCAGTTTTTCAGGTTCTGCCGTTCCGATCACACCGCGTCCACCTCAAATTCTTCTAAGTGAAGATTTTCATCGGGTTTAATCGTAATGGTGGCATTGAGCCGATTCTGAAATTCACTAACGAGCTGACTCTTCTCATCTAAAAGGAGGTCGGCGATAGCCGGGTGAACCGTTACCGTGATCATATTCCCCGACATGTCCACCGCCTCCCGTTCAATATCTCTGAATATCTCGTTACAAATAGTCGTTTGAGATTTCAGGACGCCCTCCCCTTCGCAATAAAAACAAGGCTCACACAAGTACTGATTAATGTTTTCCCTGGTTCTTTTCCGAGTCATTTCAATCAGTCCCAGTTCGGACATCCTGAGAATATTGGTCTTATGCCGGTCTTTTCTGAGGGCCTCCCTAAGGGCATTGAACACTTTCTCCCGATTGGATTCCTTTTCCAAGTCAATAAAATCAATAACAATTAACCCACCGATGTTTCTTAAGCGGAGCTGATAAGCGATCTCTTTGACTGCCTCCAGGTTGGTTTTTAGAATGGTCTCCTCAAGGTTTCTCTTACCCACATAGCGGCCGGTATTGACGTCTATGGCCACCAGGGCTTCCGTGTTCTCGATAACGATGTAGCCGCCCGATTTAAGCCAGACCTTCTTGGCCAGGGCCCGGCTTACCTCCATCTCTATGCCGTAGTTGTCAAAAATAGGTTCCGGATCTTCATAAAGCTCTACCGAATACTTTAATGACGGCATAAAGGTGTCGATAAAGTTCAGAATGCGCTCATATTCCTCCCGTGAATCGATGATCAACCGGTCAACCTCTTTGGTAAACAGATCCCGAACCGACCGCAGGGTGATATTCAAGTCCTGATGAATCAAATGTGGGGCGGAAGAAGCCTGGCTTTTCTTTTGGATCGTTTGCCATAGTCTGGTCAGAAAACTCATCTCAGCCGCGATCTTCTCCTCTTCCACCTCCTCACAAGCCGTCCGGGCGATCAGGCCCACCTGGCGCGGTTTTATCCTTTGAAGAATATCTTTAAGGCGCCGTCGTTCATTTTCATCTTCAATCCGACGGGAAATACCAATGTGTTCGACCATCGGCATCATCACCAGGTGACGTCCCGGCAACGAGATATGGGAGGTGATGCGCGGCCCTTTGGTACCCAGCGGTTCTTTTGATATCTGGACCAGGATATCCTGCCCTTCATGGAGGAGATCTTCGATCCGAAAGGGAACGGTATCCAGGTGATTACATTCAGGTGGTTCAGAGTCATCCCGGCGCCCGGCCGGGCCGTCCTCCTTGGAATGAAAATCTTGATCCAAGAAACCGATCAACTCAACCGAGTTGTCATAGACATCAGTCACATAAATAAAAGCCGCCTTTTCTAGACCGATGTCCACAAAAGCGGCTTGCATTCCAGGCAGGACTCGAATCACTCTTCCCTTATAAATATTACCGGCCAGGCCTTTTTCCAGCACTCGCTCCAGGTAGTATTCCGTGACCAGACTATTCTCGACTAGAGCCACCCTGGTCTCATGTGGCCGCGAATTAATTACCAATTCAGTTGTCATTTAGCCTCCCGGTCAAGCGTCACCGGCTCAACCGCGCCCTGTATCGGAATATCATTTTGATCTGCGGCCGCGGGCTGTCATTACAAAACGCGCCACCGCGCCACGGTAGAGTCCAGGTCTCCGGCTTGGGCCTGACGTTTTCAGCGGCGGAATCACCCTGGAGACTAAACCGACTCCGGGTTGACCTCAACAGATCGGATTTTAGTCATCCGCAAACCCTTGGCTTGTTGATCATCAAAACCGAAAATGGCTTTAATCACCGGCAATGGCCGCACCAGGTCATGCACCGGCGATCTCAAGACGAGGGTGATCTGGTGGGGACTATCTGGAGAAATCTGAGTGATGATAGTCTTCAGGTCGATTGTCTTGGATCGTTTATCCGAGCCGCTGGTCTTGGTCGTTTCAAACGATTCAGCCGTTAAGAATTGGTCCAACCGGGCCGTCTCAAAGTCAGCCGTGAGGTTCTCCACAACATATTCAATTTCTATTAAGGTGGCGGTTTTTTTTCGCTTCGGCGGCAACGGAGCCACTAATGTCACCCGTAATCCCCGTGGTAATGTTTGGCTCAACCGCTCGCCTATGGCCTCTAAGTCCTGGTGCTCGACCAGGGCCACGTCCAGGTGCTCATCCAAACTCTCCATTCCGACAGGCAAAGCCGGTGAAAAGACCAGCTTGGGTTTGGGATGAAAACCTTCGGTGTGGACCAGGTTCCATCCGGCCCGGCGCAGCGCCCGGCTGAAAATACTTATCATTTCAAGATGCCCGAAAAATGCGGCATCCTCTGTCTTGGTAAAATGGATCCTGACCAGAAAGGGCTTGTCCACCTGAACCGGAATTACCGGCCGGACATTTTCACAGATGGGAACGCTATCCGGCTGATAGATCTTCATCTCGACCAATGAGTGGTCGCATACCCCGCATCCGGAACAGTCACCCCCGCGGCAATCCGGAGTCTGTTCGCCCCTGAGGGATTTTTCATATTCAGAAATCAAAAAATCTTTATCTAGGCCGGGGTCAATGATGTCCCACGACAACGGCGCATCCAAAGGACGCTCGGCCAAAAAAACCTGAGGATCAATCCCATGCTTATCAAGAGCGTCGAGCCACAGATCGAAGCGTAAATATTCAGTCCAGGCGTCAAACCGGCACCCAGAGGCAAACGCCGTCTCCAATACCGGGGCCAACCTGCCATCCCCTCTAGAGAATATCCCTTCCAAAAAGCTATGCCGGGGATGATTCCATTTCAGATTGATCCCCCGGCCGGTCAGGTGCTTCTTAAAGTAATCGATCACATCTAATGATTCCTTTAAGTCCAACTGCCTAGCCCATTGAAACGGGGTATGCGGTTTGGGGATAAACACGGCCAGGCTGACATTGACGTTTTGGGTGCGTCTCATCCTGCGCCCGGTGGCGGCCACCTTTCTGGCCAGCTCCCCGATTGCCGCCAGGTCGGCCTGGGTCTCTGAAGGTAGCCCGAACATAAAATAGAGCTTGATCAAATTCCAGCCCAGGTCAAAGGCATTCTTGGCTGTGGCGATAACGTCTTCGTCAGTCAGATTCTTATTGATCACCCGGCGCAGGCGGTCACTCCCGGCCTCCGGGGCAATGGTAAACCCGGTCTTGCGGACCCGCTTAATCTCTTCCATCAACACGGGGGTCAGGCGATCGGCCCGGATAGACGGAAAGGATATGGCCACGTTATCTTGGGCGTGTTCATTCATCACATGCCGCAGCAACCATTCTAAGCAGGTATAATCCCCTGCGCTCAGCGACAGCAGCGTCATATCCTGGTATCCGGTTTGAGACAGCATCTGCCGGGCCAGGGAAAGAATTTTCTGGGGGCTTCTTTCCCGTACCGGTCGGTACAGATAACCGGCCTGGCAAAAGCGGCAACCACGGGCGCAACCACGGGCGATCTCCAGGCTCAATCGGTCATGGACGATCTGACCAAAGGGAACAACCGGCGAGGTAGGAAAGAAGGCCGCATCCAGATCCGTGACGATCGCCTTCTTTATCGGCGGTTGACCGATTGACGGCACATAAACGCCGGGCAGCTTAGCTAGTTCCTTAAGGCTGTCTTCCCTGGATACGGCATGATGCTTATGGGCGATGAGAGCTTGACAAATAGCCAACAAAGTCTCTTCGCCGTCCCCCGCCACCATCACATCGAAAAAGACCGCCACCGGCCCCGGATTAAACACACAGGGACCACCGGCGATAATTAGCGGATGTTTGGCCGTCCGGTCGGCCGCCCGCAGAGGTATCCCGGCCAAATCCAACATGTTGAGCAGATTTGTATATCCAAGTTCATACTGAAGGCTGAATCCGATAACGTCGAACTGGTCAAGGGGACGCCGGCTTTCCAGCGACGTTAAGGGATGTCCGCTTTGTCTCAGCCGGGACTCCATGTCCGGCAACGGGGCGAAGACCCTTTCCGCGGCCATCTCGTCTTGCTGGTTGATTAAATGATATAGGATTCTTAAACCCAGATGAGACATGCCCACTTCATAGGCGTCGGGAAAGGCCAGCGCCACGGTCAATTTAACCTTGGCCGGATCTTTACGGAGGGAGTTTATCTCTCCTCCCATATACTGACTGGGTTTGCTTACCCAAGGGAAGAAGTCTTGATAATCGTCAGATCGATATTCCAAATTGTTTTCCAATACAGAGTGTGTCCGGGTGGTCTAAGTCGAAACCACAAAGAAGACGGGAGTACGAGAAAAAAACAAAGAGTCGACTCCCTGTATCTTTGCGGTAGGCGTTAGTTGGGTTGGGATCAGTCTTATCGCCCGGAACGGAATAAGGGTTCCGAATCTACTTACTCGACTTTACAAAAACCATTCTTTTTCGAACCGCAGACAGGGCATTGGTCCGGGACTTCGTCGGCCACCGTATGACCGCAAATTCGGCAGACGTAGAAATCATGCTCAGGATAATCTTTAAGGTTGTCCAGAGCCTCCTGGTACAAAGCGGCATGGACTTTTTCCACTTCGTTGGCATAGGTAAAGCTGATCTCGGCACCCCGGTTGCCTTCTGCTTGGGCCTCGGCGATCATTTTCGGATACATGCTTTTAAATTCGTGAGTTTCTCCGGCAATGGCTTCTTTCAAATTATCTGAAGTGGCGTTAATCCCTTGCATCACCTTTAGATGTTTGTGGGCATGGATAGTTTCAGCCGCGGCCGCGGCCCGAAATAACTTGGCCACCGCTTTAAATCCTTCCTTGTCCGCCTGGTCGGCAAAGGCCAGATATTTTCTGTTGGCTTGGGATTCACCGGCAAATGCTTCTTTCAAGTTCTCTTGAGTCTTCGACATCATAACCTCCTCATGATAAGTTATTGTCTCCCCAATATGATATGCGGGATAAAATATGAAATTTGTTAAACCTTATTGATAAACTCAACCCACAGGACGCGGTCCGCCTCATCACTTCATACGCTTATGAATCTCCACCGTCCAGTGACAGAGCATGTTGGTGTAGCTTCCCATTTCATTATCATACCAGCCAAAAACCACCGCCTGAGTCACCGGCAGGTCGATCACCGTATCGGGCATGGCTTTCAATGCGTCCTTAGGAATGCCCATGACATTTTTCAAATCCAGGCTGATGCTCGCTGTCCGGGTCCGGGTCTCATGGCCTTCAATGATGGCCGCACCGGCCGGCCGACCGACGATATCCATTGAAGTATTCTGGGATTCGGTGTATTGCAAAAAACCTTTCGCGTCTTTAGCCGCGGCCCGTTTATAGATTTCGTTGATCACATCCCGGCTTATGGGGTCGGCGCCCGATTCATCTTGCAAGGCCGCCACCAGCATAACCAGCGAGCCCGTAACCGTAGGTATCCGAACAGACTCAGCAATAAACCCGATGGATTTCATCTCCGGGATAATGTAAGCCAGGGCGTCGGCGGCCCCGGTGGAGGTCAAAATAATATTGTTGAACACGCCTCGGTTTTTTCTCAGATCCGTGGCCCCGGCATCCGGCAGTCGATCTAAGACTTCCTGACCGCCGGTAACGGCATGAACCGTGGCCATAGAGGCGGAGAGCAATTTCCTGGCCCCAAAATAGTCCAGTAATGGTTTCATCATATAGGCCAGACACGTCGTAGTGCAAGACGCGTTGGAAATAACACTATGGCGCGTCGGGTCAAAAACATGGTCATTAATGCCCAGTACCGTCATCACCGCGTCCGGCGGCAAAGGCGAATTAACATC
>JADFYN010000300.1 GCA_015233055.1 Deltaproteobacteria bacterium
GCTCCCGGGCCACATTTTTCATGATGGTCCGGTCCTTGGCCATCACCGCGGCCATGAGGATATTCTCCGTTCCGGTGACCGTAGGCTGATCGAACACAATGGTGGTTCCTTTGAGCCCATTGGGTGCCTCGGCATTAATGTAGCCGTGCTCAAGCTTAATGGACACGCCCAGGTCCTCCAGGGCCTTCAGGTGCATGTTCACCGGCCTGGCCCCGATGGCGCATCCACCGGGTAAAGAAACCTTGGCCTTGCCCAGTCTGGCCACCAGCGGCCCTAAAACCAGAACAGAGGCGCGCATGGTCTTGACCAATTCATAGGGAGCCACGTGATCCGTCAGATTGGAGGCATCCACCTGGAGCGAAGAATCCCCCTCAAAAGTCAGGCCCAAATTGGCCAGCAGCTTTTTTGTGGTGGCGATGTCCCGCAAATTTGGAATGTTGTGGAACCGGCAGATGCCCGGAGCCAAAATGGCCGCGGCCAGACAAGGCAAAGCTGCGTTCTTGGCGCCGCTGATCACCACCTCGCCGGTTAATTGCCGTCCACCTTCTATAATTATCTTGTCCATATCTTTACCTGGTTGGTTAATTGTTAGTGGTTGCTTGTTTCTGGTTGCATGTTGCTCGTTGCTGGTTACATGTTACAGGTTACATGTTGCTGGTTACATGTTGCTGGTTTCTTGCTACAGGTTATTCGTGAAGACAATCAGCAAGCTGGGTAAGCTACGGATATGCGTTTGCCCTAATCAACGTGCAACGTGTAACGTGATTCAATTTATTTTGGCCCGATACAGCCACAGGCTATTGCCGACCACCGTGATGCTGCTCAGGGCCATAGCCAGGGCGGCCAACATAGGATGCAAATGACGCAGGGCCTCCGGGAACGAATGAAAAGGGGCCAACACCCCGGCGGCCAGGGGAATCAGGATAATATTGTAGAAAAAGGCCCAAAACAAATTTTGTCTGACTGTCCGCATAGTTGCCCGGCTAAGCTTGATGGCTTGAGATACTCCGGTCAGATGCCCTCCGGCCAGGACCACGCCGGCGGTTTCCATGGCCACGTCGGTGCCGGTGCCGATGGCGATCCCCACGTCGGCCTGGGCCAGAGCCGGGGCGTCATTGATTCCGTCACCAACCATTCCGACAATAGCGCCTTGATCCTGTAATTTCTTAACCTGGAGTGATTTTTCTTCAGGCCGGACTTCGGCGAAGATTTCATCCACCCCGACCTGGTCGGCAATTGATCGGGCCGTCTGGAGGTTATCTCCGGTAAGCATGATCACCTTGATGCCCATCTGGTGCAATTCCGCAATGGCGGCTCCGGAATCCTCCTTAACCCGGTCAGACACGGCGATAAGCCCCACCGCAGCATCGGCCGCGACCACCACCATGACCGTCTTGCCCTGGCGTTGCATCTGGTTGATCTCCGGCTCAGCCGGATTCAGATCCACCCCCATCTCCCGAAACCAGTTCGGTTTGCCCACAAAAACCATTTGTCCATCAATGACCGCCCTGACCCCCAGGCCGCCGTAGGACTGAAAGTCTTGAGGTTCCTCCAGGGCCGTCCCTTGCTTTTGGGCCGACTTGACCACAGCCCGGCCAATAGGATGCTCCGAACCCCGCTCGACGGAAGCGGCCAGCCTTAAGACGGCATTTGTATCCATAGACTGATCCGGGATAGGCAGCGGCAGGACGTCGGTCACGACAGGTTGGCCCACGGTGATAGTTCCGGTCTTATCCAAAACAGCCACGTTGATCTGGGTGGCCCGCTCCAGGGACTCACTGTTCTTAAATAAAAGGCCCCGCTCCGCGCCTTTCCCGGTGCCGGCCATAATGGCCGTGGGAGTGGCCAGACCCAGGGCACAGGGGCAGGCAATCACCAGCACCGCCACCACCCGGATCATGGCCGGGACAAAAGCTCCACCGACCAGCCACCAGACAACAAAGGTTAGGATGGCCAGGCCGATGACCGTGGGGACAAACACCGCGGCCACCTTGTCGGCCAGGGCCTGGATGGGCGCCTTGCTGCCCTGGGCCTGCTGGACGAGTCTGATAATCTGAGCCAGGGCCGTGTCCTTGCCCACTCGGGTGGCATTGATCTTGAGCAGCCCTTCCGCATTGATGGTGGCGCCGGTCACAGTGTCGCCCGGTCCTTTATCCACCGGCAGAGGCTCACCGGTGAGCATGGATTCATCAACCGCCGAGGTTCCTTCTAAGACCAGTCCGTCCACCGGCACTTTTTCTCCAGGGCGGACCATGACCAGATCGCCGACCTTGACCTGAGCCAGGGGAATCTCCCGTTCAACTCCGTCGGTGATAATGGTGGCGGTTTTGGGCCGCAAACCCATGAGGTGGCGAATAGCCTGGCCGGTGCGGCCTTTGGCCCGCGACTCCAGCATCTTACCCAGTTTAATCAAGGTGATGATTACCGCGGAGGTCTCAAAATAGACATGCTGTCCCGGCAGCATCAAGACCACCACGACTAAAGAATAGACGTAGGCCACCGACGACCCCATGGCCACCAAAACATCCATGTTGGCCGAACGATTTCTGAGGCTCTTCCATCCCCCGGTGTAATAATCCCAACCGGTATAAAACTGCACCGGCGTGGCCAAGGCCAGGAGCAACCAGTTGACCCAGACCTGGTGACTCCAGGCGCCCCATAGGCCCATATCCCGACCCATGCTCAGGATAAACAGAGGCAGGGTGAAGAAGGCTCCAATAAAAAATTTTCGGGTTTTATCCGCGACTTCGGCCCGCCGGGCGGCCTGCTCGGCATCTTCCCCGGTATCCCCCAGGTCAGGTGGAATCACCCCATATCCAATCCGGGTGATGGCCCCGATAATGTCATCCTGCGTCGTGATCGTGGGGATGTATTCAATTGTGGCCCGTTCCGTGGCCAGATTAACCACGGCATCCAGTACGCCGGGGACTTTCTTCCGCCAAGTTCTTTCAATCGCGGCAGAGCAATTGGCGCAGGTCATCCCGGTCACGGCCAGCTCAATTTTGGCCGAGGCGACGCCATAACCAATATCTTTAATTTTATCAATAATGGTCTGTTCTTGAACCTGGGCCGGATCGAAGGAGACGGTGACTTGCTCCACCGCGAAATTGACATTGGCCGAATCTACTCCAGGGAGTTTTCTTAAATTTCTCTCCACACTGAGAGCACAATTGGCGCAGCTCATTCCAGTCAGAGGAAGAGAGATGGTTTTCGTGGTCATAGATAAAACTCCAACGGTGGCGGCCAAAGAAGGTTGTTATTTTTGAGAAATCGGAGGCACAAACAGGATAGGGGCGCAAGTGTTATCCGAGTTGCTTTTCTATTTGGCTTACACCACGGACGAAGCCATACTGCATTCCTCGCTCGAACCCCTTCTTATAACCTTCTTCCCTCCACGTTTCGGCTGGACTCGGCATAATCACGCCTCCTCGACTAATGATGGTCCGTGGTCAACGCCGTCCTCGGTAAGCTGACGTTTTACTGAAATTAACATGCCGATCACGTTAACGTAATCACAGTAGCATATGTGATCCGAAAAGTAAAGTCATTCCCCCCCCATTAGCGCCGGTCAAGCGTATCGGGCGGAATGGCATTGGGCACGGCCCGGCTCAGGATGAACCAGAGTTCATCGTCGTTCGTCGAGTAATACTTGAATACAGCGTAATGGGACACATTATTAAAGATGCTATCTTGCTGAAGAGCCGCAAACTTGCATCCAGTAACTGATCATCATCAACGTTTTCCATCCAGTCGGGATCAGACATCTTTTCTAACTGTTCATAAACCTCCTCGGAGGTAATAGACGCCAAATCCAGGATGACCATTGCGGGCCAAATCAGCAGCCGGCGAAGATCAACTGGGCTGATCTGGTCTTTGCTCTTCTTTTTGACTCCCGACAGCTTGTTAGAATCTTCAGCATATTGACACTCGACGACCCTGCAGATTGTCTCTTTAAAGCTGCTGAGGAGTTCTTCATACGTATTCTGATCTTGATCATCCATTGGGTATCCCTGGAGCAACGGTGCTTATTAGAATGCCAAGTCCGTAGTAGGAGCGCCTGCCTCAGAAAACTGTTCGGCTACTTTCTGAATCTGGGAAATTATACCCCAGGATTTTGCTTCTTGCAATACGTTGCAATGGTTGCGGTGGGGTTGCGGATTGAGGTCGTTTGAGCGCAATTCTCATGAGTTCGGTTATAGTTATTTCAATGTGCTAGGCAGCTAATGTGAAAAAAAGAATTATAAGGTCAAGACCTGAATATGTTAAATGTATGATCAGATCTGGCGGTTCGGCTCTAGTCCGCCGGTGACAGGTCCGCCTCAAGCTGGTTATACTCCGCCCCGCAGACATAGC
>JADFYN010000301.1 GCA_015233055.1 Deltaproteobacteria bacterium
CGAAAAGGTCCTCTACGAATAGCTGCCTTAAAAAATAAGAGCGGTAATCTAGAGGTGCGCGCTCGACCCCCTGTGGTATACTTTTAAACCGGCGATTTTGGCATACTTCCTGACCGGCGGTAACACCACCCACATCACAGACCCGGAACGGATAAATAAGATGATAGCCTTGTTGGCCATCGCCTTCTGTTGGTGCCATCTTACGAGCGAATGGTTGGTGGAGCGTAAGCCTATTCCAATCAAGAAGCATGGCCGAAAGGCGAAGAGTATCTTCCGCTATGGCCTGACAGCGCTTCGAGATGCTCTGTCTAACCGATACTACAGAAAAGGACGTCTTATCAGTATGATAAATTTATTAGTAGAATCATTAGTTAATAAACCACTAATACAACCTGTTATTTATTGGCCAGAAGTTTTGTCCCGTACATAGATCCGAGGTTAGTTCCGCAGCGCATTTCTGTCCCGGTATTTGGCCTAAAACCATTTGCGGCGCCATGACCAGAACCAGCAGGCAAAAAAACACCATGCTCCCCAGGGTAAGTTTGTGCCGACCACTTCGTTGATTCATCAACTTCCTCCGTTCGCTTAAAAGAGATTATCAATAAGTTGCTGGGCAGTATTTCATCATCCATAACATCAACCAAAAGGCTGAGTCAATTTTATTGGCGCAATTCCAATTAAAAAAATGCAGGTTGGATATACCCAACTATTTGATACTGAAATATATTTTATTGTTCATTGAGCGCAGAAAAGAAAAGGGTGGCTGTATTACAAGAATGGAGTACTTATACGGGTCCTCTATCAGGCCGGCGAAATTACGGGCTTAGAAAGGATTGCCGGGGGATGAGCTTTGGCGGGTCGATGCACTCTTCGTGGCATTTCATCTTCGGGGACAGACAGAACGTGCCCCATTTTCTTCAGGGCCATTACATTAATCCGTCAGTGGAGTCATCACTGATCTATCAGCAGGACTGGGGACTTGTATGCGGTCGGAGGTCGGGATTAGCAGGATTTATGTGCTTATGTGGCGGAGAGAGAGGGATTCGAACCCTCGGAACAGCGTTAACCATTCACTCACTTAGCAGGCGAGCACCTTCGGCCTCTCGGTCATCTCTCCACGTCAAGCTGGGTTGGTATGCGGGGCTAAAAAGATATTTTTAAGGTAAATCGGTTCCAAAGTCAACAAAAAAGTTAGGCCGCCGGTCAATTACCGGTAACTAAATAAAATCTCTTATCATCCTTATGGTTCCATGACCTTGACGAAAATTATCTTATGATTGTCCGGCTCGTAAAAGTCCTTGAGCAACGCTTCGCAAATATAGCCATTCTTTTCATAGAAGTTCCGCGTGGGTAAATATGACGGAATCGAAGAGGTCTCCACATATATCCGGCGGCCGCCCTTGAGGTGGATCAGTTGTTCGCACCTGACCAGTATCTCATGCCCGATGCCGCGAAACCGATGCTGCTGCTCGACTGCGATCCAGTACATATCATAGCTGACCACAGTCAGAGGGGTGGGCCCAAAACAAACGTACCCGACCATCATGTCCCTTTGTTCTACGAAGATAAAGTGGTAGCCACAAGCCGGGCCCCTCGACAGATGCTCTTCAACCAGCTCTCCGGCCACCTGCACTTCTTCCGGGGTAAAAAGTCCTGACGATCGGCAAAGAGTTCGGACTTTTTCGGGATCACCGGGCTTGACCACATCTCTCCATCTAAATCCGTCGCCATTCAGCGTCTCGGTTATGATCACAGGCGCCGCCCTTCCTAATTCAGGTCCATCATAATCCTGGCCACCACCGCGTCCATGTCCAGCCCGGCTCGACTCGCGGCGGCCATGAAACCGGCGTCAGAGGAGAGACAGGGGTTGGTGTTGACCTCTAAAATCCACGGGCGGCCGGCCGCGTCCACTCTATAATCAACCCTGGCCCAACCACGAATTCGGAAAAGCGACCAACACGTAAGAGACAATTGATTTAATTCCGCCAGCAAACCAGAATCACCAGCCGGGAAATCATACCGCCGGTTAGTATGGTTGTATTCAAATGTTTCCGGCAGCCATTTGGCGGAATAGCCTACAATTCGGGCCTGACCCGGACTATATCCGTCAAAGACGATTTCCGCCGGTGGTAACACTTCCGGCCCTTCATCCCCGGCCAGTAGCGATATATTGAATTCCCGCCCGTCAATGTATTCCTCGGCGAAGCAATCCCCCTTAAGCAAATCCCGTTTGCCGGCCATCTCGCGATCCAGTCTCCCGGCTTTCCCATTCATCCAGATGGAGCTTTCGTCAAGCCCGATGGAGGCGTGCTCCCAGACAGATTTTATGATGTATCCGGCCGCGGTCGGCACAGCCGTGGCTGACTCTGGCTCGGTAATCCATGGGGGGACCGGGAGGCCGGCCTGGTGCATCTTTTTTTTGGCCTGGAGCTTATTAGAGGTGAGCAGGATGGCCCTGGCGTCGGATCCGGTATAGGCTAGGCCCAACCTATGGAGCAGGGCCGGCGCGGCGTGAACCAACCGTCCCAGGCCGCGGGGCGATTCAACCAGATTAAACATCACATCGGGGCGGAGCTGCTGCAAGGCTTGAGCGGTATGGGCCAACCGCCGGCCAAACGCCAGCCTCTCGGTCCGGTATCCCAACCGGGTTAAGGCATCGGATATTTCCACGGCCTGATGGAAATTATCGGCCAAGTCGGGAGCCGCCCCGTCAAGAGCCTGATCGTGCAGCACGACAACCTTAATCATGGACCTGGCTCCGGGGTTATCCATATCAAAAAACAGCCTGCATTAACCTGAGGTTGAAGCAAGGATGCGACATTAAGGTTTCTCGCTTCGCTCAAAATGACAAAAAAGTGGACCACACGAACGGACGATGTAAATTTGTCATTCCGAGCAAAGCAAGGAATCTTATCACATCCGAAGATGGTCAAGTTGTTTATTTTTTCAACGGTATTGGGTTCTCACCCCGGCCCGAGTCAAGGCCGAGTCCATGATGCCGGCGATCAGGCTCAGGTAGCTCCGGCCAACCAACCGGCAGAGGATGGGCAAATCGGAATGGTCCGGATTAAGACCGGCCAGCGGATTGACCTCGATAAAATTTGGACGCCCCTGGTCATCGGCCCGCAAATCCACCCGCCCGGCATCCCGGCACCCCAGTCCTGTCCAGGCGGCCAGGGCCACTCGCCCCGCTTCCCGGGCCTGATCATCATCAACCAAGTTGCAGGTTACCACCCAGCCGCCTTGATCATCTTTGCTATGTTCCTTATTGTAGTAAGAATAGGCGCCGGGTTCAGCCGTGTCAAGCAGAATAATCTCCATTACCCCGATAACCTGAGCCGTTTTCCCCTGACCCGTCACCCCGACGGTAAATTCCCGGCCGGGAAGAAAAGTCTCAACCAATACCGGCTGCCTATGCCTGGCCAGGAGAGAGCGGCAAGTATCGGTCAGAGCCTGATAATTATCTATCCGGGAGGCCGTCGAAATTCCTTTCCCGGAGCCTTCGGCCACGGGTTTGGCAAACAGAGGGAACGGCAAACGAACAGAATCAAGATCAGCTTCCGAATCCACGACCGCAAAATCAGGCGTGGGTATGCCCAGGTCCCGGACGATATGTTTGGCCATGCCTTTGTGGAGAGTTACGGCCAGAGTCAGGGGGTCGGAGAAAGTGTATGGAATCCCGTAAGCCTCCAGCAAAGCCGGAATCTGGGACTCACGACCGAAGCCGCCCAATCCTTCGGCGATGTTAAAAACCATATCCCACCGGTCACCTGCGGCCAATCTCCCGACCAACCCGCGCAGATGGCCGATCCGTTCCGTCTGGTACCCCAAATCTTGAAGGGCCTGCTCCAGTCCATCAACAGTGCCGGGGTTATCGAATTCGGCCACCTCCTCCTCGTCAAACCCCATGGCCATATAGTCCCGGCGAAGATCATAAGTCAGTCCGACATTCATCAAAACTTCTCCCCGCCCTGGTTGAAATGCCGTACCCAGTCAAGACCCCACGCGACAACGGACGATTCGACAGAGACAAATCCAGGTTTGAAAACCAACCGGTTCATTTTCACCTGCCTGACAAATAAACGAGGGCAGTAGCTCAGCCGGTCCCTGCCCTTTGATTTTATCTCGAAAAAATATCGATATGTTTGGACGTCAAATCATTTCAGATGCGACCCGACCAGCCGTGTCTGGATAATAAAAAGTCTGACCGACGTAGTTCCGCAAGGCCAGATTGCAACCATCTTGACCGGTTACGGCATCCGGACACAGGGGAATCTTGCCTCCTCCGCCCGGTGCGTCAATGACGTAATTTGGAATGGCGTAGCCTGAGGTGTGGCCTCGC
>JADFYN010000302.1 GCA_015233055.1 Deltaproteobacteria bacterium
CTGATCCATATCGCCGACCTCGACGGCGAGGGGCGGAAGGCCCTGGAGGATAAGTTCATCTATCCCTTCCTGGATGTCCATCTGGCCGAGAATATCCCCCATGTGGACGACTACCGGGACATCGCGGGGCTGGAGGTGCGGCCGCCGGACATCTATCGTTACTTTGCCCGGGTTAAGCCCAATGTCTTAAAAGCCTTTGCCGCTAAAAAGGGGCTGACCAAATTAGCCGCCAGGGATCTGGAAGATGAATTCATCTACCAGAATTCAGTAAGTATAAACAGAACCTTTTATGATCCCCAGGGTAAGATGAAGGCCTTTGTTATGTCCCATGGCCGGAATTTCTTTGTCCTGAAGATAGTCGGTTATGCCGAATGGGTGGTGCAGTACTATAAGCTGGACAATTTTAAGGCCAATATTTGGATCGCACATCAACGCTACCCCACTAAAGGCCGGGTCTGGCATCCGGGTGGCGCCCATCCGTTTATCGGCTTAAATGAAGCTCTTGTGCACAACGGGGATTTCGCCAATTATTACTCCGTGGCCGAATACCTCAAGCAACGGAATATCTTCCCGCTATTCCACACCGACACCGAGGTGTCCGCCCTACTGTTTGATCTCTATAGCCGGGTTTACGGATATTCCCTGGAGCATCTCATAGAGGCCCTGGCCCCGACCCAAGAAATGGATTTTGATTACCTGTCCAAGGACCGCCAGCGGATCTACCAGGAAATTCAGAAGACCCACATCCATGCTTCACCGGACGGCCCCTGGTTCTTTATCGTGGCCCGGAACGATACCAAAAATAACGAGCTGCAGCTTCTGGGCATCACGGATACGGCCATGCTTCGGCCCCAGGTCTTCGCCCTGCAGGAAGGCTCGATTAAAATCGGTCTGGTCTGTTCTGAAAAACAAGCCATTGACGCCACCCTGGACAGTCTGGCGGCAGAAGACCCCAGATTCGGCACCGTGGCTGATATGTACTGGAATGCCCGCGGGGGAAGCCATACTGACGGCGGAACTTTCATTTTCCGGCTGGATAATTCCAAGAGCAACGGTGAAGAGAAGCCGATGACCTGTACCGACAAGTTCGGTCGGGAGATCAAGGCCCCTCAAAACCAGGTTCCCTTTCTGCCCGGCCGGGTGTTCTATCTGATGGACGACGGACAGAAACCCATGCTGGACCTGACGGAGGAATACGCCAAAGGTGATGCGGACGCACTCTACAAGATGTTCATCGCCTCCATCCGGGATTGGGATTATGCCGAGACTCTCGATTGTTTAAAGGAGCTTAAACGGCTGTCCAAAGAATCGGACGGGAATCTTGACTTGACCCTGAATGTCATGACCAGATTGATCGATTTGCGGTATCCGACCTTCGAAAAGAAAAGAAGATCACTGCTTCAGATGTACAACTACAGCTTGAATCGGATTCTTTGCGGCGTGGCGCCCTTGAATTCGGACCAGGCCCAAGGGAAATACCGCTACATCGATTTTGAAAGCCGGAAGACCCTGCGGGCGCCCTTACCGGGTGAAGCCGTCTTGGTGGTGGATTCAGCCTCGTTCCCACCCGAAGGCGACGAGGCCGACGGGGTTGTGCTCCGGGAAGCTTATCGCCTGGGCTGGAAACAGTTCATTATTTTCCGGTGCCGCGGGCAGCGGTTCTACGGATGTGGCTTCGGCCCGAATACCCAGGGTGTCCGGATGGACATCTACGGCAGCTCCGGGGATTATATCGCCTCCGGGGCCGACGGACTGGAGATCTATATCCACGGCAATGCCCAAGACCAGTTGGGCCAGATCATGAAAGAAGGCAAACTGGTTATTTACGGCGACGTGGGGCAGACCTTCATGTATGGGGCCAAGGGCGGCGATGTCTACATCATGGGCAACGCGGCCGGCCGGCCTCTGATTAACGCCGTGGGTCATCCGCGGGTGGTCATCAATGGGACCTGCCTCGATTTTCTGGCCGAGTCATTCATGGCCGGTGACCCCCTCAACGGAGGCGGATTCGTCGTGGTTAACGGCATGACTATCGATCACCAGGGCAACGTCATCCCGCAACCTTCACCTTACCCCGGCTCCAATCTTTTCTCCCTGGCCTCTGGTGGGGCGATCTATGTGAGGGATCCCCATAAGCTCCTGGTGGAAGAGCAGCTCAACGGCGGTGTCTACGCCGACATGACCGAAGCCGACTGCGAATTGATGTTGCCCTATCTTCAGCAAAACGAGCGGCCGGTCAATATCTCGATCGAAAATCACTTGCTTAAAGTGGATGGCCAGCCCCGGACCTACGATGAGGTATACCGCAAAGTGGCCGCTCAGAAACTGGCCGTCCTGACCGGGAAAGTCCAAAAAGACGGCTTAGAAGAGTATAAATAGGCAAATCAGCCGTAACCGATAAAATAAACTTCAGATTAAGGGCGCCGGGGATAAAACGCGGTGCCCTTAGTTTCTTTGGCCCTGAAACTTGGCCACAACGAAATTTATGCAGATTTGTTCCGTCCAAAACTTAGATTTAGACCCACGGGAGGAGCCATGCTTAGCCGACGGATTATCCCTTGCCTGGATGTTAGGGATGGAAAGACAACCAAAGGAATCAAGTTCAAAGGTAATGTGGACATCGGAGACCCGGTGGAGATGGCCCGGTTTTATTATGAGGAGGGCGCGGACGAACTGGTCTTTTACGATATCACCGCGTCCAGTGACCGCAGGAATATCATGATCGAGGTCGTCCGACGGGTGGCCGAAGAAATTTTCATTCCCTTTTCCGTGGGCGGCGGGATTAGAACCATAGAGGACATGCGGGAGGTCCTCTTAGCCGGGGCGGAAAAGGTCAGTGTGAACTCGGCTGCCGTGAATAACCCGGAGATTATTTCGGCCGGGGCTGAAGCCTTTGGGAACCAGTGCATCGTCTTGGGCATGGACGTCAAGAAGGTCCCGGTAAGTGATAAAATCCCCTCGGGCTACGAAATGGTCATCAACGGCGGCCGGACATACATGGGCATCGATGCCCTGTGGTGGGCCAGGGAGGCGGAACGACTGGGCGCGGGAGAGATCTGTCTTAATTCCATCGATGCCGACGGCACCCAGGCCGGGTATGAGCTGACTCTGACCGAGCTAATCTCAACCAATGTCAACATCCCGGTCATTGCCTCTGGTGGCGCCGGAACCATTGAACATATCAGAGAAGTTCTGACTACGGCCAGGGCCGATGCCGCCCTGATCGCCTCCATGACCCATTACGGAACATACACCATTCGGCAAATCAAGGAATCTCTCCACCAATCCGGCGTTAAGGTCCGGATGACCTGGTGACCATTCTCAAAGAAACGAGTCACCGGATCCAAGCAACCAGCAAACGCCGCCGGCCACTCTATTAGGCCGCGTTTTGTTAACTATACTAAACAACTATGGTCATAATTAACGGGAAGCGATTGACGGTTGGGGCAAAAAGTGGTATTATCAAAAAGTCAACCGGGACATAGACACCAGACTTTGGGAGCCCGGTTCTTTTTGCTTATGATAACCACTGAGGGCGGCCCCGCGGGGCTGAGTGCCCGCGGACTACGTTTCTCGGAGATTATAATGAAAAAAGAGATCGGGGTTACTTCGGAGATTGACGGTTATTGCACCAAGTGCAAACTGGTGACCAACCATCGGGTTGTGGCCATGGATGAGGGTGTGGTTAAGCGAGTTGTCTGCCTGACTTGTGGCGGTCAACATAATTTCCATCTCCCTCCAGGGCTAAAGGCCACGACTGAAAAAAAGGTGAAGAGAGTAAAGAAAGAAGAACGGCGTGTTCCCGGCCCGGAATCTCAAACTTTACTCCAATGGCAGGAACTGAAGGATCGGCTTACTCCGGAAACGCCCGCCAGCCCTTATTCCATGAGTGGTTCCTTTGCTTTGGGTGAAGCCATTGATCACGCCAAATTTGGGCTGGGCTTTGTCACTAAGGTGATTGACTCAAAAAAGATCATGGTTATGTTTGAAAAAGAGATCAAGACCATGGTCATGAATTTCCCGGATGCGGCCAGTCGTCCGACCCCGACCCCCGAGGTCGAATATAGTGCCCCCAGCCCGGCCTGACGCCCGAAAAATAATGGTGTGGAATCATCGTACCGTCTCCCGGCTCGGGCCCGGCATTTCAGGATCAGGGGGATCCACCCAGTCCCAATTTTTGACGCCGAAGGGTGTCATTTGAGTCTCCCGGCCCGGCCTGGATGATCCCGGAGGCCCATTAATATCTGTGGCTGTTTCATCTTTGAGCCCAACATGGAGCAGTCCCATTTTGGCCAGGTAAGGCAAATCATCGCTGGTC
>JADFYN010000303.1 GCA_015233055.1 Deltaproteobacteria bacterium
AAATCAAAATTTAACATGGCGACAATCTCCTTTATGGTAACATGGCGAAATCTATTGAGCAAAAACAAGGCCAGCAGATCCACCTGGGCGGGGGATTGCTCCGGGGGGTAAAGCTTCCGGACCAGGTCGCCCCAGCCACGCGCCCTCCGGTCCAATTCAGCTTTGTCCATGTTCGTCGGAAAGGTATAAGGAGCCAGCACCACCAGCCGGGGATCAATGGCCAGCAGTTGGTCTTCGGTATAGTCTTCCAGGACAATTTCTTTAAACCGGGCGTTGACTCGATATTGACCGCTGGTATCTGCAATGTCAAGCGGCAAGGCTGAGTCGGCGAAAGACCGCTCGGTAAAGATGATGGCCGGAAGTACCGGCGGCATTTCTTTATCTTGCCCGCAATACAGGGCGACCGCAGTCAGCATCCGGTAGCGAATGAGCGGATCATGATAGCCTTGAAATTCCATGATCACGGTATCACCGGCCCCGGACTCGGGAATCGCCACCATATCGGGAGAAACCTTCTTGGTCTTCAAGGTCTCGGCGTGAAACTGATATTGCTCCGCGGCCGTTACCCCAACCAGTTTCAAGATGGCCTTACCGGCGACCTGGAACAACTGATAGAAAGCTTCGTCGGAACCTCTATTCCCAGTTGTGGGCATTCATTCTTTCCTTCCCAAGCAGACCATATTTTGGGCCTAATTTGAAGAACTTCGCGGCTATCTCTTGTCATTTCGAGCGAAGCGAGAAATCTTAAGATTCCTCACATTCGTTCGGAATGACATGGTGGGAACGCATTCGCTCGGAATGACAAAGTGAGAATCATTGGTTTTTTGGTTGCGGCCCAAGGCGACGCGGTGTTGCGCTGTTACGCCGATGCGGCCAACTCGGCCACAAAATGCCGGACCGCCTCCGGTCTGGAGGCCAAATGGAGATGGACGTAACTGACCAGGACCCTCCCCTGCTGCCGGCCTTCCCGTCCGGTCGTGTCCGAACCGGGCTTGCGAGTGACGTAAATCTGCTCCCACCCGGCAACCTCGGCGGCCGGATCATCGAGTTCCGAATAATGGAATTCATGGCCCCGGAGCCGATCCCCTGCCCGGCCCAGCAAGGAATCCCGAGTCAAGGTCACTTCCACATATCCCAATGCCTTGAGCCGGTCAAGCATCCTGGTCCCTTGCGGCAACAAGCCGGTTAAGGCCGGACGGCGCCCGTCCCGCAGGGTGATCCCCTGGGACAGATACATCAACCCGCCGCATTCGGCATAGATAGGCCGACCCGACCGGGCGAAATCCCTGACCGCCTGGATCATGGTTTGATTGGCCGCCAGCTTAGCCGCATATTCTTCCGGATACCCGCCGCCCAAGTAGAGCCCGGCCAGTCCCTCCGGCAAAGATGCGTCATGCAGAGGCGAGAACCGGATCAGGTCACACCCGGCGGCCTCCAGGGCGTCCAGATTGTCCTGATAATAGAAATGAAACGCCGCGTCATCGGCCAGTCCGAGCCTGACCGGATCGGGTCGGGGGTTGATTCCGGGAGAAACGGCCAGGGCTTCCATATCCGGGGCCTGGTCGGCCAGCTTGATCATGGTCTCGATGGTCCCAGGGGTATCCAGGACTCGGCCTAAGCGCTGGATAATCTCGTCGGACAGGTTTCGGTGATCTGCGGTGACCAGTCCCAAATGCCGGCTGGGCAAGGCCGGGAAAGCGTCCCTGGGGATGGCGGCCGTCAGCGGGGGTAAATCGCAGGCGGCTAATGACCGGGCCAAATGGACCTGGTGCCGCTCCGTCCCGCATTTGTTGGCGATGACGCCCCGGATGGTCACTTCGGGGTCAAACTCGGCAAATCCCTTGACCAGGGGGGCGATGCTCCGGGCCAGGCCGTGGACGTTGACCACCAGGACCACGGGGGCATGCAACCAGGCCGCAATCTGGGCGGTGCTGCCTTCAATGGACACGGGATCGCTGCCGTCGAACAGGCCCATGACGCCCTCGATCACGGAGATATCGGCTAAGGCGGCCTGCCGGGCGAACAAATCCCGGACATAATCACGGCCCATCATCCAGCCGTCGAGATTGTAGCACGGCCGCCCCGAGGCCCGGGCCAGATAGGTCGGGTCCAGATAATCCGGTCCCACCTTAAAGGTCTGGACGCGCAGGCCACGTTGCCGCAGGGCCCCGACCAGGGCCAGGGTGACGGAGGTTTTGCCGACGCCGCTGTTGGTCCCGGCGATGAGGATGCGTGGACATGAAATCATAACAGCTCGTTATCCAAAGATTCCCCAGGGGTTGCCCCAAATCGGTTGAATTAGAGGGATACATAGCCCGAAGGGCCGGCGAAACCAAAAGGACATCCGCAGATTATGGAGTGAAGCCAAAAGACATCCGCAGATTACGCAGATTACACAGATTATTTATGGGTCAAATTTAGCGGGTCCCATTTGGATTTCCCAGGGTTAACCTGGTCGTCCCGTTGAGGGGACATATTTGGATTTCCCAGGGCGTTGCCGCTGGGCTAACCTGGTGCGCCCCGTTGGGGCTTGTTTGGAATTATCGATTTAATAGAAATTCGTTCGATGCCCCGTCAACCCGTCAACCCGTAACCTGTAACTTGCAACCAGCAACTTGTAACCTGTTTGCAACCCAAAAGAAAATCCCCGAGCCATAAGACCCGGGGACGCCGTATTTCGTCCGGATTGTCCGGCTCTCAGCCCTCGGAGAGCGCGGCACATGTTATTTGGGCAGGTTTTCTGGCTTCCGGTTCGTCCTACTAGCCGCCCTTCCCATCGTGATCGACAGTGGTATCGCGGCGTTTGTCCCCGGTTACAGCGGCGGGTCCGCAACGGATTTGCACCGTTTTCCCTGATACTATGCCTTATCAGCGTATAACAGCTTGTGGCGGAAGTCAATCTTAAAAGATCTTACTCGCCGTGGTTATTGCCTGAAACCGTGGTGTTGGGGCTGGACGGATTGGCTGGGATGTTTGGGGGAGTTTGTCACCAAGTTGAGGCGGCTTTAAGGCCGGGAACGAGGTTCTCCTTCAGGCCGCCTGCCCAGTCGTTCCGTTGATCCAGAGCTCGGATTCCGATAAGTCCAGATTATCGGTCCAGACAATTCCGTATCCATGTGCGTCCGGATGCACGTTTCGGAAAAATCCTTCATCTCTTAGAACATGGAAGGCTGGCTGTTCCAACAAGGAGTTACAGTCGTAGTAACGAACGGCTCCGCTGACAAAAACGATTCTCAAACGATGGCCGGACAGAACTTCGACCGACTTGACTTTTGGATACTCCGCCATGATCTTATTCCAATCCGGGTAGATTTCGAAACTGCTGGGTGTTCCACATGTCTATTAAGTCTTCTTGATAGCTTTTCGCCCACTCCATGACCATGTTCATGGCGCGTTGAGGCAGGTCACCTTCAATCATCTCCAATGAGCTTATAGCGAAAACACCATTGAATTCACCATAAAGAACGTGGAAGTGTGGAACTCCATGCTCCTTAAAATACATCTTGATAATAATCCCATAGAATCTTGCTATTACGGGCATAAATTGATCTCGATTTTCTGGTGCTCAGTTGACCAGGCGGTTGAGCCGAAAACAGCCGCCTTGACCACATCATTGCGCTGTAAAATGGGAACAGCTTTCTTTTTGATCTCTTCTAATGTCAGCCTGGAAGCCAATTTGAAAGTCTCCCTCAAAAGATTGGAATTTAAGCACACCCTCAAAAGAATTATAACAAATGACATGAAAAAAAGCCAACCCTTTTTGCCGGCACGTGTTGAATCGTTGAATTGACGCCTTCCCGGCCATCCTCCCCGGCCCGTAACCTGCCATATTTCCCAGGGCGTTGCCGCTGGGCTAACCTAGAGCGCCCCGGTGGGGCTTGTTCGGAATTGTCTATTAAAAATAACTCAACCAGATGCCTCGTAAACTTGCAACTACCCATCCTGCTGAGCATCCACCAGGCCATCCCGTCTGATCGACGATGATGTTTATGGAAGTTCGTCATC
The DNA here is from genome assembly GCA_015233055.1 of Deltaproteobacteria bacterium. GTDB lineage: Bacteria > Desulfobacterota > JADFXK01 > JADFXK01 > JADFXK01 > JADFXK01. Next base: position 4,006 of record JADFYN010000303.1, read on the forward strand.
AGGTTTAACCGGCCTCAAGGTCAAAATGAAAATACCCCCAGGCCGAACCGGTAGGTCCAACACGAGGGTATTTTGCTCTAATCATCGTCTTCATTCAACTCAGGAAGCAATTCCTGCATGGTGGCAAAAATTTTATTCCTGAGCCAACCTACAGCGGCTTCATGGCTTGTGTTTAACATTTCAGCGACCTTGTCCGTGCTCAGTCTGCCGTCAATGTAGCCTTTGATGATTGCAGCTTCTCTGATTTCCCTTTGTTGTTCTTGGGAATTGGCCCCAAAAATCAACTCATTCTCAAGAGC
>JADFYN010000304.1 GCA_015233055.1 Deltaproteobacteria bacterium
GTAAATTTGTCATTCCGAACGAATGTGAGGAACCTTATCACATCCGAAGATAGTCAGGCCGCCCTCTTAACTCAACGACATTCCCCGGGGCCTTGTCCCCTAAAAGTTCCGGCAGCCTTAACGGTCCTTAGTTTTCCATGACCGTTCTGATGGTTTTTGATATCTCCGCCATTAACATGGGTTTCATAACCAGACCCCGGATACCGGTAGCCTGGATCGTTTCAGGGGTCACGGAAGAGCTAAAACCAGTGCACAGGATGATGGGGATGTCACGCCTGATTTTTAATAATTCCTTGGCCAGTTCCAGGCCGGTCATCTGGGGCATGGTTTGGTCCGTAATAACCAGATCAAACTTGCCGGGCTCGGACCGGAAAAGCTCCAGGGCCTCCAAGCTGCTTGTTCTCATGGTTACCTGATATCCCAAATGCTGCAACATCCGAGCCCCATTACCACCAGGGACATTTCGTCGTCTATTAGAAGAATTCTTTCAGAGCCGGATTCCAATGATTCTTGTAAACTTACGTCCGGGCCGGTGTCAATGGAATGCCTGGGCAAGTAGATACTGAAGGTTGTCCCGTGGCCCGGTTCAGAATATAGCTCTATCACTCCCCGATGGCTTTCGGCAATGCCGTGAACAGTTGCCAATCCCAGGCCGGTTCCTTCACCAATCCCTTTTGTTGTAAAATATGGTTCAAATATTCTGTCCTGAATTTTAGGGTCAATCCCTGGGCCTGTGTCATTTATTCTTAGGCAGACGTATCGGCCGGCATCCAGGCCGAAAGCGGCAGAGGATTGTTCCAGGGGAACCATTAGTTCTTCCAAACTTATGCTTAAGACTCCTCCTTTATCGCCCATGGCCTGGGCCGCGTTTGTGCATAGATTCATAAGAACTTGATGGATTTGAGTGGGGTCGCCCAGAATTGGTCCAACCTGATGAGCTATATTTTGACGAATCTCAATCGTAGCCGGTAAGGATGCCCTAATCAGCTTTGCCGCCTCTTTAATGACCGGCCCAATAAGAATAGGTTGTATCACTTGTTCGGACTGCCGGCTGAAGGTGAGGATTTGTTTAACCAACTCCTTAGCCCGATGGCCGGACTTCATTACCTCCCCTAAAAAGCCGGATAGTTGACTTCCGGGAGGAGCATCGAGCGCAGCCAACTGGGTGTAACCCAGCATTGCTCCTAATATGTTGTTGAAGTCGTGAGCTATGCCGCCGGCCAGGGTTCCAATGGCCTCCATTTTTTGGGCTTGCCGAAGCCGCCGTTCCGTCCGTTTTTAGTCCTCTTCCATTCGCTTACGGTCGGTGATGTCGGACATAATATGGACAAATCCAACGAGATTCCCGCCCTGATCGATAATGGGATCAACGGTTAGATTAAACCATCTGTTGTTTTCCGAAAGAATTTGTTCTTCCCGGCATAGAGTATCCTTGACACACATGGCAGGGCAGCCCTGAATCGGTCCTGATAGCTTGTGAATAACCTGATAACACGGACGCCCAACGATTTCCCTAGACGGTTTGCCGAGAAACCTGATCGTGGCTTTATTGCATTGAAGGATCATATGTTCAGCGTCCATCAACCAGATCAGATCGGTCACGGCATCGAAAGTAACTTGCCATTGCCGGGCCGCGGCAAGCAACTCCATGTCCTTCTGCCGAGTTCTAATCAAGGACCTGACTGAGGCGGTCAACACAAATTTTGGCACGGGATGCGTTAAGAAGCCGTCTGCTCCATTATCCAGACCGGTTACCTTGGATTGGTCATCCACGGATGTGGAAGATAGGTGAAGGATTGGGATAGCCGCGGTGGCAGGATTTGCTCTTACCTGCCTACATACCTCATATCCACTCATATCCGGCAGATGCACATCGAGGATAATCAGGTCGGGGATCGTTGCGGACAGTTGAAGGGCCTCTCCCCCGGTGGCTGCTTCCATCACCTCAAATCCCTCATGATGGAGTATTTCTGTGACAAGATAACGGCTGACGTCGTTATCATCCACATTCAGGATGGTTATTTTAGGAGAATTCAACATCGGGTGAATTCCTTCCAACTGAATTATACTTTGACCGGTTACCCAGGGCTTCACCTCAATGTTGTTGAATTAAGGAGAAGGGGAATCGGATACGATTTTAATAAACGGCCAATTCCGCTTAAGCCCCAACGGGGCGCACTAGGTTAACCCAGCGGCAACGCCCTGGGTATTGGGGCGACGCATGCGTCGCCCCTACAGGTGTACACCCAATGTTGTTCCGGGCCTAACATGTACCAACCAGTTCCCCTAAAGCCGTTCTAAGTAGTTCAGTTTCTTTTACAAGCTTTCCGTATACCTCTTCTGCGTTGTTGAATTCAGCGGTCTCTCCCATTTTCTCAAGCTGTAAGGCGACCCCGGAGGCCCTGTGCGCTGAGAGCCCCAATAACGCCCCCTTGAACTTATGTGCTGAAAATTTCAAGCCTTGAGCGTCACGGCGATTTACGGCCGCCTGAATATTAGAGAGATATTCTTGATGATTCTTAAGAAAAATATTGAATACTCCTATAATCACTTTTTTGTCGCCCATGCAGCGGGCGAGAAAGTCTTCCTTATCTATGATTTGGTCGGGAATTATTTTTAGGGGCTGAGCCGATAGAGAGGGCGTTGTTCTATCGGCAACGGATTTAATGAGGTTATTAAGTGCGTTAAAATTGATCGGTTTAGAAAGATAACCATCCATACCGGCAGACAAACACCTCATCCGGTCTTCTCTAACGGCATAGGCGGTCAAAGCGATAATCGGAGTATACCTCCCGATCGCTTTTTCCTTTTCACGAATGATCGCGGTGACCTCCAGGCCATTCATTTTCGGCAGTTGAACATCCATAAGAATCAGATCATATTTTTTGGCCATGAATTTATCCAGGGCCTTTTGGCCATCTTCAGCTATGTCTACTTGATGCCCAAGTTTTTCCAGGAGGCTTTTCCCCGTCAGTTGATTAATTTCGTTGTCCTCAACAAGAAGGATATCCAAACATTTCCCTCCGGTCATATCCGGCAGAGGGGGGGCGGCCATGGAGTGTTCCGGCTCAAGTATTTCTTCCGCCCGGGTGCCTCGATCCATCCAAAACATAACGTGAAAAGTGCTGCCGGGATCAGGAGAGTTGTTTGCCGCCCAGATCTCGCCTCCCATAGCCTCGACCATGTGCTTGGAAATGGCCAATCCTAAACCCGTCCCGCCATATTCCTTGGTCATGGAAGAATCGGCTTGTTCAAATGGTTCAAATATGGAATAAATCTTCTCTTTAGGGATACCGATCCCCGTATCTCTAACCCTGACGTGAAGCTGATATTTGTCTTTATCATTGGCCGGGGATTCAATATCAATTTTTACGGCGCCGGTTGGGGTAAACTTAATGGCATTGCCGATAAGATTAGTCAGAATCTGGCGCAAGTTGTTTGAATCACCATAGAGCAACGTCGGCACCCGGCTCGAAACTGCATATGTCAGTTGGATGGATTTGCCATCGGCAGCAGGACCAAAGGCCCGACATACGTTATGAATCAACTCATGAAGATCAAAGTTCTCCTTTTCGAAGGACATCTTACCGGCCTCGATTTGAGACAGGTCCAGAACGTCGGTGATGATATTCATCAGGGCATCGGCGCTTATTCCCATCATGTCCAGGAAACTACTCTGCTCAGGAGTAATCGGGGTGGATTTCAATAGATCAGTGCAGGCGACGATACCATTCAGCGGTGTCCGGATTTCATGGCTCATATTGGCCAGGAAGGTGCTCTTGGCCCGGTTGGCGGCTTCAGCGGCATTCTTGGCCAGGGTGATATCCTTTTCTTTTTGTTGTAGATCCTGTTCTATCTTCTTGGGCCCAGTAATGTCGACCAAAACGATCCGGAAGGAGGTCAGGTTCCCGTCCTGGTCATGATCAGCCAGACTTTCCATTTGGACCCATAACGCGGCGCCTTGATTCTTAGAAAGCTTGAGCTCACAAGTTAGTTTTGTGCTTGACTCTCGGGTCTTCTTCAAATGACGCAAAAGAGTGTCCTTAAATCCCGGGTCCACAAATCTGTACAGAGAACTTCCGATCAAGTATCGTCTGGCCAGGCCGAACATTTCGGCGCAACTAAGATTCGCCTCGGAAATCAAACCGTTTTGACCGAAAGTGAGATATCCGACCGGGGCCAGGTCGTATAAGGAAAAATATTTGTCTTTCGACTCTTCCAGTTCCAATTGGGCGCGGCGGAGTTCTTGATTTTGAATTTCAAGTTCG
>JADFYN010000305.1 GCA_015233055.1 Deltaproteobacteria bacterium
CGATGAGCTTTGGGCAGTGCGTCGGTTTTGTTGACCAGGTTCCGGATGCGGGTGAATTCGGCTTCGGTCAAATTAGGAATCTGATCCATGGACTTGGCAAAAATGGAATCTATTCCGCCGTCCATAGGAATTTGCACATACCTTTTGGCCTGATCGCCATTCTTGGACTGATCGCCATTCTGGTTCTGCCCCATATCATTCTCCCCGTGCAGTCGCCGGCACTTTTATATGAGCATTGTCCGGTTGCGCCACCGCGTCATCTTAAATTTCGCCGATGGGCGTGCGAAACGGAACCAGTCATGCTAATATCTATATATTTAAACATGTTACCTCTAAAAAGGCGCGGATTTAAAGATAGTCCGCCGGATTGATCCCCCACTTTTCCGGTATTTCAATGTCGACTATGGACCGAGAGCGGCCGCCGATGACAACCCTTTCCTTGGCCAGGTTAAAAACTTCTTTTTTGGAAACCGGTTTCCGGTTGCTGTCAAACAGGATAAGCACCTGAGGCTTAAGCAGCTTCTCCGGATTGATATCGACGACCAGGCCCATTTCACCTGTATTCAATTTAACCATACTGGCAATGGGATAAACGCCGACACACTTGATAAAACTGCCCAGCAATTCCGGATCGAAGTGATCTTCGCGATTTCCATACATGATCTTGACGGCGGCGTGGAGCGGCATCCCGGCGCGGTAGACTCGATCACTGGTCAAGGCGTCATACACGTCGGCCAGGCTGACAATTCTGGCCAGCAAAGGGATCTGGTTACCTTTTAGGCCTTGGGGATAGCCTAACCCGCCATACTTTTCATGATGGGATAGCGCACATTCTCGGCTGTGTGAAGAAAGTTGACTGGAATTATCCAATAGCTCGGCGGTCAGGACCGGATGCATCTTCATCACTTCAAACTCTTCTTCCGTTAATCTACCGGGTTTATTCAAAATATTGGCAGGAATTGCGACTTTCCCCAAGTCATGGAAGATCGCGCCCATTCCCAGGTGCTTCAGTGCCGTCTTGGTGAGGCCAAGCGTTCGCCCCACAGTCAGGGACACGACACAGACATTAACGGAATGAGTGTAGGTGTATTCATCATATGCTTTGAGCTTGATCAAGGTGGCCGCGGCACTCCGGTTACGGTAGACGCTCTTTATCAGCTCATCCACGTTTTCGGATACCTCTTCAAAGTCAAGAGGAACTTGTTTCTGAGTCTGTTCGATGAACGAACGGATATTCTTTAAAGTGTCATTATATACCGCCTTAACGTTCTCCATTTCCTGACCCAAAGGGACGGGATCGGACACAGGAACAGGAACGGCATCCAACAGGCTGATTGACTTAGCCGGTGTTTCCCTCGACGGACTTCCTGCCGTACCCGCTTTTCCTACGGTCGATGCCGGAGACTTTGAGATACCGGAAGCAATCTTAGCTCCGTCCAGATCATCAATGGATTCATCGACATCAGTTCCCTTTTCGACATTTATTTTTACGGTCATGATACCGTATTTTTTAATTAACTCTATTTCAGCCTCGGACTTAATCAACTTTTTCTTAGTGACAAAAGGATGATTGACCCAAGAGGTGCACATATCCTCGATAAACATGCCCGGCTTCAAGAATTTCACGCTAATTTCTTTGATCATAAGACTTACTCCGACAGTATGCAGTTGTGCTCTAAAGACCATTTAGCTTAGTTTTTCTCGGTGGGGAATCCCCGGTCGGCATGTAGGCGCTCAGCCTGAATCCGACAAATCATTATTGAGTCATCATGATCCGGCCGGACATGCTGCCCGGAGAAACAGCCAACCAAGTGGTGTTGGTTGAACGCTGAACCGCCTGGCTCGATCATTGACGGCCCTTTTAGCTTCAGTTTATTTCATAATGGTTCATGCAAATATTATGCAAACAGTTATTTTAAGAAATACTTCTTACATTTAAGACACAGCAATTCCGGCTGGGCCGGGCCGGGACCGTTATCTGGAAATTATGCACAAGTTGATTGTGTAAATCTGCGCACACGGAACTGACGGTTCATAGTCCGGAATGTTTATCTTTAGATCTGATCAAGTTACGGGGTGTCGACGGAACGACGGGCATCCGACAGATCTACAAGGCAGAAGACGGGCGGAATCAGGCCGGAGAGTTCATCATCATTGATTATTAACGAAAAAACTTTTTTCTTCGATGACGGAAAGTGTGATAATTTATATTCAACAACTGGGCGGCATAAGTATCATTACCTTGTGACATCTTCAGAGCCGCGGAGATAAATCCTTTTTCGATGGCTCGCAGTTTGGCCATAAGGTCGATCCCGGCGGGTGGGATGGGGGACAGAGGAAAATCCGGCGATCCCGGCACTTGTTTCTGTTCAGTTTGCTTTTGCAGGCCGAGGTCATCCAGAGTCAGTTCCGGGCCATCGCTGATTAAAACGCTTCTTTCGATTAAGTTTTTTAGTTCTCGAACATTTCCGCGCCAGTTGTATGCTTCCAACACCTTTTCTGCTTCCGAAGAAATCCCAATAAAAGATTTTCCCAGTTTCCGAGCAAAATCGCTTAAAAAGTATCTGGCCATGGGGATAATATCCTCACGCCGTTCTTTTAGAGACGGGAGATCTATTCTGACCACGGCTATCCGGTAATAAAGGTCCCGGCGGAAAAGACCCTGCTCCAGCAATTCATCGATCTCCCTGTTAGTCGCGGTCACAATACGCGTCTGAACCTTTCTTTTGGCTACACTTCCAACCTTATAATATTCCCCATCTTCTAGAAAACGAAGCAACTTCGACTGAGCGTCCGGAGACAACTCACACACTTCATCCAAAAATAGAGTCCCATTAGCCGCTTCTCCCACCAGTCCTTTTTTCCCGGATGGATGGGCCCCGCTGAACGCACCTTTTTCATATCCGAAAAGTTCGCTTTCAACCAGGACCTTGGGCAACGAAGCGCAGTTAAAGGTAACGAACCCGCCTCTAAAGTTGGGACTTTTGTAATGGATGGCGCTGGCTAACAACTCTTTCCCGGTACCCGTTTCACCCGTGATCAAGACCGAGGTGTTCCGGCTTCTAGCCACTTTCGAGACCAACTCCATGACGTCGTGAATGGCGTTGCTCTCGCATATCAGACAGGGTAGATTATCCTCGATCAGCTTTTCTTGGAGCAGTTGAATTTCCTTACGCATCCGAATCGTTTCCAAGGCATTTCGGAGACTGACCAGCAAGGCATCCGTGTGGAGGGGTTTCAACAAGTAATCATGGGCCCCCAGTTTCATGGCTGAGATGACGGAATTGATATCTTCCGAGGCTGTGATCATGATGACCACAATATCCGAGTCAATGGTTTTGATCTCTTGAAGCGCTTCAATCCCGGTCATGCCCGGAAGTCCGATATCGAGCAGCACCAGGTCGGGAGACTCAACCTTAATGGCTTCAATGGCCTCCTCCGCGGTCTCAAAATCTTTGACCCGGTAGTCATGCTTTAGAGCTAAGGTGATTCCCTTGCGAACCGTCGATATATCATCTATCACATAAATAGTATAATTTATCATAGGCGCTCCCTGCTTTGATCGAACGGCACGACGGTAAAACTCCACATCCGCCCTACCAGTGGATGACTGCCACCGCAAAACATTTTCTTCCTGACTGAATTTTCTTCCTGACTAAATTATATTTATAGTACATAATGAAACACAAACGCGAAAAAAATGCCAATGAAACACCATGTCATGGTGATAACGGAAATAATTCTTCAACCCGTTAAGAAAACAACTTCGCACCAATGATTTAGGCCGGGACGAGGGCAAGTGATCGCGGCCGGCTAATCATTGGCGTAAAACGGCCTGGTTGTACGGCGTCCATCCGTTGAATTGAGAACCGGATAAAACAACCCCGAAAAATACGGCTACTCCGAGGACTATGTCCATGATTACCCAAATGAATATTCTGTGGAAGAGCGGTTGGTCCATCTGCCCTTCAGATTCAAGGGTGTGGCGCAATAATGTCACCTTTGCTTCCATTACCACCCAGTCGGCCTGGATCCGGCCGGGCTTCGAGTTTGTCCCGACCAGGCCGAATTCGTGGGTGATTTGGACAATCCCCATAAACGGGCCGCACAGTTGATCCCTAAAGAAATCGGGGTTGACCAACTCCCGGAAATGCTTTTTAAGCCACTAAGCCACGCCCCCAGCCGGCATCAGAGCCGCGCCCACCCGGCCGGCCAGGCATTCGGCCTGAGCGATCAGATTCACTGGATTCTCC
>JADFYN010000306.1 GCA_015233055.1 Deltaproteobacteria bacterium
TGGCTAACCTTGACCTTATCGGCCTGGATGATTTAACCGCAGATCAGTTGGAATGCCTGGACTCCGCCCAGGTCGGTTGCCAGGACCTGTTTCGAATGGTGACCAACCTGCTGGACATCAGCCGGATGGAAGAACGTAAATTGGTCATAAAAGAAACTTCCTTTGATCTGGCCGAGGCTTTGCTGGAAGTGGCGACGAAAGTAAAATCACTGGCAGATCTTAAAGGAATAAATATTGAGGTTATCGTCCCTGAAAATATTCCGGTAATCGTGGCGGATCGGCCTCTGTTTGATCGAATAATCCTCAACTTGTTGCACAATGCCATAAATCATTCACCCGACAACCTGGTTATTCTGCTCCAAGGTCAACTTTCAGTCACAGACAACGCTTTCCGGATCGATGTGATTGATCGAGGGCCAGGCATCCCGGAGGACGTCCGGGAACTCATCTTCGAGAAATTCGTTCAAGCCCGCGGTTCCGAATCCAAGTTCGGTACCGGTCTGGGTTTAACCTTCTGCCGCATGGCGGTGGAAGCCCATGGGGGACACATCTGGGTTGACGGTCGGGTCAAGACCGGATCAACCTTTTCCTTTACCATCCCCAGAGGGGTTGGCGATGATTTGAAACCAGGACCAGGATCTGACCCGGCACCTTAAAACAGCATCACAAGGCGGCTGGGCGGCCACAGAAATTCGGCTTAACCGCGGGGAGAAGCTGTTTTTTCTGTTCACCGGCCACCCTTTATGTTATAGTTCGACTCGGGATTTCAGCCCCAGGTTGGATCTCAGATCTATCAGTAACTAAAACTGAATTTACGAATCTGAAGTTTTTCTTGTCAATCGCCTGCGTTAATGGCCCGGCCGTGGCCACTCACCTGGCCGAATTAACCTTTTTTTCAATTATTTTTTTTTACTTCGCCGGAGGCACCATGAATTTCAGAAAACGACCCGAAAACCTTCCCGAGGACATGACCACCGAGCAACCGTCCGAGGAAATGACGACGGAACAAGCTCCCGAGGAACTGGCTAAAGGTAAAAACTATAAACTATATGCGGTTGTAATCATTGCTGTCCTCTTCGTGATAGCCACCGCCATTCCCTTTTTCTTTTCCCACACCCCATCGCCTGATTCCAAATCCGGGATGATGTCGACTCTGACGGATAAGAAACCAGATTTTAGGCCACCGTCAGACATGGGGAAATCTTCTATCCCAATGGCCCCGTCGGCTTCATCGGGTTCTTCCGTGATTCCGCCCGATTCCAAAACAGCTCCTCAATTTAAAACTCCCTCCATGCCGGGTTCAATGCCGGCCGTACCACCAACCGCACCGTCAGCCATTTTGCCGTCAGATAAACTCGACAGCAAAGGCGCACCGGGAATGCAGCAAAAGACATTGCCTCCCCTGCCCCCTAGAGAAGCCTTGCTGGGAATGACCTTTACTTCTGCCGTGATCGATGTCATGGACTACGAGCTAAATCAACGAATGTTCGGGTGGCGGCCCAGCAGCTTTTTCTTTGGCAAACTGGCCTTAACGGACAACGTGAACAATACTCAAATGGGCGTGCTGACGGTTGTCCGCCGGATAATAATTGTGTTTAACGACAAAATCGGCCGTTTCTCCGATTCATTCGAGGTTAATCCCCATATCAACAACGCCTTCAACAACTTCAACTACAGTGCGGATAAGTTTTGGTTCACGGCCACCACGAGCATGTATAACGATGCAGTGAATCAATTAAAGACCTATCGAAAAGATTTAGAAGGCGGCAAGGCGGTGTTTAATAATTCCTCCGCGGCCATGGTCAATATCTTGGGCGGATGTCTCGAAGTGTTGGGCAACGCTCACAGCAACTTGATTAAACAAACGGAAGACGACGGCAGTCCGGTAAGCTGGTTTAGACAAGATGACTACTTCTATTACGCCAAAGGCGTGGCCGTGGCCATGTCCAGAATTCTGAACGCCGCGGTGGTTGATTTCCAAGATAAATTAGCCCGCGCCGGGACGACCGATGTCGTTCGAGGGGCTGCGGCCTCGCTGGAAAAGGCGGCCAAACTACAGCCGTTGATTGTTATGGACGGCGGATTGGATTCCTTTTTCCCCAACCACCGGGCTAACCTGAGTTCCTTATACAGTGACGCTTTCCAGAAATTGAGCGCCGCCAGAAGTAACATGGGCACCTACGACAGACTCTAAAGTCACCCCGGCACCGGCCCCGCCTTCAGACCAGGCCGCATGGTCGGTGACGTTCGACTTCCCCTCGTACCCCGGACTCCGGTTTGGGGTACGAGCCACACCACCCCAAGGCATTAAACACCGGCCACCACCCTGTCGCCCGCCGCTAAGGTACTCCCCGGTTCCACCAAAATTATTCTACCCTGACGACTAAGTGACTCAATTATGTGCGGAATCTTCGGACTCACCCACCCCCCTAGCGATCCCAAATCAATACTTCAGGCCATGGGGGAAGTCCTGGCTCATCGCGGGCCCGACGGAGAGGGTTATTTTATCTCCAACCAGGTGGCCATGGGAATGCGGCGGTTGAGCATCCTGGACCCGGCTCGCGGCCGGCAACCATTCTATAACCATGACCAGACCGTAGTGGTAGTCTGTAACGGTGAAATCTACAACTTTATCGAGTTACGAAGCCGGTTGGCGGAGAAGGGGTATCGCTTCCAGACCAATTGCGATGTGGAAGTGATTCCCCATTTATATGAAGAATACGGCATCAACTTCATTCATCATCTGAACGGCATGTACGGCATGGCCCTTTATGACCTGGCCGAGAATACCCTGTACCTGATTCGGGATCGCCTGGGTGTCAAACCATTATATTATTCCCTGGCCGGCCGTCACCTTATATTCGCCTCCGAAATTAAGGCTGTTCCAGACATCCCTGATATCAAAAGAAGTCGATCTGGAATCGCTCAGTGTCTTGCTTGACTTGATGTACATCCCGGCCCCGGCCACCCCCTTCACCCAGATCAAAAAGCTTCCTCCCGGCAGTTATCTCCAATGGCGGGCCGGGGCCTTAGAACTAATCCCATATTGGACGATGGCCTTGCCGGAGACGGACATTCAAGATGAGCCCCACCTGGCCGAGACGTTTGAGGGCTTATTTGAGGATAGCGTCCGCCTCCAGATGCGGAGCGATGTCCCGGTCGGTTGTTTCCTGAGCGGCGGCATTGACAGTTCAGCGGTTACCGCCCTGGCCTCTCTCCAAACCAGCCTGCCCATGACCACCTGGCACATGAGCGGCACCGACATGCCAGGTAAAATGGACGAAAGCCCTTTGGCCGCGGCCGTCTCCCGCAGGTATGGAACCCGTCATTTCACCAAGAACCTGGCTGACGAAGTTTTGATCACGGAGTTGCCCAAGCTCATCTGGCACTTAGAGGAACCTATCGGTGACGGGGCCTTTGTTTTGACTTACGGCCTGGCCAAGATGGCCGCGGAGCAAGTCAAAGTCATCCTGAGTGGGGCCGGCGGGGACGAGTTATTCGGCGGCTATGCCCATTACCGGAACCTCTACTTTTGGGAATCCATCATAAAGAGACTTTTATTTGGCAAGCAGGTGGAATCTTCCTATTACGACCGAATGGCTCCCCGGCAGGCCTCCCGTTGGCCGGAATATTTCCCCTGGCATGGGGTCTCAATTTCCAGGAAAGAAGAGTTCGATCAGCCATTTAATGCAAATCGGTTCAAAGACCCTTTGAATGCCCTGATGTTGGCTGATCTGCAGTGGTACTTGCCGGATAATATATTGTTTTTAACTGACAAAATGACCATGGCCGCCTCATTGGAATGCCGGGTGCCCTTGCTGGATCACCGGATTGTCGAGTTGAGCCTGAGGACCGACTCCGGTCTCAAAATCCGATCCGGCCAAAAGAAATACATCCTTAATCAGATAATGAAGAAGTACCTGCCGCATGAAGTTATCTATCGCCAAAAAGAAGGGTTCGGAGCTCCGGTGGTATATTGGGTCAATAAATACCGGAAAAAATACTTCGACCAGTGGTTGCTCTCTGGTTATCTCTGCCGGGAAGGAATGATCAATCAGAGAAAACTCCGGACCCTGCTGGCTCATGACCATCTCCACGGCCTCCAGGCTTGGCGCTACTGGCAAATACTCATCCTGGAAATTTGGATGCAGTTATTCGTCGGCGACTGGTCAATTTCATTGCCTTAAGGTGCAAAGTCATCGTATCCTATTCTAATAAATGGTCAATTCCGATTA
>JADFYN010000307.1 GCA_015233055.1 Deltaproteobacteria bacterium
TCGCCCCGTTGGGGCTTAATCGGATTTGTCTATTTTATAGAAATTCGTCCGATTGCCCCCCGATCCCGCAACACGCAACACGCGATATAACCATCCTGCCGGGCATCCACCAGGCCGACCGGTTGCCCATCCTGCCCACCCGACAGTCCAACTCCTGGGTATTCTGCTTTAATCATAGTCTTTCATAATCAGGGTAATCATAGTTCAGACTATGAGAATATTTTGTTTTATTTTTTGGCTGGTTGTGTTATCATTTAAGCAATGAAATTTACGCTTTTTTAAACCCATCCTCACCGGAGAAACGACCATGGAACCGGCATGCGAAGAATTTATCAAGGTGCCTTTCGAGGTGGCCCAGGCCTTCAACGCCGCCAACGAAGCCGAAAGAGAGAAGGCGCTTTTTCGGATGAAGCTTTCTTTGGCCGGTACCTACAAAGGCAAAAGAGACCTGGAAACGTTGTTCAAGATCATGGATGAAATTAGTGATGAAGCCGAATCCAAAGGTTTGACACCGGAAATTTTAAACGAAATCCTCAATGAAAAATAAGCGCTTCGTCTTTGACACGAATATCTTTGTCAGTGCCCTTTTCTTCAAGAGGTCAGATTTAGACGCCTTAATCAGAGATGTTTTGAAAGCATGAACATGACCCATGACCAGTCTCAAATGCAGATGCCGCCGGCCAGGAGTTTCTTGCGGGCAGCCCTCCCGTTGCTTCTGATTTTAACCACGGTCATCGCCGTGGCCGGATATCTGGTCTTCTCCTTTCAAAAACAATCCATTAAGGAACAAGTACATAAAGAGCTACGGGCCGTAGCGGATCTCAAAGTCTCCCAGATTACCGGGTGGCGCGCAGAAAGAATAGATGATGCCGTCGTGTTGGGAATGTCCCCTTTTCTGTCCCGGGCCTTCGAACGGTGGTTGAAGGATGGGGCTCCAGGGGATGACAACCGGACCAACATCCTGCAGCGCCCTGAAGCCCTGATGCAGACCGGCCGCTATAGTAATATTTTTTTTATTGATGTGAAACAAACCGGTCAATTGTCCACCAGACCCGCCGGCAAGGCCGTGGGTGATTCGACGCTGAGGTTGGTCCCGGAAGTGATCAAAACCGGCCGGACCCTTTTTTCACCCTTGCACCGGATGAAAACCGGGACAAAGGAAGCGGTTTTTCTTGATCTGCTGAGTCCGTTACTGATCACGGATGAAACCGGCCCGCGTCCGGTGGGGGTGTTGGTGTTCCGAATTGATCCCGCCTCGTTTCTTTTTCCCCTGATCCAATCATGGCCGACCCCATCCAACACGGCCGAAACGCTCCTTATCGAGCGCCAGGGGGCCGAGGCCGTCTATTTAAATGAACTAAGATTCCGGAAAAACACCGCCCTCAAATTACGGCTCCCCGCAACCGAGGCCCAACTTCCGGCCGCCATGGCCGCCCGGGGGATCGAAGGCGCTGTAGAGGGACTAGATTACCGGGGGGTGCCGGTCCTGGCCGCGATCCGAAAGATCCCCGACTCGCCCTGGTTTATAGTGGCTAAAATCGATCAGGTGGAAGCCTATGCCGCCATTCGGGAAAACGCCCGGTTGATTACGGGATTCACCCTGGTCATTATCATCGCCGTGACCATGTGGGTGTTGTCTCGGTGGCGGCGGCACAACTTAGCCGGGCTCCACGGCGCCACTATCCGGCGTCTTCAGGCTGAGGAAAGCTTCCGTCTCCTTTGCGAACAATCCCTCCAGGGAATTGTCATCTCCCTGGGCTCCCCTTCCCGGCTGGTCTACGTCAATCCGAAGTGGACCGAAATCTTCGGCTACCCGGCCGAGGTCGCCTTGTCGTTTTCCGAGGAGGAAAGATGGCGGTTGATCCATCCCGATGACCGCGAGATGGTCCAAACATACCACAACGACCGGCTGGCGGGAAAAGAAGTCCCCCCGAATTACCGGATCCGGATTCTGCGGCCGGACGGCCAGGTGCGCGGGGTGGAGGTCTTTGCCGGTCCGGTCAATTATCAAGGCCAAAAGGCCATCCAGGTCGCTTACATCGACATCACCGAGCGGAACCAGGCGGAAGAAGCCTTGTTGAAAAGTGAAGAGAGATATCGCCTGTTGTTCAACCACGCCCCCATCGGCATCGTGTATTACAGCCATAACGGCGTCATCCTGGATTTAAACGAAAAAATTACTGAGATCCTCGGGGTGCCCAGGGAACAAGCCATCGGCTTCAATGTCCTCGAAAACCTGCGTGATGAGCAAATGCTCCGGGCGATCAAAGACGCCTTGTCCGGTAACATCGGATATTACGAGGGTGATTACGTCTCCGTCAAAGGTGGGAAAACCACGTCGATCCGGGGGGTGTTCAAACGGATCCCTTGTGCCCAGGGTGACCTCTTCGGGGCCATCGGACTGGTGGAAGATATGACCGCCCAGACGCGGGCGGAACACGATCTGGCCGAGGAAAAAGAACGGCTGGCCGTGACCCTGGAATCCATCGGCGAAGGAGTGATCAGCACTGATTTAGCCGGCCGGGTGACCCTGATCAATAAAGCCGCCGAGAGCATGACCGGCTGGTCGCAAGAACAAGCCGCGGGCCTGCCCCTGTCCCAGGTCTTTAATATTATCCATGGGGTGACCAGGAAACGGCGGGAAAATCCGGTCAGCCAGATCATCAAAACCGGCCGGGTGATCACGCCGATCCATCATACCGTGCTGATCAATCAAGACGGCCGGGAGATGATCATCGACGACAACGCGGCCCCGATTCTAGACCAAAGTAACGCCCTGATCGGCGTCGTCTTAGTCTTTCGGGACATCAGCGCCCAGACGCAGGCGGAGGAAGATCGCTTGAAGCTCGAGGCGCAACTCCGCCAGGCCCAGAAAATGGAGGCCATCGGCACCCTGGCCGGCGGCATCGCCCATGATTTCAATAATATTCTCGGGTCGATCTTCGGCTATACCCAACTGGCCTTAGAAGACGCCAAAATCGGCGCCGTCAACCCAGATTTCCTGGGAGAAATTTTTAAGGCGGCGAAGCGGGCCAGGGACCTGGTCCGGCAGATCCTGACCATCAGCCGCCAAACCGAACAGGAAAAGAAACCCTTTGAACCGGCGTCGATTGTTAAAGAAAGTATCAAGCTCATCCGAGCCTCCTTACCGGCTAATATCATTATTCAATCAGAAATAACCACGGCCGGCGCAACCATTTTGGGGGACCCGACCCAATTCCATCAGGTGTTGATCAATCTTTGCACCAACGCGGCCCACGCCATGGCGGACCAGGGCGGCACTTTAAGCATAACGTTAACCGGGTTCTATCTTGACACCGATTCCGCAGCCGGATATCTCAACCTGAACCCCGGACCGTACATCAAGCTAACCGTCAGAGATACGGGGCACGGCATCGACGGCCCGATCTTAGACAAAATCTTTGATCCGTTCTTTACGACAAAAGAATTTGGTAAAGGAACCGGGATGGGCCTGGCCATCGTCCAGAGCATCGTCAAGAATCACGGCGGCGCCATCAGCGTTTACAGCCGGCCCAGCGGAGGGACGACTTTTAACATTCTGCTGCCGGCGGCTTCGGACAAACCCGAGTTGATCGGCGATATCGAGGAGACTATCCCCAAAGGGACCGAGTCCGTGCTGCTGGTCGATGATGAACCGGGGTTGGCCGAAACCGGCAAAATAATGTTGGAGCGGTTGGGCTACAAAGTCACGGCCAAAATCGGGGCGGTGGAAGCCCTGGGGGCCTTCATGGCCCATCCCGATGAATTCGACCTGCTGATTACGGATATGGCCATGCCTCAGATGACGGGGGATAAACTGGCTCAGGAGATCATGCGCTGGAAGCCCGACCTGCCGGTCATCCTTTGCACCGGATACAGCGAGGCGATCAATGAGAAGACAGCGGCGGAAATGGGCGTCAGCGGATTTTTGATGAAACCCATCGACATCACCCGCCTGGCCAAACTCATTCGCCAGGTGTTGGAGAAATGAGGTCAATCGACGGCGGGTTGGGTGTTACGGGTTACGTGTTGCGGGTTGACGGGGCATCGGATGAATTTCTATAAATAGACAATTCCGCATAAGCCCTGAAGGGGCGCACTAGGTTAGACCGGGGCAACGCCCTGGGAAAAACGGCGTGTTGCGAGTTGCGTGGTGACCGGACAACCGGGAGAAAGTATATGAATAGTCGATTCCGAAGAAGCCCTGAAGGGGCGCTGTACGGTAGCAA
>JADFYN010000308.1 GCA_015233055.1 Deltaproteobacteria bacterium
CGGGGCTTGTTTGGAATTGGCTATTTTAAAACATTAGAGCGATTGTCTGGCACCCTTAAGTCAATGGCATTGACCTGTAACCTGTAACATGTAACCTGAAACATGTAACCTGAAACCTGAAACATGCAACCTGAAACCCCGGATATAGTATGCGGATTCTAATCGCTGATGATAACTCTGTAACCCGGCGAATGCTGAAATCCTTCTTGGCCAAATGGGGGTACGAGGTAGTTACCACCAAAGATGGCGACGAGGCCTGGGAAGTGCTCAAAGAAAATGACTGCCCCGACATCGCCATCCTTGACTGGGTCATGCCGGGTAAAGAGGGCATAGAGGTGTGCCGGATGGTCCGGGCGGCCAACAAACCCAGCTACATCTACATAATTATCCTGACCAGTTTGGGCAACCAGGAGGATATCATCGCGGGACTGCAAGCCGGAGCCGACGATTACGTCATCAAGCCGTTCAGTTATGACGAATTCCGGTGCCGGGTCTGTATCGGCGAGCGGATCATCAATCTGGAAAGGGAAATCATGATAATGGCCGCCACCGACGGCCTGACCGGACTCTGGAATCGCCGGGAGTTCATGGGCAAGATGGATACGGAGTTCAAGAGATCCCGGAAGGAAGGTCACCCCCTGGGGGTAATTCTTTCAGACATTGATTTCTTCAAGAAAGTAAACGACACCTTTGGACATCAAGCAGGCGATCTGGTGCTTCAGGAGTGCGCCGGTTGTTTGAGGTACGGCATCCGGGAACCATATTTCGTAGGCCGGTATGGCGGCGAGGAATTTATTGCCGGCTGTCCGGGGCTAACCTTGGATAGCGTGGCATCTCTGGCTGAAGATATTCGCAACGAGTTGAAGTCATTGTGGATCCCGGCTCCAGACGGATCATCCCACATACCCGTCACAGCCAGCTTCGGGGTGAGCGTTTTCCTGCCCGGAGAATCAAACGACAAGACTATCGACACAATCATTAAGAGAGCCGACGATGCTCTTTATCGGGCCAAGGCCGAAGGCCGCGACCGAGTATGCAAACAGATCTAAGACAATTCCTGTAACGCCTCCAACTCCTGGCGGGGTCAACAATAGAAAAGGCATGATATGACCTACAAGACCAAAAAAAACATTGTCGGCATCTTTTACTGGCTTAACCTGGCCGCCTTCTTCCTGGGCCTGACTTGCTTCCGGGAAGCCGAATATGTCAAGATGAAGGATGGTCTGGTTTTCTTTGCCGTGCACTTCTTGATTCTGGGTGGGACAGTGTTCTGGTATGAATATCTTAAGTACAAAAATAGACTTGTGACCTAGAACCAATAGTCTGTTCCGGAAGATATTTGCCGGGCCGACCCGTGCCCCGGCCTGGTTATTCTCATTAAAGAAAAATGGCGGGGTAAGATTTCCGAGCCCTGGGCCGGTGATCACGACCGGCCAACGACGCAATTTTGCATTGCATGATCCGCCCCGCTATGATAGGGTGCGAACCATTCGATTGCTTCCTTGAGTCCCGAAGACGGGCCTGACGATATCCCCTAACTAAAACCAAGTAGATGAATAATTATGAATCATTGCTCGATAACCAAACACTGTTGTTTCCGCATCCGGCGCCTGCATTTCTGGTCGCTGATTGTCATCATGATGACGCTTTTTGCCTGTGCCACTCCCAGCGAAAAGGTGCTGCCGCCGATTCAGAAGGAGATGGCGCCGGTGGCCAAGCCCGTTCCCCCGCCCCGCGTGCCTTATGTCGCACCCCAGGCCAAACAATGGGCGCCGCTAATGGCCCGGTTGATGTCCGACGGGTGGGATGAAACCAAACTCAATGAGTTGTTTATCCGGCCTGATGTCAGTTTCGATCCGGAGCCCATGAACAAGAACCTGCGGGAATTGTACAAACTGGCTTACCGCTCGGAAATAACGCGCCAAATCCAAGTCGGCTTGACGGAACTGGGGTATACACCCGGCGGCGTGGACGGCCTGGCCGGAGAAAACACCGGTGCCGCGATTACGGCCTTTCAACAGGTGCATGGCCTGACCACCGACGGGACTCCATCCGAGGCCCTGCTCCAGCAAATCAAAGCCGAGCTGGCTTTACCCCCGGCCGATCGGTTGCCGGCGAAAAAAACACTGGCCCAGGCCGTCTCTCCACGCCAGGTCTACAAACAATTTCTGAGGCCGGAACGGTTGGCCGCAGCGCGAGAATTCTACTTTGCCAATCAAACGGATGGAGAAGAAATTCGGCGTTCCCGGTGAAGTGGTCGTGGGGATCCTGATGATTGAAACCGGATTCGGAAGCTTCTTGGGCAAAGACAAAGCCTTCGTGGTCTTATCCAGTATGGCTCTTTGTGCCGATTTCAGCAACATCGAGACATATCTGAACGACCTCCCGATTGACCCGGAAAGACGGGACTGGCTCAAAGACCGGGCCAAAGAAAAAGGTGACTGGGCTTACCAGGAATTCAAGGCCCTGCTCCAGTATGCCGAGGCCAATAAACAAGATCCGTTGACCATTCCGGGGTCCATTTACGGCGCGATTGGAATCTGCCAGTTTATGCCCTCAAATGCCCTCAAATACGGCGTTGCCGCCGATGGAGACGGCCGGGGCGACCTGTTCAAGATGACGGACGCCATTTACAGCACCGGTCATTACATTCAGGGACACGGCTGGAACGGCGACATGGACGACCCATCCAGACAACGGGACGCCATCTACCGTTACAACCGCAGTACCCCCTATGTCAATACGGTCCTGGCCGTGGCTGATCACTTGAGCAAAGCCAACAACAAGAAATTGGCCGCGAGGTGATAGGCCCGGATTCGATTAAGCAGCTAAAACTTATCCTTATGGCTGAATTCGCCGATCTCCCGGCGTTTCGGAGGGGAGCCCGGTTTAGCCGCGTAACCCAGTGGAATCATGGCTGCGACCTCATACCCTTCCGGGACCTGCAGCACCTCTTTGGCTTTGTCCTGGTCAAATAGCCCCACAATCACCGTCCCCAACCCCAGCGAATGGGCCATCAGGCAGAGCGACTGGGTGGCGATGCCCAGGTCGAACAGGAACCAGTCCCCAAACTTGGTGGTCACCTGTCCGTTATAGTATCCGGAACCCTTCAGCTTGCCGCACAGGACAAGGACGATGGGGGCGGTCACAATAGCCTTGGTGGCCGGATTGCCCTTGCCCATTGTCCCCTGAAGTTCCTGTTTCACGGCCGCCTCCTTCACCACCACGACCTCCCAGCACTGGGTGTTGGCCCAGGAGGGTGACCATTGGACGGCCTCCAGAACCAGGTTCAGCAAATCGTCTGGAACTTCCTGGTCCTGGTAAGATCGAATACTTCGTCTCGATTTGATGACATCAAGCAGATTGTCCATTAAATCCCTCCGTGATGTTAAATCCGACACGAAAAATCATCAATGATCATCATGCCATAAATACGCTGTTTGGTAAATGCTCTCCGTAAGTTAACCCAGACCTTCGATCTCAGACTCCCCCCCTCCGGCGAAAAGCCAAACTACCATGGCCAGCCCCCCACATCGGGGTCCCCCACTCGATACAGATCACCCAACTCCCATCCCTCGGTAAGATGCTCGGCCACGTCCTTTCGATCCAGGTTCCTGACCGAGAAGTGGTGTTTATCCATTTTATTGAAGCATAAGACGTGTTCATCGTCGCTTCCCATGATTTGTCTTCAGTAACTTTTATGCCGGTCATCCATCTGCAATATTCAATCCTGTAACTTACCATCCCGTCACTTGGCATCCGCGGCGGCATTACTAAACCTGGTCACCGGCCAGTTCGTGGGTAAACCGCTGCCTGGCTTTCGGACCACGATCCCGGTAGTGCTATTGGTGATGGTGAAGTCAACCGAGACCGGTTGCGAGGTAAACATCCCGATGCCGGCAATGTGATTCGGTGTGGCGGCAGGGTCAAAGAAGACTTCGCAGGTCTGAGCGTCATTACTCAAAAGCAGGATCGCCCCCCCGTTGACGTAGCGTTGCAGATAGAAGTTCCGGCTCCGGTCGGCCGAGGCTTGCCAGATGCCGTCTGAAACGGCGTTGACGGAGGCCGTGCTGTCCATATTCAGGGTCAGATTATCTTGTTTTCCGGTGGACACGTTTGTCCTGATGCCGCCAGCCTGGATGGCGGAGGAGAAAGTCAGGCGGCGCATAGAGGACCGGCC
>JADFYN010000309.1:0-3298 GCA_015233055.1 Deltaproteobacteria bacterium
TTTCTGTTGGAACCGGCTGAGTTTTCCAAAAAAACGGGCCTGGTTACAGGGACGATGTGGAAATCGAACCGAGCCAGGCCCCCGTAAATATCGATAATCACCAATTACGTTCCCTGTTGTCTGGCCATCAATCACGATTTTAACAGATTATGCCTAAACAGACAAGTGTAATGGTAACGTGGAGGGTACTTTTATATCGTTGCTGGTTGCCGGTTGCCCGCTAAGGGTGGCCGAATCCCGCCCGCAGCACGGAATCCCGGCTGATCATTCCTTTGAACAAACCGGTTGCATCAAGCACCGGCAACCGTTTTAATCCTTTCTCGGTCATCAGTTTAATCGCTTCGTCAAGGGGCATGTCTTCGAGCACGGTGATCACATCGGGCCTCATCACCTCAACTGCGGTCTTAGCCCGAAGCTGCCGGCTAAACTCTCGGTGTTGGCTGCCGCGTTCGGCAAATGGGATTCTTTTCACAAAATAGTCCCAAATGCCGGGATGGTGGTCGGAAAAAACGGCCAGCAAATCTTGGTCTGAAATCAAACCCAGAAAACGGCCCTGACTGTCTACCACCGCAACCCGCTGAATATCGTTGGTATCGATGATCCGGATGACCTCTTCCACAGAAGTCTCAGGCAGAACCGTGTGAGTGTCGCGACGCATGATATCAGAGATAAACCGCAGGTTGCCGACCATTAAGCTTTGTTCCGATAATGCGGACCAGTCGGGAGACTCCTTCATAATGGTCCGGAAGACATCGATCCGTGAGACCATTCCGACCAATCTTCCTCCGGCATCAATCACAGGCAGGCGTTTCAAACCGCGCTTAAGCATCAATTCAACTGCCTCGGCCAGCAGCCTGGTCTCTTCAATGCACACAGCCGGCCGGGTCATAGCATCTTCAGCCCGCCGATGGGCCAGGACTTCCAACAGAGCGTCTATTTTCTCGGAATCAGACTTGGCCAATAAACCAAGGCGCATAGGCAGGCCCATACGATAGATCAAGTCGCCCTGGGTAATAATGCCTACGGGACGGTCATCTTTATCAACCACCGGAAGCCCTGAAAAATATGACGAGAGGAGCAATCGGACCACAGCGTCCACCGAGGTGGAACTGGTGACCTTAACCGGTGCCAGGGTCATCATTTCCTTGATCATAAGTTGTCTGGGGATCAGATGCTTCCCGACCTTATGACTGACCACGTCGAGGCTGCGCACGGCCACAATCCCGTCAGTCACCATTTTTTCCACTTCGGACAGGACCTGGTCCGTTTCCCGGTCTGGAAGTATGATCTTGATCTGCACCGGAAGGTTGAAGGAGAGCGCCTCCAGCTTTCGTGAGACCACTTCGCCGTTCTCGTAACACCCATCCGTCCCTCTGGTGACGATGCAGCGAGCGGCCGGTTTCAAGCGGCAAAGATGCTGGATCACCACATCCGCCAGGGGTTTACCTTGCCACCGGATTTCCTCACTGGTGAATATTTCAATTACGTTGTATTTTAGCATTTCGGGCCATCCATAATTGAAATTTTAGATCTGGATTCCACCGCATCGCCTGAAATCCGGAGCCTGGTTCCTGAAGCTAGGCCTGGCCGGCCGGTTGGTTCAGGATGGTCTCAATATCTTTTGTGATCTTGTTCCGGTAATAGGTTACCTTACCGCCGTGAGTCATGATCATATCCAACTGCCGGGTGTGGATGGACAAGTAACCGATAATTTTAAGGCGGCTTATCATGAATTCCTGGTCATGCCCTTCTAAGCGGGAAATCAGGGTGTCCTCTTTTATCTCTGCCCTGAACCCGTATTCCTTTAATATCTCACCCACAAATACAACCCGCTTAAGCCGCCGGTCATAGTCTGCGGCCCCGCCTTTAAACTGGAAGCTGATATAATTCTCGCTCGGCCGATCCCCGATCAGCGCTTCAATAGTACAAAAATGAAATCCCAGCCGGGAATTGAGGCAGCAGTAATTCTTGGAAATCATAAAATAATTTCGTTCGCTGTATTTAGACTTCACCCCGGTGTTCAGGGAAGTATTTTGGGTAGCCTGAAACATCACCGACATGAGTCCTTTACCATCTATGGGGGGCGGCCCATCCCAAGGGATGGCCACGATTCCGTCCCAGAGGGCCAACATCGGCCTTGACCCAATATTCTCTATCTTAATATATTTTCCGGTTACTTCTTCTTTGAATCCATCGTCGAGGTTCAGGATCCACCACATCATGGGCGCATGATAGTAAAGCTGTTTGCTTGACCTCTCCGAGAAATTATGCTCTTTTCCGAAATTGAACATCTCCTGAACGGACTTTTCATGGACATAGCGGGTAATATCATGAAAGGTTGTACAATTCGCCGGAATAAACTCTTTGGCATCCGGGTCTATTAAGGTTAGGGGGATGATGTGCCGGCTGACGTCCTTGAGGGTGTCAAACACCGGACTGCCTTCCATCAGGTTTTTCTTGCCGTTACTATCGGCCTTGAGCAACAGTTCCTCAATCCGCCCCCGGTAGATCGCCCGGCCGCCGGCATCAACCGTAACCAACTCCTCGTTTCTAAGCTTTTCCACTGCGCCGGCAACGCCAAATAGGGCCGGAACAGCGAACTCTCGGGCCACGTTGGCCAGATGACCGGCAAATCCCCCTTGTTCAGTTACGACCGCGGCCGCCCGGTTGAGTAAAGAGGCCCAGCGGGGCAACGCCTGGTGCGTGACCAGAACCGCTCCCGGCGGAAACTGCAAGATATCGACCGCCCTATCCGCCAGAAAAACCTGGCCGCAAGCAACCCCGGCACTGGCCGTGATTCCGCCTCTGGCCAGGACGGTGTCGTCGTCATCTTGGATATCTCCGGGAGAGTCGGTTTCTTTTCCCGGCATCTGTTGCAGCGGACGGCATTGGAGGAGCTTGATCTCCCTGTCGGAGGTCACCGCCCACTCAATATCTTGGGGGCAACCATAATGATCTTCAATCAATATGGCCAATTCGGCTAAGGCAAGGGCCTGATCCGGATCTACCGAAGGCGCCCGACCGACATCCCCGGTCAGTTCCACCCGGCACAAGCCTTCTTGGGGGTAACAGACAAACTTAACGTCCTTATCCTTAATCTCCTGTCGAATGATCGTCATGGGCTTTTTTCGCGACACCACGGTCAGATCACAATTGACACTCCCGTCAACCACCGATTTGGGCAGACCCCAGGCCGAGTTGATGAACACTGAGTCATCGTTGATATCCACCGGATTCCGGGAATAAGTGACACCACCGGACGCGGCGTCGACCATGACCAGGCAGCCGACACACATGG
>JADFYN010000309.1:3321-4131 GCA_015233055.1 Deltaproteobacteria bacterium
TCAGTCTATATGTTATGGCTGGAAGACTGTACTTGCTGGCGATGATCTCTTTGTAGGCCTCAATGATATTCTCGACGCTGACGTTTAGTTCGGACCGGTACTGGCCGGCAAATGAGCTTTCACCCGAATCCTCCCCCAGCGCGCTGCTTCTCAAAGCCACCGTGATTCTCCTCCCGGTTTCGGCTTCCAGGCGGAGAAAGGAATTCATAATGGCCTCCTCCAGGTCTTGGGGTAACTTGGAGCGGATGATCAACTGTTGAACCTCGGCGCTCAAGGAATACAATTGTTCTATGTCTTCCACCCCGGCAGATTGAAAGCGGCTGTCAATCTCCGCCTGAAGGTTATTATGCTCTAGAAACCTTTGATACGCGTATGAGGTGATGGCAAAGCCCCCAGGCACGGCCACCTTGACCTTGTTCTTTAGTTCACCCAGGTTGGCCATCTTATTTCCCACCAGGTCGGCCAGATCTTTATTAACCTCATCCAGGTAAATGACCAGTCTCTCATCCGAAACAGACTTCTTTTGGGTGAGAAGATTCTCCACTTGAAATTGAATGGCGTCGAAACTCTTATATAAATCCTGATATTTCCCGTGCGCGATCTCGTTCAAATTTTTTATCATGCGGAAGACGTTAACTGAAACAGCGGTCGAATGGGCTTTGATAAAGTTCATCCCAAAAGGACGGTCTCCTTGCAGCGCCTGCTCCATCTCGGCCATGATCTCCAGAGACCTGTTGTTGGCACTTAAAAGTAGCTTGAAGTTGTGATACCGCGCCTTAAAATCAATTCGCAGTTCTTCAACGTCTTGCG
>JADFYN010000030.1 GCA_015233055.1 Deltaproteobacteria bacterium
GACGGAAGGACGCCTTTCAGGCCATGAAAACATCAAAGCTTGATAGTCCTGACGTAACCCAAAGCGCTTATTGCGGAAACGCCACGAACGGCATGGTGACGGGCCAAACCATCTTGAAGGATATTGGGTTGGTGGGAAAAGCCGGCATCATCAATGTCGAGAGCGCCTGCTCGGCCGGCGGCATGGCGGTGCATATGGCCGTTAAAGATGTGGCCTACGGCATCACCGAATGTTCGCTGGGCATCGGAGCCGAAAACCACTCTCTGCACAGAGAGACGGGGACCGCCTTTACGCCGGCCATGAACGACATCGAAACCGTCCACGGCGCGGTGATGACCGGAAAATACTCTATGCGCGCCACCCGTTACATGCATGAAACCGGCGCCACTATTGAAGATTTAGCCATGGTCACCGTGAAAAACAGAAAACATGCGACAAATAATCCGTACGCCTGGTTTAAGGGACCGGTATCGGTCGAGGAAGTGGTCAAATCGCGCATGATCGCTTATCCGCTGACTTTGCACCAATGCTGCGGGATTGCCGATGGGGCGGGCGCCGTGGTGGTCTGCTCAAAGGACATGATCAAGAAGCTCGGCATCGAAAAGCCCGTCAGGATAGCGGGATCCGTCGTTACCTCAGGGCCGTATCACAACCGCCCCAGAGATATCACCGGAGACGATATCACAGAGGCAACCAGTGACTTGCTCTATGAAGAATCGGGGATCGGTCCCGAGGATGTGGACATCGTTGAGCTGCATGACGCTTTCACCATCGCCGAGTTGCTTTATTACGAGTGCATGCGCTTTTGCAAAAGAGGAGAAGGGCTTCAGTTCCTGAGGGACGGCCAATCGACTCATGGGGGAAAGTGTGTCTTCAGCGCCAGGGGGGGAATGCTTTCATACGGGCATCCCATCGGTGCTTCCGGGGCGGCCCAAATTGCCGCCAATGTAAAGCAACTGAGAGGAGAATGCGAAGGCTACCAGGTGGAAGGCGCCAAGGTCGCCATGTCCCACGTGACGGGCGGAGGATTGTCTGGAACTGAGCACGCGGCATGCACCATGCACATGCTGGTGAAGGGCTGGTAAACCGATGCAAAAAAGTTTCCGACCCGGTAGGTGGCATATACGAAAGGAGAATGGAATGGAGGTCGTTAGGGACAAAATTGCGTTGCTGGTCGGGGCCTGCGACGAGGTCGGCCAGGCGATCGGGGTGCGTCTGGCGCAAAAGGGCGCCACGGTAATTGTTTGCGATACCGATTATGCCAGACTAAGCATTTTGGCTGAGCAGATCAGGGAAAGCGGCGGTAATGCCGAGGCTAATCCGGTGGATTCCACCTCTTCTGTCGACGTCAAACGTTTGGTCGGTGATGTGATCAAACAATATGGTAAAATCGACATTCTGATAAACAATGCCGATGCTCGGTTCGGCAAGCCTGTGGGCGACGCTTCGGATGAGGAATGGGAGACAGGCATTCGGACCAATCTTAACCCGGTCTTTTTCTTCTGCCGCGAGGTAATCCCGAAAATGCAGGCGCAAAAGTACGGGCGCGTAATAAACATCAGCAGCCTTGATTACATCGGCTGGCCCGGCCGATCTAGTTACTCGGCTGTCAAATCCGCCCTCTTCGGACTTACCCGGTCGCTGTCTCTTGAGACGGCACGCGATGGGGTGACGGTAAATTGTGTGGCCAGGGGTGACGTGGCCACATCTGAAATGAGTCCGGAACTAGCTGCAAAGATAGGCGAGTCCCTGCCGGTCAAAAGAATTGGACGTCCCTATGATGTTGCCAGGGCAGTGGGATTTTTCGCATCAGATTGGTCCAAGTACGTCACCGGCCAGATGTTTTTTGTGTGTGGAGGAAAGAGCGCCCATTTTTCTATGTCAATATGAAGGGTTTATTCACTCGCAAAGAATCGGAGTCAAGAAATGGGAATAGAAAACAGGGTCGCGCTGATCACAGGTTCGGCCAGCGGTATCGGAAAAAAAACGGCCTTTCGCATGGCTCAGAACGGTGCTAAGGTCGTTATCAACGATATCGTGGCCGATAATGTGGAGCAGACCGTCGACGAATTTAAAAAAGAAGGATTGGCCGTCATCGGCAAAGTAGCTGATATCACGAAAAAGGTCGAAGTAGATAGGATGATGAATGAGACAGTCGAGACTTTAGGCAGCCTGGACATTCTCGTTAACAACGCCGGGATGGAGCGTGCCGGCGCGCTGCGAAATCTTACCGAAGCCGACTGGGATATCACGATCAACGTCAACCTGAAAGGGGCGTTTTTGTGTAGCCAGGCTGCTCATAATCACATGGTTTCTCAGAACTATGGCCGCATCATTAATATCGCTTCGCGGGCATGGCTCGGAGGAGCCGGGCAGGCGCCGTATTCGTCGGCCAAGGCCGGCGTAGTGGGGCTTACACGGGTGTTGGCGCTGGAACTGGGGCGTAAGGGCGTAACCGCCAATTGCGTGGCCCCCGGTCTGATCCACACCCCCCTATGGGATGATTTACCGGAAAAAAACAAGGCGTTTCTCCTGTCCAAACAACCTACGGGCAAACTGGGCGACGTCGATGATATCGCTAATGCCGTCATGTTCCTTGCCGATGACCAGAGCGGATACATCACGGCCCAGGTCCTTTATGTATGTGGGGGCAGAAGTCTATATTCAGGCTGATGCGTTTTGCATCTCAGGAGATAGGTGATGGATAAAATGTCTTATGATTCACTTGGCAATTTAAGAGTGCTGGATTTTACCGGCGAATTGGGACCCTACGCCGCAAAGCTTTACGCGGGTCTGGGGGCGGATGTGATTCACCTGGAGCCGATGACCGGGGACCCATTGCGCCAGGTTGGCCCGTTCTACCGGAATGAACCGGGTATGGACCGCAGCCTCCAGTTCCTTTACTATAATGCAGGCAAGAGGGGAATGGCCCTGGACCTGGAAAAACCCGAAGGACAGGAGATATTTCTTAAGCTTTGTGCAAAGGCCGATCTCTTACTGGAAAGTTTTGTCCCCGGCTACCTGGAAGGATTGGGGATGTCCTATGATCGTCTCAGTGCGATCAATCCACGCCTGGTCCAGACCTCCATTACTCCGTTCGGCAGCTTTGGCCCGTATAAAGCCATGCCGGGATCTGATCTGATCTGTTCGGCCATGGGAGGGTTTCTTTTCCTGGCCGGGATCGAAAATGAGAAACCAGTTCGCTCCTGCGACAACCAGGCTTACAGGATGGCCGAGGCCTATGCCGCGGTGGGCAGCTCAATCGCTCTGCTTTTCGCCAAAAGAACCGGCATTGGCCAGTTTGTCGATGTATCCTGCCTGGAAGCTGCCGGAATGGCCCTGGAAAATGCCGCCCAGTACTGGGACCTCCAAGGCGTTATCAGGCGCGGCAGAGGCAAGGTGGCCGGGGAGGCGACAATTCATCCCTGCAAGGACGGCTATATTGCCATCGTCGCCATTATGGGCAAGAATAAGGTCATGTGGGAACCTTTCGTAGGTTGGATGAAAGAAGAGCAAATAGAAGAATGGGAGGTTTTCGATAATGACAAATGGATCGATGACTCCTATCGCGCCACGAAGGAAGGGTACGAGACATTCTGTCGTATATTCGAGGAATTCACCATGAAACACGACAAGCTGACCCTTTACGAGAAGGGGCAGGCCCACAAAGTGGCTCTCACCCCGGTCAGCAATGGTAAGGACTTGCTTGAGAATCCACAACTAGCCTACCGTAAATACTGGAATACCGTCTATAATCCCAAGCTCTCCGGCGACATCACCTACCCAGGGGCTCCCTATGAACTTGGCGACTTGAAGTGGCGGCTGGGAGACACGGCACCTTCTCTGGGGCAGCATACAGCCCAAATTTTAGGCGAACTCGGCTATACGGACGGTTGTATAGAAGCATTGGCAAAGGAGGGTATCGTCCATGTCGGCTAACTTCAGAAAAGCTCTGGAAGGAATTGTGGTCTGCGATTTTTCCTGGGTCGGGGCAGGACCGATTGCTACCAACGTGTTGGGCCAATGCGGCGCGGAGATAATCAAAATCGAGAGCGTAACGCGTCCCGACATACTGCGCAAGGGCGGGCCTTTTAAAGACGGCAACAGCCAGGGGCTGGAGCGGAGCGGCTATTTTGCCAACCGCAACCCCAACAAGAAATGTATCGCCCTCAACATGAGCATCCCTGAGGCGCGAGATGTGGCCGTGCGGCTGATTAAAAAGAGCGACATTGTCATCAACAACTTCCGCGTCGGGCAGATGGAGAAGTGGAACCTTGGCTGGGAAGACGTCAAGGCCATCAACCCGCGCATCATCTACATCACCATGAGTCTTCAGGGCCTCACCGGCCCGCATAAATCCTTCATGGGCTACGGCGTAAACCTGAATGCCCTGTGCGGCCTAACTGAACAATCGGCCTTCAAAGACGGCCGGCCCTTTGGTACCGGCACCAATTATACGGACCACGTCATGGTGCCTTGCCACACCCTCTTTGGCGTCATGGCGGCCCTCCTGCAGCGCGAGGTCACAGGAAAAGGCCAGACAGTGGCCATTTCACAGTTAGAATCGGCCATTGCCATGAAACCAAGCGATGTGATGGCCTACGCGGCAAACGGGGATCTGCTGGGCCCCCTTGGCTACGGTGATGCTCATGCCGCACCGCACGGAGTTTACACAACCCTTGGATATCGTAAATGGATAGCCATCTCGATCTTCTCCGAAAAGGATTGGCGGATTTTTAAAGACTTAATGGGCAACCCGGGGTGGGCTGATGAGACTAAATTCTCATCTCTGTCGGCGCGCAAGGAAAACGAGGACGAACTGAATGCCAATATAGATGCCTGGACGCGCGATCAATATGCCGGCCGGCTGGCCGAAAGACTTAGAACCAATGGTATTCAGGCCGGAGAGGTAAATGACGCCCGCGCGGCCATCGAAGATCCTCACCTGATTGAAAGGAATTTCTGGGCCTATCTTGACCATCCCGTGGTGGGCTCGACCCTGTATAACCGGGCGCCGATCGTTTTTTCAAAAACCCCCGTCGAGATGAAAACCGCCGCCCCTCTTTTAGGCGAGCACACCCATAAAGTTCTGACAGACATACTCGGATACTCCGAGGAAGAAATCGATCAACTGACGAAAAAGAACGTATTAACCTAGTCGGAGCCGCGCCGGGTGCGCGATGAATTTACAGTAGGGCCGAGAGGGAGGCCTTGCCAGCGATGAAGTTTTCGAGACAGGAGTAAAAAATGGATTTCTCTATTTCCGAAGAATACAATATGCTGAAGGACTCCATGCGGGAGTTTGTTAAGAGGGAAATGCTGCCGCTGGAAAAAGCTTTTCTGGAACGTGACATCAGCCTGTGGACCGAACCGGGCCCTCAGCTCGCCAAAGAAAGTGCAGAGAGATTGCTCAGCGAAAGCAAAAAGCTCGGCTTCTGGGGGTTGGAGGTTGGAGAGGAATTCGGTGGGCAGGGATTGGGCATGCTGGCCAAGACCATAGTCCTCGAAGAGATGAGCAAATCTTTCGTTGGATTTTCACCCCACGGCTTTCTGCTCCCGCCGGATGCGCCCAATCTTTATTACCTGAACAGTTGCTGCACGGGCAACCAACGCGAGAAGTATTTTAAACCCTATTGCGATAACCAGTTGGATTCCGCCATGGCCTGTACCGAACCCGGCGCCGGGTCCGATGTCAGCGGGCTGAAGACCATAGCCGTGCGCAAGGGCGACAAATGGGTGATAAACGGCACCAAGACTTTTATCAGCAAGTGTGATAAGGACAACGTCTTCTATATCCTTATTGCAGTGACCAACAAGGACGCTTCCTCCAAGGACCGCTTTACCGCCTTCCTTCTCGACCGGGATACGCCGGGGCTCAGAGTGGGTCGGGAGATCCCGGTCATCGGCGCCATGCCCACCTGGGATTTGATCCTCGAAGACGTGACCGTGGGTGACGACGCGATTCTAGGAGAAGAAGGCAAGGCCTTCATTCCGCTGCAAAATCGCTTTGGGGTGCGACGTATCGAACTGGCGTGCCGATGCACGGGTATGGCCGAAAGGCTCATCAAAATGATGATCGATCAAGCCAACACGCGTGTAACTTTCGGAGAACCATTGGCCAATCGTCAGACGGTGCAGAATTGGATCGCCGATTCCACGATTGAACTCGAGACCGTCAGGTGGCTGCTCTATTACGCGTCTTGGAAATCGGACCAAGGAATAGAGGATTTGCGCGTTGAAGGCGCCATGCTGAAAGTGGCGGCAACCGAAATGCTGACCAAGGTTGCGGACCGGGCCATTCAGCTTCATGGCGGCGTAGGGCTATCAAAGGAGCTGGGAATCGAATACGTGGCCCGGATGGTCCGTATCTGGCGCATCCTTGAAGGTCCCTCCGAAATTCACAGATGGACACTAGGACGCACCCTGCTGAAGCAGAAAAAACCCTATAATGGGCTTGTACTGGCAAAAGATAATGGCGATTAATTACTGTATCGCTATCAAGGGAGTGACAAAAATGCCCGTAGACTTTATAGTAGAAAATCACATTGCATTGATTACGCTCAATCGGCCGGAAGCCATGAATTCACTGGATCCTGAATCTGTTACGCAGCTCGCACAGATTTGGGCCGAAGTGCGAAACAATGATGATATTCGTGTCGCCGTGCTGACCGGCACAGGTGAAAAATCCTTTTGCACCGGGACGGACATGAAAAAGACGCCGCCGCCTGCTGAGTGCATGGCCTCCATCTGGCTGAACGAAGGCCAGCCGATCATACCGCACATGAAAACATGGAAACCTATTATTGCGGCCATCAACGGCTATGCCATAGGAGGCGGCCTTGAAATGGCCCTGGCGTGTGATATCAGGATCGCCGCCACTACCGCGAAATTCGGCCTCACGGAGGTCAAGGTGGCCAGCCTGGCCGGACTCAATGGAACGCAGTGTTTGCCGCGGGCAATCCCTCAGGCGGTCGCTATGAAAATGTTGCTGACAGGCGCTACGATCGACGCCCAAGAGGCATTGCGGGTTGGACTGGTGAGCGACGTGGTCGAACCTGGGGAACTCCTCGATCTGGCGAAAAACTACGCCGGTATGATTGCAGCTAATGCTCCGCTCAGTGTCAAGGCTGCCAAACAAGCGGCTTTGATGGGGCTTGATATGCCCCTGGAGCATGGCATAGCCTTCTCACATCTTCTTTGGGGTACCCTGAGGGATACCGAGGACCGCAAGGAGGGATTCCAAGCTTTCAGTGAAAAGAGGGTCCCGCAGTGGAAAGGGCGCTGAGTTCCCAACGAACAGTTTTCAATTATCAGTTGCCTGAATCTATTGTTGGCTATTGGTTTCAATCCATTTTTAGCAGGGTGCTGGAAAAGTGTCTGCGAACCCAGGGACTTCGCCCCCGGATAGAGGTCCGGGGCAGGCTTGGTCGCGGCCCCACGATGTTTTTGCTCCAAAGTGGGAAGTCCAATCCTTTTTCAGCACCCTGTTGATGTGGATATATACCGGTTCGAGCCGTCTGAAAATTCAAAACCGAAAAAGGAGGGTGCCTAGATGCATATCGCGGTCCTCGCAAAAGTAGTGCCTGACTATGAAGTCCCAGCGAGAGATTTTGAGCTGGCCGGAAACCGCGCTCACTCTCGCTATACAAGGATGATAGGTCTCTATGACGAAAATGCCGTAGAGACCGGCATCCAGTTGAAAGAGAAATATGGAGCAAAGCTCAGCATAGTTTCTTACGGCCATGGCGATGATGTCCCAATACTCAGAAAAGCCATAGCCATGGGCGGAGATACTCTTCACCTCGTATTGGGAGATTCAGACGACCCCTATGTCATAGCGGCCAATCTGGAAATGGCATTAGAGCAGATAAAAGATGTAGACCTGGTCTTGGCGGGCCAGCAATCCGCAGACCAGGACCGAGGGATTGTACATGGCATTCTATCTGAAATGCTCGGCTACACATTCCTTGCCCAGATTAGTAGGATCGAATTCGACCAAGATCGCTGGACTGTGCACCAGAATCATGAAAACGGCAGCCGCGTGCTCCAATTCAGCCGAAAAGCCGTCCTGTCCATAACCAGCAGCCATGAAAACGTCCCCCGCATTCCTGTGGTGCGAGCCATTATGGCCGCCAAGAAGAAGCCTGTGGAAAAACTTCAGGGAATAGACGCCGCCCCGATGAAGGCTGAAGAGATCAAGGTAGAGATTCCGAAACTCGAATCGATATGCGAATTCCTGCCATTGGATGATCTGCAGCAAACCGCCAAAATTCTTTTGGCCAGACTGAGGGAGGAGCGCTACCTATGAAAACATTGATCATAGAAAAGATTGAACCCAAAATAATCGGTGAACTGGTGACCGTGGGGAGGATTTTGGGCGAAACACCTGATCTGCTCGCCATCGGACAAGGTGAAATTCCAGGTACATTCAATCGAGCCTTCCAGTGCCGGGAAACCATCGCCGCCAACCTGGTGGATAGCCTGGCTGAGTTAATCCAAAAGAATGCTTACCAGGTGATACTGCTCAGCGCGACAACACTGGGGTCGGAAATTGCAGGGAGGCTGGGCGCCAGGCTGAAAGCGCCCGTTCTTTCCGAGGTGATCGAAGTCAAGCCGGATATGACGGTCAAACGGCCCGTTTACGGAGGCAAGGCGGTAGCGGAGTATAAAATACCAGAGGGCCATGTGATCCTCACCATTCGCCGGAAATACTTCGAACCCGCGTTACTGGAGGGAACGAGCGCGGCTGAGGCCTTAACCATCGAGAACCCCTCCATTACACTCCTTTCGGAAGATCAGATACAAACTCAGGGCGTCCGTCTTGAAGATGCAGAAATCATCGTCTCGGGCGGCAGAGGTATGGGCGACAGCGGAAATTTTGAAATTCTTCGGGAAATGGCCGGACTGCTTAATGCCGCCGTCGGCGCTTCGAGAGGCGCAGTGGATGAAGGATGGGTCCCGCAAACTATGCAAGTCGGCCAGACCGGCAATATTGTGGCTCCGGCTGTTTATTTTGCCGTCGGTATATCGGGAGCCAGCCAGCACCTCGCCGGCATAGCCAACGCCAAGTGCGTAGTCGCCGTCAATAAGGATGAAGAAGCCAATATCTTCAAGCGGGCCCGTTTCGGCATCGTCAGCGATTATAGAAACTTTATTCCAGTTCTGATTCGCGCCTTAAGAGAGGAACAGTAGCCAATGAGAGTCCCCTATTGGAATGTCGATTATGGTTTTTTGATAGACGTTCTGGCCGTTCCAGTGTTTGCCATCTTTTTTTCAGGCCTCTATAGTCATTACCGAAAGATTCGCAAAGGAAAAGAACAATTAAAGCTCGGTTGGGGTAAGGCGAACGTCAAAAAGGGTCCGGTTTTTCTAAAAGAAGTTTTCACCAAAAGTATACTTGGCACCCGAATTTACCGGAAATTTTACACGGGACTGGCTCACGGACTGGTTTTTTCGGGTATGGCCATTCTGACCCTCGGCACCATCCTCGTTTTTGCCAACGTAACAATAAAGTTGCCTGTTTTCAGAGGCGCTTTTAATCACTGGTTTATGAGTTTCGGTCTGGATCTCGCGGGGATATCGGCGCTGGCCGGCCTTTTATTTTTTTTCCTCCGAAGGCTCTTTCCTCCTGATAGGCTGGTTACCCCGAAGGAACGGACCGGCTTTTTTCCGATGATCGGCCTCCTTGCCCTAATAATTATCACCGGCTTTTTACTGGAATCATTGCGCATTCGCGCTTCCGGCCCGGAGCCGGCCTCTTTCGTGGGCAATTTCGTCGCCGGTTTTATCCCGGCGAATGGTCCGATTTTGTCTTACCATCGTTATGTGTGGTGGTTCCATGGTTTCATAGCGCTTGGTTTTATCGCTTATATCCCATTCTCGCCAATGGTTCACATGGTTTTGGCCCCCGTCAACACCGCACTGGCCGACCCCAGGCCCGGACCCAAAATGGGCGTTATCGATTTCTCCAGTTTCGATGACGAGGAGGGGGAAGACATGCCTCCTATGGGGGTGGCCAAGCTGGGGGATTTCAGCCGAAAGCGACTGCTTGATTTCGACACTTGTCTATGGTGCGGCAGATGTCACGAAGTCTGTCCGGCGGCCCAGACTCAAAGGCCGCTTTCTCCTAAAATGGTAGTAGCGACCCTGGCCGAATTTCTCGCCGCTAACCGTTTTACGGACGAACCGGTGGATGTTATAGGTATCGACGCAATTTTTAATTGCACGACTTGCGCCGCCTGCATGGAGGCCTGCCCGATTAGCATCAACCAACCAAAGGCTATTATGCAAATCAGGCAAAACCTGGTAATGGAACGGTCTGAATTGCCCGAATTGATGAGCAAAGCCTACAACAGTTTGGAACAGCGACGACACCCGTTTTTCGGCACGGGCGCAGGTCCTAAAGATTGGCAAAAGGGACTGGATATTCCTATTTTTGCTCCCGGTAAAACCGAATATCTGCTTTGGGTCGGCTGCGCGGCGACTTATGATGAACGGGCACAGAAAATCGCACGAGCAATGGTAAAAATTCTTTCTGCCGCCACGGTTTCTTTCGGCATTTTGGCAAAACCCCGTTGTACCGGCGACCCGGCCAAGCAAATGGGAAATGAGTTTCTTTTTACCGAGATCGCCCGAGAAAATAT
The DNA here is from genome assembly GCA_015233055.1 of Deltaproteobacteria bacterium. Lineage (GTDB taxonomy): Bacteria > Desulfobacterota > JADFXK01 > JADFXK01 > JADFXK01 > JADFXK01. The sequence goes on from JADFYN010000030.1 coordinate 10,644, forward strand.
AGAGGAATTTGATTCTCTGGGGATCAAGAAACTGATAACGCTCTGTCCGCACTGTTTTAACAGCTTCACGCGCCATTACCCGGAGTTGGGCGGCCATTATGAGGTCATTCCCCATTCCGTTCTTATAAGCGACCTTATCGCAGCAAACCGACTTGCGTTGAACAAAAGCAGTGAATCATTCTGCTTCCATGACCCCTGTTATCTGGCCAGACGCAACCACATTGAACAACCGCCGCGCCGCGCCCTGGAGGCCATGGGAACGCTTATTGAAATGCCGAGAACCAAAAGAGAGAGTTTTTGCTGCGGTGGAGGGGGGGGCAACTACTGGAGCGAATCCTCGGGGATTCGGATAAACCAGGTTCGAGCCAGGGAAGCGCTTGACACTAGTTCAAGCTTGATAGCCACCGCCTGCCCATTTTGTCTGTTGATGCTGACCGATGGGGTAAAAAAATTCACCGAAGACAAGAAGGTTTTCGACATCGCTGAATTGGTTGAAGCAAGGTTGAAGCTGGGCTGATTGGGGAGTTTTTAAGAATGTGAGGAAAAATTGATATCGCTCTTTTACGGGGCCAACTTCCCTATTAGCTTCAGGCTACCGGACCATACCTCATTGACTTTATTGTTTATTCGGAATTTCCGTACTTGATGGGTTGATGGCTGGTTGACACTGTGGTTTACTCTCCTGGACCAACACGATCCTAACCAAGGAGGAATCCCAGGATGTCAACCAGTCTTTTGTATCATTGTTAATGAGTCAACTTCCATAGCGACACTGCTTAATCGGCAGGCCGTAAGATCACGAATATTTTTTAAAGTATGCCAAATGTTTCAAGGTTAAATTCGTTTTTGTCTTTGATTTCTACTTGGTCGCTCATGTCTCCCCCCTGCAAGTGGTCCCTGGAAAAGCCAATCCGGGAAAAACGCCGCCAAGAAACGCGCCCTGTCAGACCGGGTAGCTAATCCGACTTTATCCCCGAAAGCTGATTTACTTTTGATCACCTACCACAACATAGTTCACAGCGGAAAACAAGGTCGCAAAAAGGACTAAGGCGGATAAAACGAGGAAGCTGAGTGAGGCTCAAAAAACATCCGTGCACACTATATGCACACCAATAAAAAAAGGACCTAAACCGATTTGGCTTAAGTCCTTGTATTTCCTGGTGGGCCGTCGGAGGCTCGAACTCCAAACCTACTGATTAAGAGTCAGTTTAAGTATCTTTTCCTCATTTTTCCCGCCTTATCATTTCCCTTGACAACTATGCCAGTTACGTGATAAATATCTTTCCCATGGTAGGATTTATTTTGCCCTTTTGGGATGCAAACGGGTACGCAATGGGTACGCAAATTTAGGAATGATTCCTAACTATATTTGGGGTGCAACATGGCCATTTTCATCTACTGTGACCAATGCCGGACCAGCAGTAAGCTGGACGCCAAAGAATGCAAAAAATGCGGCTCCGCCTTCAGTCGGGATAAAAGATATCGGGTATCCGCCAAGGTGAAAGGGCAGACCGTGGCCAGGCTCTGCAATAACCTGACCATCGCCCGTGAGACTGAGGCAACATTAAAAGCCGATATGGTCAGGGGAACACTGGGAATCAAAAAAAAAGAGAAACCTGTCATCACCATGAATGAGCTTTGGGAAAAACATTATCTGCCCTGGGCGAAAGAGAACAAGAAAACCTGGCATGATGATTTCTACCATTATGGTAAGCACATTCAACCACGGTTTGGGAAAAAGAAGCTTGATGCCATCACACAGATAGATGTTGAACGCATGAAGTCGGATTTGAAACATGGAACCAGCGTCAGGGGCAGAGACTTCGCCAAGGCAACCATCAAGCATCAGTTGGTCTTACTCCGCCACCTGTTCAACGTGGCCAAGAAAAGGGGCCTCTACAATGGCGAGAATCCGGTAAGCAAGGTAGAACTGCCCAAACTCGACAACCAGGTGACGGAGTTTCTGTCTGACGATGAAATGCAACGGCTAAATGATGTCCTGGAATCCTGGCCATGCCGGGAAACTGTTGCCTTCATCAAGTTCGCCATGTTGACCGGGGTCCGCCGGGGTGAACTCTTTAAACTGACCTGGGCGGATATCGACTTTGACCGCTGCCGGATCACGCTGCGAGAGCCCAAGGGTGGTAAAACCGAGACTATCCCGGTCTGCGCTGACGCCCTGGCCGCCATCCAGGAATTAGACCGCGGCTCTGATTACGTTTTCCCCGGCCGCAATGGTGGCCAGCGAACTGATTTCAAGGGACCTTGGGGCAAGATTCGGAAAGCCGCCGACCTACCTGACAACTTTCGTTTCCATGGACTCCGGCACAATTTCGCCAGTAACCTGGTCAGCAATGGGGTGGACTTGTACACAGTGGGGAAATTGCTGACCCACAAACAGACCAGCACCACGGCCAGGTACGCCCATATATCAGACGAAGCAGCCAGGAAAGCGGCTGATCTTAGCGCCGAGATGGTGAAGCCGAAGCAAGACAAGGTCGTTAAGTTGGTCAAGAAATAGCGGTTGACAAGAATCAACAAGCAGTTCATAATATACCGATTAAGAAAACTCAGTACAAAGCAAGACTAAAAGAAAGGAAATAATCAAATGGCGCTGCCAATCGCACCGACGCCCATTCTCAATGAGGAAGAGGCCGATAGATTGTGGGACAAGGTATTCAAGGAACCTAAAGGATGTAAGCCACTTACGCCTACGCCGAAGATGGAACAATTCGTTAAGGATCTTCTGAATGACACAAGTTGGGCAAAGAAATACTCTCGATAGCGGTAAGTGGATGCTTGAACCACTCCTATTGGGACCAGGTGAGTTTCATTTTGATTGTGGTAAGGACGATTTGAATGATTTCTTCATTTCTGATTGCCTTAAACACGAGAATCTTTTACTTGCGAAGACTTATGTTTTGACACTAAAAGGCTTCTCAATAGAGGACACCAGATACCCGTTTGCACTGATTAGTTTTTGTAATGACGCCATTCGTAAGGAAAAAGTGCAAGACATCGTAAAAAAGATACCAGAGCAGAAGCGTTATAAGGATTTGCCGGCTGTCAAAATTGCTCGATTGGGGGTTCAGAAAGAACACCAGGGAACTGGAATAGGTGCTACTTTAATCAACATGGTGAAAGAGTTCTTTCTGCGAGACAACAGGACAGGTTGCCGGATACTTACAGTTGATGCTTATAACACGCCTGATGTTCTCGCCTTCTATCAAAGAATGCAATTTGATTTTTTAAGCGATAAAGATAAGCGAAAGGAAACGCGCTCTATGTTTTACGATCTTATGGACACTGCCCTTGAACATGCTAACCTTGCAGTACCCCAACTCTAACCTCACCCCTGTGTTGATAGTCTTGCCTGCCGATAGTCAACGTCTACGTCCTTTGTCTGACCTACTGCCCTGCCTACCGCCCATGCGAGGTAGACCTTACCCTATGGCCACAGTCCAGTCAACCGCTTAGGTCGTGGCCTATGCCGCCTTATCACCCGTAACCTCATAACGTCACCTCATCACCAGGTCAATCGTCAACCTCGTCACCCTCATGATCATCCTGACCAAGTGACAACCTGCGTCTTGTCTTCACCGTCATCTCGTCTGCGTCTCTCTCATCACGACCAATCGGGCAGCCAACACGTCACCTGCGTTTCTCGACTCATTTTACGCATAACCTATATTCCTACTCGTCATCAGTTAGATAGGTTGATCATTATGACATATCATCATGATACGTGTCGTTTGATCTATCGGCAACCAGACTAATCGTGGCCATGTCTCCGTCTATTCGTCTGCCTGTGGTGGTTGCTTGTGGTTGCCGGGCAGGGTAGACGCCGGAATGATCACTTCTGCCAAATTTGGCAAACCCGGTTCCTGCTCGGAAAGGTGCGATTTGAAATCACAGCTTTGCTCCATAAAGTTGTGGAGCAAAAAGTAATGAGGTACTCCGGCCCTGGTCAGTCGTTCCAGCCTCCCGGACCCTACCGGCCTGACCCGGCTACCTGGGCCGACCGGGTGGGGCGAAATTAACAGGGCATTTCCCAAATTCGGGCGCTTTTTTGCCTCATAAACTCAGACCTGCCGAAAAGCATTTTAGTGAAATCAACTACTTTCCAAGTGGCATTGCCTCCGGCGGCCAACCTCAGGCCAGATAAAAGAGAGGAAAGTTCATCGTCCCTGGCCGCCGGAAGAATCCTTGATGTCCTCAGGTGGCGAATCCGCCGCCGGTGCCCTCACCTGTGGACATTTTGGTTAAAGATACGGATATGGGTTTGCCTAATTCTTTCTTTTATTTGGCACAAGCCCTTAATTGTGATTTACAGCCACCGCCGCACGCTTTTGAACTTCTGAGTAGCTCAAGGTGAATGGTTAGTAATCTTTGAAACAAGGCATTACAGATTCCAACTTTTTCTTCAGTGTCGCCTAATAATTGGTCAAGCTTTTCTGAATCTAAATCAGTCTCAGCCCAGGTGCCTATTTTGAGTAGGTAAACCACACCGTCCACATTCGTGATATTCTGGCGGAATGCTTCTTCAAGGTCTATCCATTCCATATCGTCAATGCTCTTTGTCGCTTCCATCAATGCACCTCCTGGGCCGGTGCCATGGTTGACCGATATGCCTGGTGGTCCGGCGTTACGATCCGCTGAAGCTTGTTCTTGTCCTGGTAGTTGTCTTTGCCCTCTTCAATGCCAACCTCGGCTGCGAACTCCAGGCCGTTAAAGTCGCCCCAAGATGATATCAGCCGGGCGGTCACGGCCTCCGGGCTGTTGTCGTCTGGATCAACACCTCGGACGCTTTCTAATATCGCCCGTAAGGTGCTTCTTCCTACGTTGGCCGCTATCGGCCTTCCGGCAGTATCAAGCTTACCACCGGACAAGATAATGTTTTGGTGGATCTTCCGCCCGGTATAGGGACCGGCCACCACGGTGAATTCGGCCTTCATGTACAGGGCCTCAATGGTTTTGGCTTTCGCCAGCCAGTAGTCTTCGCCCCAACCTGCTCCACCTGATCTGATCATCATTTGACATCTGCAGACGGTATTTGCCGGGATTAAATAAGAGTCTTTCATAATTTTTCTCCTCCACAAAACGAGACCGGCGGTTCAACGAGTGCCTCTTAAGGTGCTTGCTAAAAACACCCGCCCATGCGTCACCACATAGGCACACTCATCAAAACGCCGGTCAATTTTTCTGGAAATAGAAATAGCCAATCTCACGGGTGGCTGGCCGTTAGCAAGTTTGATTCTAAGAGGACACCAGATTTACACAGGTGAATGGCTTTTGTCCAGAACTTTCTTTCACGGCTTGCCAGATAAAAGAGAAAATAGTCTGTCAGCCCGCTATGGCGTTGCCGGGTGAGCATCTTTTCTCCTTTATCCGGCCAGTAGTTTGCCCCTTTGCCTCCCTGAGCCATTCCAAGGGCTGTCTTCTGCGTGTTTGCCAACCTCTTCCCGGTAGGCTAAGGGTTGCCCTGGCTGAGTCTCATTGTCTGTAAAAGGCTGGATTACAGCCCGACAACACGGCCTGGTGACGTCTTAATAAAGAAAGGGGGTAGCTTCTGCCGACCCCCTTGGTGAGATAGCGTCAGTCCCACTGACGTCATCTCGGGTCATGGGTGTCCAAGAAATGGACATCCATGACAGCGGTTACATGATCAAGACTCAACCCATCTCCAGTCGGGCCATCACTTTCTTCCTGTATGCGTACCTCGCTTTTGCCCGGTGTTCTTGCCGGTGACTATCGTGATAATATTTCATTCGCGCCCGCATACATTCTACGCAATATTTGCTGCCAGATAAATATCTTAAAGACACCGGCTTACCTTCGTATTTATGCCCCCACCGGCAAAGCGTTCCAAGAAAGTATTTTCCGTCAATGATTTCTGGTTCCACGTCCATATATTTTCTCCTTTATCCGGCCTTGTAAGACAGCATCAGCCGCACTGATGTTATGACCTATCCGCCGGATACCTCATCGGTCCAATTTTGGACTCGGGTCTTAATTCCAACAATCGGCCAAGGGGCGGTATCTGACACACCCCCTTTGCTCAGGCCGGGCAAAGCCGATAGACACAGGTTGGTGGTGCCGGGCCTCGCTCACCCCTCACCTGTGTCTATCCTCAAGTCGGACATCTCCCCAATTTTGGGGAGCAAAAGCGTCTCTTGCAAGACATAAATTATCATATTTCGTCATTATTATCTTATTAGATGATTATATTACGAATTACTGGCTTTCAGTTTCCTCGGCTTCCAGTTCTGCAAAAACGTCTCCAAGTCCTCCGTTTTGACTTTAAAGCCTCTCCCGGCCCGGTAGGCTTGCAGCCGTCCCTTGTCGATTAAATAATAGACGTAAGGCTTGGTCACATTCAGGCGATTAGCGACCTGGGCCGTGGTCAGGGATTCGTCTTTGGTGGGACTTTTTGACAAATTTATCGAAAAGTCTCCTGCTGTGGCAATGTGCCGCTTCCAGGCGGGTTCCGGCGGTTCAGTTATTGGTCGGCATGTCTCAATGGCTGACACCGGGTAGTTGGCCAAGGTCAAGACTCTTGGCCGGGTGCCATTGCCCGCCTTAAATGCCTCGCACCGGTTAGTCGGCTTAACCTTCGGCCAGTCGTCGAGCCATTGTCTGTTATTCGGCTTCTCAAAGCGCAGGCAAAGACCACGGCCAAAGGTGTCGGGATTGTCACAGGCAAAGGCAAAGCAGGTGGAACATGTCGTAATGTCTTTGCCTGATAACGTAGGTTGCATGATTTTTTCCCTTTATTTAGCCGGTAGTTAATGATTATTTTGAAATAACTCGTGCGAATGTTAATAATTGACCGTTATCAATCTAATTGCGTAACACAATTTGCGTATTATTTGTCTTTATTAAGCTGGTAATTAGAAATTATTTAATCTTGGCTGTTAATGAATTGTTATGAATCTGGATAAAAGAGGAAATTCTCTGTGGTGCGGGTGTTTAAAGGGTCCGCTTCTGATTCGCACCCTTACTAATCACCGCTTTAGCATCCTGCACGCTCCGGGCGGAGACGTTCCAGTCTCGGGCTGCGTGTTCACGAGCTCGGCCTTTGTCAGCTTCGGGCAAATTTGCCACAAGCTGGGGTTCATTTCCGCCGGTACTGGTTGCCTGCCTTTCCTTGGCCAGCACGGCATAGTCGGCTTCGTCATCCACGGCCGGCATGGCCCGCTGAGAGGTGTCAAGGTTGCTGGCTGTGTGAATGCTCACCTTCTCGTCTTGGATCGCTTGCTTCAGCTCCGGCGTGCCGGTGGACTCGATACCTTTGATTTTGGCAATGGTTCCTTCGCTAATTCCGGCAAATGCCGCCACATCTCTACGCGTGTGCGCCGGTTCAATAGGGTTTGACAAATTTGTCAAAAGCTGTTCCTGCTGTTCCGGCTCTTCCTTATCTTCATCGTCCTGGTCATAATCTTCGCCATCCGGGTCCGGCGTTATCTCACGAAGATAGGACGCATGTTCCCATTCGCCGAGTTCGTCCAACACATCGGCTTTTATCAGCATATGCTTTCTAATCTCTCGCTCTTCAATGATACGTTCAGCGTCTTCAACCTCTTTTGCTTTCTTTCCGAACTCTTCACCGGCCTTCTGCTGATTCCTCTTCGCCTTTTCGGCTATCTTCTTCTCCAACCTCAGAGCCATGACACCACGCTGGTAGTCGGAAACGTTCCGCTGGCCGAAGATGTTCTTGATGATCCAGATAAAAGAAGGAAGCCATCTCTTGTCCGGACCTCCGTGCGACAACACCCACTAAGATTCAAAAGCTACCCGCCACGCTTTCCGTCCGATTTGATTTCTGATCTTAGCTCGAATCAAAGGCCGCCGGAAAGGCTCCTTCCTGTTGTGCTCTTTCAAGATTATGCTATACGAATCACATTTCCGGCATTCTTCCGTAGGGCATATCAAATGGCATGCCCGGCCTTCCCTGATCGCAATTTGCCACCATAACGGTGGTCGAGAATCAAACCGCTCAAATCTATCGCTATGAATTTTATCGACAAACATTATGTATCCTCACCACTGTGTTCAATCCCAACTCGAACCCTGGTCGTCTGTCGGCTTGTTGGCCAGGTCCGTCAGCCGGGTGATAAGCTCTTCCTGGCAAGCTCGGGCTAGGTCAATCGGGTCAGCTATGGGCATGGTCTTCAGGTTCATCGGCTGACATTCCTTCTCTTATTCAGATATCGCCTCGTTGGCCTTGGCTTTGAACTCCTTCAACCTGCGGCATACGGTTGGTTGGGCCATTTTGATCCCGATGTTAGACAACCGGTCGGAAATATCGTCTTGTGATACGCCTTTTGCCTCCAAGGCAACCATTAGTGGGTCTACAAGCTCATCCTTTATCTGACTGCGGGGTTCTTTGGTGGCCAGCCGCCTCCTAATTTCAGCGATGGTCTGGGCGTCATTAATGTCAATTCCGGCAATCGGCGGTGTAGCCTCCTGGGTTTCATCCTGGATCTGCTCATCGGGTTCGGCCGCGCCCTGGGGTGCATCATTGGTGGCCAGGTCTTCTGTCTCGGCTACCTGGGCTATCGGTTCACTCGGCTCTTGTGGCTCTGTCGGTTCGGCATCAACATCGCTGGCCTTATCCTGGGCAACATCTGTAACCTGTTCTGGGGGCCCGTCTGTAGAGACTGTTGCGTCTGTATAGACTACATTGTAAGTATCACCGGCAGTAACTATGTAGTCTGTAAATTTGGTAGACTCTACATAGTCTTTATCGACTGTAGTAACTGTATCGTCTATGTAGTCTGTAGGCATTCCCCGGCCATCTGTCTTGGGATCTTCAGTGACGTCGAACGTGCCGGTGACCTCTTCGGGGATACTCGCAGATTCCACTTTCCTGGTGAGGTTGGTTTCTACGAAAGACCGCAACGCCCGGACCTCATCTAATATCTGGTTGAAAGCCGTTAACGGCCCGTCTGTACTGACTACATTGTCTATGTTGACTACAGCGTCAACATTGGCATCGCCGGTTCCGAACCTGGCCATCTTCAGTATACGGGTAATCAAGGCATGATTAGACTCCCTGCCGATTCTGAGAGCTTCCATGTTGGTTACGTCTTCCGCCGTCAGGTACAAGTTGACCTGCTTTCCGCCTCCTTTTAATCTGCTTGCCACCCAAGCCTCTTTTCGTTCCGTTTCAGTCTTTACCATATCTTGCCTCCGGCCATAACGATGTTTGTGGAATGTACTGACTATGTAGTCAATGTAATCGGCTACTGACTATGTAGTCAGTATTGATATGTAGTCTCTATCGTCTACATAGACTACATTATTACGGGTGCGCTGGTCAAGAATAATTTGGCCAGGCCATCACCGTAGTGGCCAGGTAAAAGGGAAAGGCCAGGGATCGTGTCCCGGTGTTGGTTTGGTTCGGCCCCAAAAGCGATAAACACTGGTTGGGGGCACAGTGTACGGTAAGCGTACACTTGCCCACGGCCCTGAATTCTGCCCGGTAAGCGTACAGTAATGCGGTCCGAATTCTGTAACTCCAGGTTACGGAAATACTCCCGGCTCGACCTGCCGTAACGTAGGGTGACACCAGCCACCGCCCCAAGACTTTTTCATAAGTTTCGGAAAAACCCTGGCCAGGCCATCGACTCAATAAAAAGGAAAAGGCCAGGATGTCCCGGCTCTGGGTGTCGTTCAAAAAAGTTTATTCCTCCACAATCTTTCCCGTTGACTGACTCATCTATTTCAAGTATAGGTTGGGACCTGAAACCAACCTTAACCGATGTATCTAATAGAATTAAGGAGCGGGAAGATGAACTGTTGGGAATTCAAAAAATGTGGACGTGAAGCCGGTGGCATCAAAGCTATAGAGCTTGGAATTTGTCCGGCCTATCCTGATAACGGGAAATGCTGTGCCCGTGTGGCTGGGACATTGTGCGGGGGGAAGGTTCAAGGGACATACGCTATCAAACTCGTAAATTGTATGAAGTGTGATTTTTATGCGAGCGCTCATTACGACCGCCCTAAAAAATGATTTGTCCGGTCAATAAAGAGAGCGAAAAGGCAGGATAGTCATCGGCCCTTTTAGTTGAAAGCGAAACCAGGTTATGGCATTATGCCCTCTGACCGGCGCTCCGGCAACCGCCAAGACTTCCTCCAATCAAGCCAACTGCCGCCGGGGCGCCCGGTCAACTCCCCTTAATAAGAAAGAGAATGTTTCATCTGCTTTCCTTCCTTTATTAAGGAGGAGTGCCAGCCGTTGGTGGCCAGGGCGCTCGGCCATCCTCAGCCAAGTTACAGGACT
>JADFYN010000310.1 GCA_015233055.1 Deltaproteobacteria bacterium
TCCCTTTTGCCGGCGCCAATTACTACTCTTATCGTGAACTCCAAAAATATGCCGCCCCTTATCTGGAGGTCATCTCGGTGGAACTCCCTGGTCGAGGAAAGCGGTTCCCCGAACCTTTGTTAACCGATATCCATCAAATGGTTAAGGATGTCTGGCGCCAACTGGCCGGACAAATCGTCGGCCCCTACGCTATCTTTGGCCACAGCATGGGTGCTTGTCTGGGCTACCTGATGGTGAAGAAAATCATCAAAGAAGGACTGCCCAAGCCCAGGCATCTGTTTTTTTCCGGAAGAAGCGGCCCCTCTGTTCGGACCGAGGCGAGGGATCGCCATTTGCTTCCCCGTCAAGAGTTCTTTGAGTTGCTTCGACAATTTGCCGGAACGCCACGGGAGGTGTTGGCCGACCGGGACATGATGAATCTATTTGAGCCGATGCTGCGGGCCGACTTCCAGGCAAACGATAATTATTTGTACGAGGAAACCGAACCTTTTGATATACCGATTACGGTTATGATCGGTCTGAACGAACCGACTAGTTACGCCGAGGCCTTGACCTGGCAGAAGGAAACCACCGCTCCCATTTCAGTCCGGCAATTCGTCGGGGGGCATTTCTTTGTATTTGATTACTTACCGGAAATCAGCAAAATATTTTACCAAACCCTGCAACCGGTCACCTGGGCCGAACCCGCCCGGGCCACCAGCCTTTCATGGGCCTGATAGAAATTTTATACGCTGTTTCCAGCAACCTTTTAGATGATGCCGGATGGTCCGCCTATCTCCACCATCTTCCTAAGAATATTCAGGAGAGAATCCTACGTTACCATCGCCGGCAGGACCGCCAGGCGACCCTGTTTGGAAAACTGCTCTTAAGGGAAGGCTTGAAGAAGCGTGGTCATCATCCCACCCGGATTCATGACCTGACCTGGGACCCATCTGGCCTGCCGTCACTTGATGGCTCCATTGATTTCAATTTCTCCCAGTATGTGGTTTGCGGGATCACCGATCATGGGCGAATCGGAATTGATCTTGAACAGATCAGGACCATTGAATTAGCTGATTTTGAAAGCTCCTTCGCCCCCCGAGAATGGCAACGGATTCAACAAGCAACCGACAAGCATAGATCGTTCTATGAATACTGGACCAGCAAAGAAAGTGTAATCAAAGCAGACGGTCGCGGCTTGTCGGTGCCCTTAACCGACATAACGATCGATGGACCGAAGGTAACCCTATCTAATACCTGCTGGTTTCTCCATCGGATAGACCTTAATGCCGACTATGTCTGCCATCTGGCTACCGATATGGTGGATCCCACATTCCGTCTCAGTGAAGTCAAATTCTGAATATATATAATATACCAATCAATTACATATACAAATCTATGATTACGGGAGAATCGGCTAACCGCCGCCTTTAAAATTGACAAGGCGGAAGCATATCTCAAAATTTTTTATAAAACAACAACTGGTTATTAACCCAATGTTTTTTTGTCATTTAACAAAAGGAGGAGGACCGATGGTGAAGACTTTAAAAGGAAGATCGTTGTGGTTGGTCTGTTTGGTGTCCGCCCTGGTTATGTTATCCCCGAGCATCTTGATAGCCGAGGACAACTGTTTTTATCTGGGCGTGACCGGTCAAGTTACCCCATTCCTCTCAGGGAATGCCGGCACTGGGATGGACGCACCGAGTTACAAAGATGCTTTTGGCACTGGTTGGGGGGTTGGCCTGGAGGGGGGATACCGTTTGACCGAGTCCTTTAGCGCCCAACTCGGCATCGGGTATGAAAGGTTTTCAGGAAGCACCCCTCAGGGGATATCCTTTGACAGCCTGAGTGTTGTCCCCATCTATGCCGGAGGCAAATACCACGTCCTGGCCAACAAATGCACTTGGGATCCTTATATCCGGTTAGACCTGGGAGCAGCCTACCTGAGTTCAGTTGACACATCCTTTATGGGGTCCAGCGGCAGGTATTGGGATTCGTCCTGGGTGTTTCTCTTCGATGCCGGCGCCGGGATAGAATATCACATGTCTCCGTTCGGGGTATTTGCCGAGGTAAAAGCCCGATATATGGGTTCTCCCAGTTCCTCTATGAGTCCCATGTCCGACGCCGACAGCTCCTGGACTCTACCAATCAACCTGGGGCTTAGATATTATTTCTAGTTGATCCCCAATTAAGATCATATATTTGACAGCACTTAAACATTGACCCTGACTGAAGGAGGCTGGATCATGAAAAAATTCTTCCACCCCAAGAAGCTGACGGTTCTTGCCTGTTTGATGTGGACGGCGGCTTTTCTTTTTATATTCGCCGGGTTCACCGGCGCCACGGTTGTCGTGGATAGTAACGACTCATTGGTGAATGTTACCTACCCTGAAGGTGAGTCAGTCTCGCTGAAACTAAAAGCTGAACCCGCCCAAAAAACCTGGATTTGGGTCGAGTGCTCGATCCTTAATCCCGCCTATCTCTTCGCCCGTCCGGCGGATGGCTTCCCGGAAAGCGCCGGCAAAGGAATTTCCCGCAGTCCATATCTGCTTCATTATTGGGATGATGGTTTCTATGTCCCCAATGCCAAGGACATGTTCTATTCAGCGTCATACCCAGGTACTAAAATAGACCTGGGGACATATGATTTCAACAGCCTGGGTTCGATTGTATTCAATGTTAGGAAGGGGGAACTGCGTCCCGAATTATTAAACAGCGGCGTGACCTCCATCCAAACTATCGTCCTGTCCAGACCGGCCAAGCCGGCCAACGGGGACGTGACCCTCGGCTTGACCAACATCCTGAATTATGCAGTTAAACAAGCCGGGATTCCGGGCGCCGTCATGATGGTCAAATGGCCCGACGGGACGGAATGGTTCGCCACCACCGGAGTCTCAGATCTGTCCCAAAAGACTCCCATGGATGTAGACAATAAATTCAAAGTCGGGAGTATCACCAAGACCTTTGTCTCAACCGTGATTTTGCAACTGGCCCAAGAAAACCTCTTGGGGCTGGATGATTCGGTTGAAAAATGGTTACCCGGGATGATCCCCAACGGCAAAAATATTACCATTCGGCAGTGCCTGAACCACACCAGCGGCCTCTATAATTACTCTGATATGACCGACCCCAACTCCATCTACTGGGCCATCTTGAAACAGCCCCTCAGGAAATGGGCACCGTCGGAGCTTATCGCCTACGCCGTGTCTAAACCGGTCACCAACCCCCCGGGGCTGGCCTATAATTATTCCAACACCAACTACATCGTCATGGGTATGATTGCCCAAAAGGCGACCAACACAACCATCGAGTCCGAAGTAACCAAACGGATCATCACAAAGATGGGATTAACCAATACCTCCTTCCCGACCGATCCCATCATCACCGGTAAGTACAGCCGCGGTTACGACTTGAACGCCTCCGGCCCACCCGACGATGTAACTATAATCGATCCCTCCGGATCATGGGCGGCCGGGGCCATGATCAGCAACGTCAAGGATCTGATGCGTTATTTGATTGCGTACGCCAATGGAGATTTAATCACCCCGGCTATGCAGGCCCAACGAATCACCTTCGTAGATGGAGGGGCGCCCTGGAACAGTTTTGGTTATGGTCTCGGCATTTCCTTAACCGACGGCTACTTAGGCCACCTTGGAGAAATCTACGGCTATGAGGCCAGCATATACCGGTATCAGGGAGTTTTCATCGTGATTATGGCTAATGGCCGAGAAGTCCCTGGAACACCCGGAATATCGGCTTTTGGAGTACCACAAACCGTTTACCAGGAAAGTCTGCCCATCCTGTTCGGTGGGGCAAGCTGGTCCTGGCAGGTCAGAATGAATATGCTGCTCTCCCAGACCGCGGCCCCGGCCCAGGATAAGACGGCACCAAGGGGCGCCCTACCAACTGATCCAATGTACCGAGGATTTAAATTGGGCGGGTTCTAAATCACAGCAGGACCTTTGACGATCCGACATGAAGACCACCGGCACCCCGGGCTATTCCAGGGTGCCGGCGTGTTTTAGGGTTGTTACTTAGCCCCTACCGGGAGGGCCAACACCGGGTTGGCCCCTTGTATTGTCCCGGACTGGAGAGTATATATTATAATCAGCGGGCTCAGGGTTTCCTTCGACACGTTGTCCTTATC
>JADFYN010000311.1:0-461 GCA_015233055.1 Deltaproteobacteria bacterium
TGAACTCAGTCTTGAGACGCGTCCCGATTCTGGGTGGTGGGTCGATCTGGTCAGGTTCAAGATCAATGACTTCTTCGACCGAATCGGCCAGCACTCCCAGGGCCACAGTCTCATCTTTAATGTTTACTTCTACTATGATGATGCAGGTGTTGACGGTCTTTTCGATCTTGGACATGTCGAACTTCAGTCGCAAATCTATTACCGGCACCACTCCGCCTCTAAGGTTGATCACTCCGCGCATGAACTCAGGAGTTCGGGGAACTTTCGTGATGATGGTGAAATCCAGCACCTCCCGGACCTGGGAGATGTCCAGGGCAAATTTTTCGTCGCCCAGGCGGAAGGTCAGGTACTGTGATGTCGTTGTAATTCCAGCCACACTCATGTGTTCGACTCCTCTATACCTTGGGGACAACTACTTGCAACCCACTGGATTACCCAGGGCGTTGCCCCAATGCTGTTGA
>JADFYN010000311.1:538-4117 GCA_015233055.1 Deltaproteobacteria bacterium
TGGTATTTTGTATAACCATCACCCCTACCCAGGGCGCTGCCCTGGGCTAACATAGAGCGCCCCGTTGGGGCTTATTTGGAATGGACCATTTTATGAATAAAGCGTTCGTGATTTCGCTTAATTCAACAGAATTGAGGCGCTGCCGCTGGGCTAACCTGGTGCGCCCCTTCAGGGACTTATTCGGAATTGATCATATTAAAAAAATCGTACTATTGCCTTATCCCAGAAGCCAATTACATTAACCAACCCGCAACCCGCAACACGTAACCCGCAACCCTAATACCTTTCAAACTCTTGATCATGACCATCTCCGGCGGCCATCTCCAGGGAAAAACCGGTGCCCTTACCGCCCTCGTGATCTTCCCTTTTTCGCCTGTCGGCACCGGTCCTGACCTGAGCAGGCGCGGTGACAGCTTTCACTCTTTTTCCCTGGACATGGGGCAGGTGAGCAACATGATGCCCGTGGTCCATATCCCCCGGCATCCTTTTGATCTCCGACATCCCGGATTGGCTGGTCTTGAAAAAGGCAATCATGGACTGAAGTTGTTCGGCCTGGGCGGTCAGTTCCTCAGAAGTGGAGGCGATTTCTTCAGAGGCCGAGGCATTCTGCTGGATAACCTGGTCGAGTTGCTGAATGGCCTTGTTGATCTGCTCGGCTCCCGAGTCCATTTCATTGCTGGCCGAGGCGATTTCCTGGACCAGTTCCGCCGTCTTCTTAATGTCGGGGACCAGCTTTTCCAGCATCAGGCCAGCTCGTTCCGCCACCTCCATGCTGGACGCAGCCAGGCCGTTGATTTCCGCGGCCGCCGTCTGACTCCGTTCGGCCAGTTTTCGGACTTCCGAGGCGACTACGGCAAACCCCTTGCCATGTTCCCCGGCCCGGGCCGCCTCAATAGCCGCGTTCAGGGCCAAGAGATTTGTTTGCCGGGCGATTTCTTCCACAATTAGTATCTTGGCCGTAATCTGTTTCATGGCCGCTACAGTCTGAGAGACGGCCTGGCCTCCGGCTAAGGCATCCTCCGCTGATTTCACCGCTATTCGTTGAGTTTGCTGGGCATTGTCGGAGTTTTGCCTGATAGTTGAGGACATCTGCTCCATCGACGAGGATACTTCTTCGGCCGCAGCGGCCTGCTCCGATGCCCCCTGGGACATCTCCTGGGCGCTGGAGCTGAGTTGTTCGCTCCCGGTGGAGACGTTGTCGGAGGCGGCTTTAACCTCGAAAACAGTTGACTGAAGCCTTTCCACCATGGCGTTCATGGCCCTGGTCATGGCCGCGATTTCGTCTTCTTGCTGAATTTCCATCTTCCGGGTCAAATCACCGCCGGCCACAGACTCCACGAAATTCACCGCCTGGGTCACTGACCGGCCGATATTCCGGGCGATCCAGAATGCCAAGACCAGACCGATGAGCAGGGCCAATCCCAAGATGACGATCAACATGTTCCGGGCCACTAGATAGTTATGATCAGCCCGGGCCTGGTCATCCGCCATGGATTTTTCACTAAGCTTGACCAGCTTATGCAGGGGCTCCAGGGTCTGGTGCACCAGTTCCCGCCCTTTACCTGTAGAAAGACCAAAGGCTTTGTAGTTGCTGTTTTCCTTACTAATAGCCACTGTTTTAGTCATGACGTCATAAACGTTATCCATGGCGACTTTAAGTTCCGCCAGGGTCGCCTTCCCTTGACCGTTGACCACCTTTTCCATATCGGCCAGGTGCTTATGCTGTTCAGTTTTTAACGTCTCAATATCTTTTTCATATCTTTCTTTAAGTTCCGGGGCGCTCTCCAGCAGGAGATTCTTTTCAGCGATGCGGCTCTTGTATAATGTTTCCTCTATTCGGGCTGTAATCAATAGTTGGCTGAATAAGTCGCGAGTCAAGTTGGCCTCTCCAACACCTTCGGCCGACTTGTAGAGGTCTTCGATCAACCGGCGGCACTTCTGCTGCGCCAGGCGTCCCTCCTTAACCGACATATTCTTGGACCTGACGTCGGTCTGTGCCCTGGCCAGGGAATATATCTCTTTATCTATCACCGAATAGCTGTCCCAGGCCGCGGAAAACTTGTCCATCAGTTCCTTGCCCGCCGCTTCCACCAGTTTGATTAGTTTCTGCTTTTTCTCCTGGATCAGTTTCTTCGATTCTTCTCCACCCGCGGCGTACTTGGCTACTTCCTCTTCCGTTTCGGACAAAATAGCATTTTTCTGATCTCTGACCGTTTCTAAGACATCCTGAACAATGCCCAAAGAGAGTTTACACCTCTCAGCCGATGACTCCACGATATTGTCCAGCATCCCATTCACCTGGGCCAGATTCTTAATGCTGATCACCATGCTTCCGGTCATCATGATCAAAACGATAACAAAACCACTGATTATCTTGGCTTTGATGGTCAGGTTCTTCATCATGTTCCCTCCCTAATGTTAGCCGTTAGTTGGAACTCCCCGCATTGACCGTTAAAGCTGTCACAACCATCAGTGACCATAATTTGTCTTGATAATTGCCGGCCAACAGGCGATAAACGGTGTTTTGATTAGTCCCTACCCAAAATTTCGGATTGTTTCGTCGGTGGCCTGGCGGACAATCACCGGGGCATCGACGATCAAGGCGACGGTACCATCGGCCAATATGGTGGCTCCTGAGAATTCTCTAGAATTATTGTATAATGTTCCGAGCGTCTTAATCACCGTTTGGTGCCCCCCGATGACGTGATCCACCACAAATCCGACCCGGCTCCCGTCCACCTCGGCGATAACTATTTGTTCAATCGAAGGCGGGTCGCCGTCCATCCGAAAGAAATCACGCAGGGGAACATAGGGCACGATCTCTCCGCGAACATTGGCGATATGTTTGCCATGGGCTTCGGCCAGGTCCGCCCTGGTCAACTCCACTACCTCCTTGACCACCCAAAGCGGCAAGACAAAATAGGCATCAGATACCTCCACCAGCAACCCATCGATAATGGCCAGAGTCAAAGGCAGCTTTAGGGTAATGGTCGTCCCGCGATCTCGTTGGCTGGTCAACTCAATGGTCCCACGCAAGGTATCAACGGATCGCTTGACCACGTCCATGCCCACCCCCCGGCCGGACACACCCGTGATGGTGGCGGCTGTGGAAAATCCCGGAGCGAAAATCATGGAATAAACATCACTGTCACTCAACGCCACCTCGGGGGCCAACAAACATCTTTCTATAGCCTTAGCCCTGATGGCCTCCCGGTCCAGGCCGGCCCCGTCATCAGAAATGCGGATCAGGACATTCGGTCCCGAGTGGGCGGCTGAGAGGCGAATCTCACCCTGTCCGAGTTTACCCTTATCCCGCCTTTTTTCCGGTGATTCGATACCATGATCGATGCAATTCCGGATAATGTGAACCAGGGGATCATTCAGCCGTTCAATGACCGTCTTATCAAGCTCGGTCTCACCACCTTCCGTGGTAAAAAGAACATCATTAACCAGTTCGTTCGATAGATCCAGGACAAATGGCTTGAACTTGCTGAAGGTGGTGCTAATGGGCAACATCCGGATGCTCATGGTGTTGTCCCGGAGATACCCGGTCAGACGCTCCATTTCTTCGGCAATACG
>JADFYN010000312.1 GCA_015233055.1 Deltaproteobacteria bacterium
CTGCTACCGGGATATAATACAGCAGGTTCCACACCAACCTTGCGTCCCGGTACATTAGAAGATTTGTGCCTGGAAATAGCAAAGGAAGAACGCGTCCTTGAATGTGCAACAGATTTTTGGGAATGCGTCGATAAAGAGCACCAAGAACCAAAGCATAAACACAAATCCTTGTTACATGCTTACCTATCAATGGTTGAAGATTACGCCGGCGATAAACTGGGCGAAGCTTCGAGGAAAGGCGCTTTTGATTATGATCACCCGGCCATGCAAGATTTAAAAAAAAAATCATAGAATCAATGTGACCATCAGCGATGCCGAATCATAACGATTTGAACCTGAGCCAAAGGACGCACAATGAAAGAGTTTCTCAAGCGGCTTGACAACTTAACTATTTGGATCAAGATAGTAGTTCCGATTGTGGTCGTCACGTTAGGTGGCATGATCATCTCCTTGGCGATTCTATTCTCATCATTTCGAGGAATAGTTAAAGCAACCGATATGGATAAACTTCTCCCGGCCATCATGCTCACGGCCGCGGCCAACGGAGTGGTGTTGATC
>JADFYN010000313.1:0-1851 GCA_015233055.1 Deltaproteobacteria bacterium
GCCGGCCAAGCACCCGGAAGTGCTCCTGGCCCATATGGTCAAATTCGCCGCGGCCCTGCAATCCAATTTCGCCGGGGCCATCGGGTGGGATGCGGTGAATCTTTTTTTTGCTCCCTACCTGGTCGGTATGAGTGACCGGGACGTCAAACAACTGGCCCAGATCCTCATTTTTGAATTCTCCCAGCAGGCCGTGGCCAGGGGTGGGCAGGCCATTTTCTCCGATATCAACCTCTACTGGGAGATCCCCAAGCATTTTGAAAACGTGCCGGCCATCGGCCCGGGCGGGACTTACACCGGCAAGACCTATGCCGACTATATCGACGAATCTCAACGCTTTGTCTGGAAGCTGTTTGAAGTCTACATGGAGGGAGATGGTTCCGGGCGGCCGTTCTTCTTTCCCAAGCCGCTGGTCCATATTACTGAAAAATTTTTCCATACGCCGGGGCATCGTGAATTTTTGAATCATATCTGTGAGGTGGCGGCAGAAAAAGGGAACACTTATTTTGTCTTTGACCGGGGCGAAACGGCAAAGATCTCCGAATGTTGCCGCCTGAGTTTTAAGCTGGAAAAGTCCGACCTGGAAGACGCCAAAGAACCCTGGAAGATGCGTTATTGTGCTTTGCAAAACGTGACCATCAACTTGCCCAGGTTGGCGTACCGGGCGAATCAAGACGACACCAAATTATTTTCGATTATGACCAAGACCATCGAAACGGCGGTGGAAGCTCACCGGCAAAAGAAGCATTTTATCGAAAAACTGCTCCGGCACGGCCAGACCGGCCCTCTGGCTTTGCTGACCATGAATCTCGACGGCACCGGATACTTGCGGATGGAGCGGGCCAGTTACCTGATCGGTATGGTCGGCCTGAACGAACTGGTCAAGGTCCATATCGGCAAGGATCTTCACGAGTCCGATGAAGCCATGAAATTCGGCCTGAAGGTCATCGCCCACATGAAGCTGCTGACGGACAAGTTTTCCACCAAACACGGGATGCACTTTGTGTTGGAGCAGACCCCGGCGGAGAGCACGGCCTACCGTTTCGCCAAACTGGACCTGAAGCATTTTCCGGAAGAAGCGGCGGATACGGTGCGAGGTAATTCGGATTCCGGCGAAGTCTACTACACCAATTCCACTCTGTTCAATGTGGGCGCCCACATGAACCCGATCAAACGGGTCAAGTTCGAAGGTCTGTTCCATCCCATTATCGAGGCCGGGGCCCTGACCCACATTTGGTTGGGCGAATCTCGGCCCTCAGCCGGATCCCTGGCCAGCTTCGTCGTCAAGACCTTTAACCAGACCAAGAACGACCAGATCGCTTTTTCACCGGAATTCACTACCTGCAAGTCCTGTGGGCAGACCTCGCGAGGGTTGAGACCTTCCTGCCGGTATTGCCAGTCCGAGGATGTTGAGGGAATCACCCGGATAACCGGATATTTCACTAAAATATCGAGCTGGAACAAAGGCAAACTGGGTGAATTGAAAGACCGTCACCGATGTGGGCCGTTCTTCAATCAAGAACCATTACCGCTGATGGAACAGGCTATAGTCAGTTGAAAGTCGGCTGCAACTGGGAACAAACTTCAATTCAGTTATACTTTGAACGATCGTAATTATCCCTTTTTGATCCCGCCTCAGGGTGGCACTTCGCTGACCCTGGGCTAGATTGTTTTTCCCCTTCGGGGAAAGGGAGTTCGCCAACCGGAACGAGTAGACTTGTCCTGAAGGTCCATTGCCGGAGCTAAGTTCGCCATTGACCAGGCCACAGTTCTAATACGCCGAAGGTGTTATATAATCTAGCCCAGGGTCAGCGAAGCGCCACCCTGGGTAATGGTACACGTCAAAGAGTCAAT
>JADFYN010000313.1:1892-4065 GCA_015233055.1 Deltaproteobacteria bacterium
TACCAAAAAAGGCTGTACCAAATGTGACTTCATTAAAGATAAGTTTGACTTCGATGCCCTGGGTATCAAGATCGAGGTGCTCGGCCCGGAGAATCCCGATGCGCTGGCCCATCTGGCCTGGCACGAACTGGTCGAGGTGGCTCAAAAGAAGCTGCCCATTCTGGTGTTAGATGACAATTCCTATTTGACCGACGTGGTTCCGATTCAGCAGTACCTGAGAAAAAATATCGACAATTAATCGCCTGCCGGTTACCGGCCCGGCCTGTCTTGGGGAAACCGCCTGATGCCGACTCAGCCCGGCTTTAAGCATCACTTACCGGTCATCAAGGGATTCATCGAGACGTCCTTTGTTGACTGGGCTGGTAAAATCGCGGCTGTCGTTTTTTTGCCGGGCTGTAACTTTCGTTGCCCCATGTGCCATAACCATGAGCTGGGGTTGCATCCCGAGGCAATCTCCGATTACCCCTTTGAGATCATCGTCGACAGTTTGAACCAGCACCAGGGCTGGATTGACGGGGTGTGTATTACCGGAGGCGAACCTACCAATCATCCGAATTTAGCCCGGTTATTGGAGGTGTTCAAGGGATTGGGGCTGCCGGTGAAACTGGACACAAACGGCTCCCGGCCTGACGTTCTGGCCCATCTTTTAGCTCAGGGGCAGGTAGACTATGTGGCCATGGACGTCAAGGCGCAGTTGAATGATATTTCTTACAGCCAGGTTATCGGTGGCCCGGCGCCGCTGGCGGGCATCAAGCAGAGCCTGGAATTGATCCGGTCCGGCGGTGTCGACTATGAATTCCGGACTACCGTTGTCCCTGGTCTGCACCGGCTAACCGATATCCAGAGATTGGCCGAGCAACTGGCCGGGGCGAAGCGGTGGCGGATCCAGAATTTTTCCCCGGCCCGGACCCTCGATCCGGAGTACCTGGCCCGGTCTCCATTCTCAGCGGAAGAGTTTGACGTCATAAAATCATACGAACTGGGCCGAGACCGGATTTAATCCAACACAAATAGTTGCGCCCAAATATTTTTCCGACAATCTTCCTGTTCTAAGCATCCGGATGAGGCAACCACCGGCGACCCGGTTTTTGAGCCTGGGCCCAGTGATAATGCTTCTTCCGGCCTGTTCATGCCCAGGCAGAGATCAAGCTCTCCTTTCCTATTTCCTACCACGGCAGACATTCTCCTGCCAACCCTTGGATTATTTCTAAAAAAACTTCATCTAAAATTTGGGGCGCCTAATCATCTCCGATGCGGCTCCACCAGCCCAGGACGGCTTTCATTGACAGACCCTTACGGAGACCGGCCGGAATTACTTTTTCCTTGACATCCTTATTGATAATAACTAACTAATATATTGATTATCAGAAGTATACTCTCCCGGTAAGCTATGGGTGAAATCCAAAACCTTAACCATCCGACTGTTTTCGGTCTAATCAAAAAGACTGAATTTGAGATTCATCCGGCTGAAAATGGATATATGATTAAGAACCTAAGGGAATTACTTCAGAGAGAAGAGATCTGAAAAATGGCCTTCATCGATTTCAGCAAGAGAGAGATTCAGTGCAAGATTGTCTATTATGGTCCCGGCAGAGGTGGTAAAACGACCAACCTTCTGTGTATTCACAAGGCCATGAATGAGAATGTCCGGGGGGAAATGGTATCCATCAATACGAAAGGGGATCGGACCCTGTTTTTTGACTTCCTGCCTCTGTCCTTGGGTTCCATCCGCAACATGAACATCAAGATTCAGCTTTATACCGTGCCTGGGCAAACTATGTATAATGCCAGCCGGAAACTAGTGTTAAAGGGGGTTGACGGCATAGTCTTCGTGGCCGACTCTCTGCGCGTCAGGAAGGAAAATAATATAGAAGCCTTAGCTAACATGGAGGAAAATCTCAAGGGCGAAAAGATAGATATCACCCAAATCCCCCTGGTTATGCAATATAACAAAAGAGATCTGGTGGATGGAGATATCCCCATTATGCCTATTGAGGAACTGGAACAAGATTTAAACGGGCGACTGCGCGTCCCGGTTTTTCCGGGCAGTGCCCTGAATGGAAACGGGGTGTTTGAGACGTTAAGAGAAATAAGCAAGATAACCGTAAAACATGTTCATGAAAAACTGATCAAACGTTAGGCCGACCAGGTGTAGGTTGCAGTACGTTGTTTA
>JADFYN010000314.1 GCA_015233055.1 Deltaproteobacteria bacterium
TCCTAATTTCGTCGCGGCCAAATTGATCTATCGACTGCTGGGCTATATTTTGGGCCCCCATCTCGTTTGACCATCCGGCCGTGGTTGCCTTAACGGGTAATTTGTTGGTGCTATCCGAGGTGAAACAATGAAAGAACGAAAAGAAGTGACCTGCCCCAAATGCGGTAAGGAATTTACCACGGCCCTAAAAGCGACCATATACTGCCCCCGGTGCGGCGAAAAGATTGAGGTCGGCTTGTGGGAATAACTATTTTGGCGATCGCCGGACGCCGGCCTCAAAACCAGTATTCAGGATACCGTCGGGTCTTGGGTATATTGTTCACCAGCAGCGCGATCAGCAGCATGACCAGTACCCCGGCTCCAATGGGCATGATGACGTACATATAGCCTAAGTCATGAATCTTCTTATCGCCGATGATGGCAATCAAGGCGGTGGCCCCAGCCGGTGGATGGAGCGTTTTGGTCATATGCATCAAGGCGATGGAAGTGGCCACCCCGATGGCTGCAGCCAACCACAAATGAGTGGCCAGCATCTGGTACGAAGCAACGCCGATCAGAGCGCTAATGAGATGCCCGCCGATCAAGTTCCTCGGCTGAGCCAATGGGCTCTTGACGGCGCCATAGATGAGCACGGCCGAGGACCCGAATGACCCCACCACTATAATCAACCCCGTCCCAGCCAGGACAAAATCGTTGATGTAGGCCACGGCGGCAATACCCAGAAAAGCCCCAACCCAAGACCAGGCCACCTCAGATAAGCCAACCGCCGGGGGGCTCTGGGTTATTCCTTTCATCTTGACAAAATAACTCAACATACTCTCCTCAAAAAAGAAAAACGCATAACATCGGCCCGCGACACCAGACCCACCAGACACCCGTCCGCATCAACCACCGGAACCCGATTAATGGCCTTGTCGGCCAGTATCTGCACCAGTTCCGCCAAGGATGTCTCGCCGGGCACGACAATGGCCGGAGACGTCATGATATCCCCAGCCGTGCGTGAGAGCATCTGATCTATCAGGCAGGTCCTTCTTTTTAGCCACTCAGAAATCACGCCCATGCAGGTCTTCACCCCCGGCATGTTCATGGCCGCGATAAAATCTTTTTCCGAAATCACCCCGGCCACCTGACCATCCGGTTCCACCACCGGAACACCCGATATCCCGTGACGGGCCATTTTATCAGCCACATCCGCCAGGCTGGTGTCTCTATTAACTGAGACAACCCGCGTCGTCATAATATCTTTGGCCTTAACCGAATGAGTGATCCGGTCGAGCGCCCGGCAATGGGCCAGCCGATAAATCTCTTTAAAATCGTTAGGGGTTATATCCAGATACCCAGGTAAACTCTTCATTGCCTGATAAACGTCCTGATCGGACAGGTCCAACTCGATGGGGAATCCGATCTCTTGACCAGGTTGCTTTTTTTGAGCCATCTTTAGATCCTCAATAGCGTCTGAAGGTTAAGAAAAAAGTCAGGCGACATGGGCCATGATCAATTGGTTGAATCGAACCAACCATAACCCGAGTGGCTGGCTTGATCCAGCCAAGACTAATCTGAAAACCTCGGCAGATGATTCTGCTCTTTAGATAACTATTTGTAATAATTATATTCATTAACTTAGCAGGTAAATGGCACGAAAAGTGCTACCTTCTATCATCAGAACTAATGACTACCAGCACTTTAACGGCGGCCATCAGGCTTCCAAAGCTCTACCTAAAAGTTTAAGGGAACTACGTGGTCTATTGACCACAGCCGGAGATCGACCAGAGGAGGTCATCATGCAAACACGAAAAACCGCCCCTCTTTTTATTGCCTTACTGTTGACTTTGTTTCTTGTTTCTTTCGCCCAGGCGGGGAGCACGGATTCCTTTTTCCCTCCCAATAAAGACATGAGAGGTATTGATTGGGGTGGACTGGGGTTGAATCTGAATGACAAACAGATCAGTGCGCTGGTCACTGCGGCCAACAGTCTTTATACCGACAACAACCCAAGGTACGTCCTGCTTACCGATACCTTAATAAATATGATGCGTTCCAAGCTACCGGAAGAAAGACTCGAACTCAGCGCCAGTATGGCCTCTTTGATGTCTGATATCTCTTCTCGGGAAAGCAAGTATTGGCAAGATGTGTCAAATATATTACTAACCAAATAACCCTGGCAATAACCCCCAGGCTACCCCACCTGGAGGATTATTACATATAGTCGGCCACCCGACCTGAAGCGGGTGGCCCGACCTGTTTTTAATGCCGTTGGTTGACGGTTATGCAACCGTAATCAAAGGTATCCGGGCTCAACCATCCAAATCTATTATCATTGACTCATCTGGATGGTCTGGATTAACCGGTAGAACGACCCGGATCTTGGTTCCCTGGCCGGGAGAAGAACGGATGTCAATTAGGCCGCCTAGAGAGGCCACTCTCTCCCGCATCCCGATCAACCCGATTCCTTTTCTGGCCTGGCCGGGAGATTCGGCCGGGTCAAATCCAACCCCATCGTCCGTCATAAAAAAAATAACCTGGGGATGCGAATAAGTCAACCGCAGGCTCACTTGCTTAGCGCGACTGTGTTTGGCCATGTTATTAAGCCCTTCCTGCACAATCCGGTAAAGTACGATCTCCACTTGCGGCGGCAGCCGACGCTTAAATCCGACCGCCTGAAAGTCTATCTCCACCCCCCGCATCCTGCCCCGAAATTCATCTATATACCAACCCAATGTGGGCACCAGACCGAGATCGTCAAGCATGTCGGGCCGCAACTCGGAGCACACGTTTCTGATATTATCTGCCAGTTCTTCCGTCAATTTGATCAACTGAAAACACTTTTCCCGTGGACCTTCATACCCCTCCGGCAACGAATACACCAGGGTCTGCAGGCCCAAGTGGAGCCCCGTCAAGGCTTGGCCAAATTCATCGTGGAGGTCCACAGCCAATCTCTTGCGCTCGTCTTCAATACTGGCGATAAGGCGGCGGGATAATCGCCGAATCTCATTTTCCGCCTGTCGCCGCTCAGTTACATCCCGCAAAAAAGCCAACGACAGGGCTTCCCCCTGATAATTAATCTTGGTCGCGGATATTTCAACATAGATGATGCGGCCATCCTTTCTTAGCCCTTTGAAGTCATACCGGGTAGGCGTCATTTCACCCCGTTGCCGGCGCAAGGTCATCTCCAGGACTCTGGCTCGGTCGTCCGCATGCACTAACTGACTCAACATCCCGCCCAACAATGCCTCCGGATGCTCGTAACCAAAAATATTGGCAAACTTGCGATTAACAAAGGTGAGGTCATCTTGCCGAATAATCCCCACCCCGTCACTGGAGGATTCTATGGCAGTTCGATAGCGTTCCTCTGATTCCATCAATTGAGCTTCGGCTGCCTCCCGCCTGGCGATCTCTTGCTCCAATTCTCTGACCTTCTTTTCCAATTCGGCGGCATGAGTCGTGATCAAAGTTTGCCGTTCCCGATAAAAATCTATCCGACGTCGCAGGTCGTTGGGACCGGCCCGAGACTCGGCCAACATTTCTCCATAAATCTCTGAAAGAATCTTTGACTCATCGGGCGTAAACAACCCGGCTATCTCCAAAGCATGATGGGCGGCGGCGGATCCAATGGAACCTGACAGGAATTTCTCAACTTGGCTAGACAACCCGGCCAGTTCCATAATAGATATCCATTTTTTGCTTTCCAAATTGGCCGCCCGGAGGGCTTTCCGGGTCCTCTCGGCAGCCACTTCCGAATCGAAAAATTTGGCAAAAATACCCTTAATTATGATCTTTTTCGTCTTGAGATCGGTATGCCCCTCACGTCTCGCCGCCCGGCTGATAAACCTCCTCCCACTCATCACTCCCACAAACTGCTCGGCCAGGGTGGCATCCTCTTTGCTCGGTTCAAAAAGAATCGACCCCAAGACAAACAGCCCCACATTGGCCGTCAGAGACCAAAACACGGTAAGAGTTACCGGGTCAAAACGGCTCACCCCTAACAGTCGCTCAGGATTAAGCCACTCCAATCCCCACGGACCACTCTGCAAC
>JADFYN010000315.1:0-3513 GCA_015233055.1 Deltaproteobacteria bacterium
CGGCTGCCCGATCAATTCCGCCCCGCGGGATACGGCCACACCGTCGCACCCGCCGACATAGGCGTTTCGTTCGATCATGGCCGCGATAACGGGGTGCATACGCCGGGCCCCGAAGCTGAGGACAGGTTTGAATCCAGCGGCTATCTTGCACCGGCCAGCCATGGTGGCCACTCCGGAAGCCTGGCAAAACAGGCCCAGCAGAGCGGTCTCGAACCGGCCGAAATCCAGGTAAGGACCTGAAATTTCCAACACCGGCTCCCAGGTTCGGAAAGTAGTTCCTTCGGGCATCATTCGGACTTTGACCGGCAGGTCTTTGAGAATCTCGTGCGCTTCCTCATTGCCGGCCAGAACCCCCCAGGTCCAGTCGCGGGGCAGGCCCTTAGCCACGAATTCGGCTTTGACTGTTTTGTTCACCCCTTTGGCTTTTAATATTTCCAATGTCCGTTCAAAATAGACGTCGGTGATTTTTCCGGACTTAACTTCGTCAAAGCTAACCGCATGAATCATGCTCTCTCCTGTATCTAACGGGTCGTTAAATTCCCGGGCCTAAATTTTTGTTTTGATCGGCCGGCCG
The DNA here is from genome assembly GCA_015233055.1 of Deltaproteobacteria bacterium. Lineage (GTDB taxonomy): Bacteria > Desulfobacterota > JADFXK01 > JADFXK01 > JADFXK01 > JADFXK01. The sequence goes on from JADFYN010000315.1 coordinate 575, forward strand.
CGGTCGCTCTGCCTGTAGCGGTTTTTATCGCTATTTCGGGGCGAAGTCAACTCATTTCAACCAGGCCGGTAAAAGCAGACCTGGTAGGGCAGGGAGGGGGCTTATCCCATGTTGGTGAATCAGCGGCCCGCCCGTAAGAAGGTCCGGCGGAGCGCCACCCTCAAGATCTGAACTGTGATTCTTTTGAATCAACTGAGCCGATGCCAGAGGTCAAGCTGAAGCCGGGAGGCCGGTAATGTTGTTTTCACTTGACTCGATTAGGGTTTTTGCATAAAAGGTACTTAGAGGAATGCTGTCTCATGGGGACGAAAACGCGGAAAATCTGTGGCGACGGCGCTGCATATGGGCGTTTTTTTATCTCATCATAATGAATTCACTATATAACAATGAGAATCCGGCTGACCGTCTGATGAAGACCGTCTTTATGGATCTTGTGGCAAAGTTGTAACCATGGCCGAGCATACCGCATCCGCATTGCAGCAAGAAAATCGCCTGGGAGAGTTGTCTTCTCTGTACGAGATTGTGCAGGTGATCAATACCACCTCCGATCTTCAGGAATCTCTGGCCCAGGTGTTGGAGATAATGTCTAACCACCTGGGGATGAATCGGGGCGCGATATCCATTCTTAACCCGTTCACCCAGGAAATTCATGTCGAAGTAGCCCACGGCCTGAGCACTGCGGCCAAAAGCCGGGGAAGGTATAAGCTGGGTGAGGGGATTACCGGCCGCGTCATCAAAACCGGGGAACCGATCATTACCCGCAACATCAGCGAAGAGCCGCTCTTCCTGGACCGGACCAAGGCCCGGCAAAATATTCAGGACAAGAGTATTATTTCATTTATCTGCGTCCCGATTACCAGCGGCCGGAAAGTCATCGGCGCCCTATCAGCCGACATGGTCTACACCAACGACCCGGCCTTGGAAGAACGCCACCGGTTGATGACCATTATCGCCACTCTCCTGTGCCAAAAAGCCATTAGCTTAGAGGCCATCGGCGAAGAGCGGGAACGATTGAAGAGGGAGAATCAGGAACTCCAGAACAAACTGGCCCGGCGCTACAGCTTCACCAATATCGTCGGCAATAGCTCTAAAATGCACGAAGTCTTTACCATGATCGCCCAGGTCGCCCAGTCCAACGCCACGGTTTTGATCAGGGGCGAAAGCGGGACCGGCAAGGAACTGGTGGCCAATGCCATCCATTACAACAGCCTGCGGGCCAACAAACCTTTCGTCAAGATAAACTGTACCGCCCTGCCCGAGTCATTGATTGAGGCGGAACTCTTTGGCCACGAAAAAGGGGCTTTTACCGGGGCCATTAAACGGCATATCGGTAAATTTGAACTGGCCCAGCACGGGTCCATCTTCCTGGATGAGATTGGTCACATCGGGCCGTCGGTTCAGGTCAAACTGCTGCGGGTATTGCAAGAAAAGCAAATTGAGAGAATCGGCGGGACGGAAACCATTGATGTGGATGTCCGAATCATCGCCGCGACCAACCGCAACCTGGAATCGGCCATTGAAAAACATGACTTCAGAGACGATCTGTATTATCGGCTCAATGTCTTCCCCATCTACCTCCCACCGCTCCGGGAACGCCGAACCGATATCCTGCTTTTGTCCGACTATTTCTTGGAGAAATTCTCCAATGAAAATAATAAAGTAATCCGGAGGATCTCCACCCCGGCCATAGATATGCTGGTCCAGTACCATTGGCCGGGTAATGTCCGGGAACTGGAAAACGTCATCGAACGGGCCGTGTTGCTGTGCCAAGACGGGGTGATCCATAGCTACCATCTCCCGGCGTCATTGCAAACGGCTGAAGAAACCGATACCAAGCCGTCAATGTCCCTGGATTCTTCGATGAAGAATTTTGAACGGGAGGTCCTCATTGACGCCTTGAAGACGGCCAAGGGCAACATGTCTAAAGCAGCTCGTCTGCTCAAGACAACTGAACGAAAATTTGTCTACAAAATTAAACGATTGGGTATAGATTACCGCCTCTTCCGCTAATTAGGCCGCCCGCGACACCATCGGCGGGCACTACACCGCAGAACTTTAACGTAAAAGGAGGACGGGCATGGGTAATTCATTTGTCTGGATGGAATTGACGACCCACAATCTGGAAGGCGCCAAAGAGTTTTATGCCAAACTTTTTGATTGGAAAATTAACCAGTTCCCCGGTGGTCCCATGCCCTACTTCATCGCCGACACAGGTTCCCAGCCTGGAGGGGGGATGATGAGCCTGCCCGAACCCGGCGTTCCCACGGCCTGGACAGTCTATATCGCAGTGGATGACATTGATAAATATGCCGCTAAATTGACTGAACTGGGCGGTAAGGTCTGGAAAGAACCCTTTGAGGTCCCCACCGTGGGCAAAATCGCCATTGTCTGTGACCCCCAGGGGGCATACTTCGGCCTTTTCCAACCCCTGCCAGGCGCTGCGTGTTCTGCTTCTACTAAATAAATCTCCCCCGCCTCCCGAGCGGGCACCTGTGAGGCTTTTGACCGAGCTATGAACTTAAAAGAGACACCGACGTTGCCGCTCGGGGGTGGATTACGGCTAAATTCTCAGTGTGCAGCCGAAGAAATTAACCCGCCTCACGTCCAAAGGATTGAATGCCGTAAGCCCGAACTGGCGGCGTCCCGGCAGAGAAATCATCTTTCACGCCAATAATGCGAAGGCCCCGGACACCCCGTTTGATCTTTATCGTCTCTCGCTCACAGACCCCAAGCCCATTTTAATATTGCGCGATGGACGCGACGGCTCCGTGGCCCTATCTCCCCCAAAAATAGCTCGCCAAACCGGAGCAAGAAAATGACGGAGGGAAATTGTTGTCAATCCGTCACGCCGGCAGACGCCGTATCCCTGACACAACTCCTTAAAATATTAAGACGACTTGTTAGCTTTAGTCTTTAAAGATAATTAACGCGGGCGGGTC
>JADFYN010000315.1:3538-4032 GCA_015233055.1 Deltaproteobacteria bacterium
TGAAAATATAACATGAGCCCAGGAGTAGATATGATCAAAAAGAGAATTATCCCGTCAGCCGGGAAATCCAGTCTGTTTTTAGCTGCCCTGGCCATCGGTCTGGGCCTGGTCCTTTTTCTTTTCAGGTCGCCGATTGAGCTAGGCTGTTCCGTGGCGGCCGATGCGTCATCAGGCGCCTCATTTCGGGGTATGGCCAAGATCGCCCAGCCGGGTTTTGTCGCCGCCATGACTGAAAACGACCGGGCGGATATTATTGTTCTGCTGAAGGATTACCAAAGCTTTGCCGACCGGAACGTGGTCTCCGACGCCGTGAAAATGGCCCGGCAGCAAGCCGCGGTGCGGTCTTTAGAAGAAAAGGTCATCGCGGCCGTTCCGTCCAATGATTTTTCCATCAAACGAATGTACAGAAACTTTCCCGGCCTGGCCGGCACTGCGACGTTGCAAGGAATAAAGGCCCTGGCGGCCATGGATGAGGTGTCGGCCGTTGAAGAAGA
>JADFYN010000316.1:0-3577 GCA_015233055.1 Deltaproteobacteria bacterium
CTGCGAATCGTCGCACTTCGGTTCCACGTCATCGTGAAGTACCCGATTTCACAATGATCCGGATTTGCAAACAACTTGGTGTTCCTTTGCCCGTTTGGCACTAAACGGGTGAGCTTGCTTGTAGCCAACGTCTTTCGTCACCTCCTGTTCAACTTTTTATTCTGAAATTCCGATCCAGCCTCTGATCACATCATATCCATGGGATCCACATCAAGGGTAACCCGAATTCCAGACGGGGCCAACTGGCCCGGCAGCCGCAGGTTTATTTCCCGCCCGTAAGAGTTAAGCAATTTAGCCCCAGGGCTTTTGATCAGGATTTGCCAGCGATACCGATTCTTGAGTTTAAACAAAGGGCAGGGCGTCGGTCCCAGGACCTTGATCCGGGCCTGAAACTCCGGTGTGTCGGCCAATTCCCGGCAGAACCGTCCGGCTGCATTGGCACCCAGGCGGGTCGCTTCCGGGTCGTTCCCGGAGATATTGATCCCCAGCAGACGGGATAAAGGGGGGTAGGCCAGCTCCGACCGGAACTGGAACTCCCGCTCAAAAAAAGAGATGTAGTCGTGATCACGGGCGCAGGTAATGGCGAAGTGCTGCGGGTTGTATGTCTGAACGATGACCCGTCCGGGGCGTTCGCCGCGGCCGGCCCGACCGGCCACCTGGGAAAGCACCTGAAATGTCCGCTCAGAGGCGCGAAAATCAGGAAAACACAAAGCCTGATCCGCCGAAATTATCCCCACCAGTGTGACCCCGGGGAAGTCATGCCCCTTCACAATCATTTGCGTCCCGACCAAAATGTCCGTTTTCCCTTCCCTCAAATTTTTCAATATCTTGAACAAAGCACCCGGCTGGGTCGTGGTGTCCCGGTCCATCCGGGCAACTCTGGCCTGGGGGAACAGTTTTTTCAGCTCCTGCTCCACTTTTTCGGTCCCGAACCCCAACCCGGACATACCTTTCTTGCCGCATTTGGAACAGACATTGACCAGCGGCCGGGTGAATTGGCAGTAATGGCAATGGAGGGAATCGTCCTCCAGATGGTGAGTCAGGCTGACCTGGCAATTGGGACATTGCACGGCCTGGCCGCACCTGGGGCAGAGGATGACCGGGATGAATCCACGGCGGTTGACGAAGATAAGGGCTTGTTCCTGATTATCTCGGTTTTCCTGAAGAGCCTGGCGGAACGCTTCGGAGAATAGCGAACTCTTCTCACCTTTCATGGGGGTCAGGATCACCTCGGGCAATGGCCGCTGCTTGATTCTCTCCGGCAACAATAGATACTGATAGCGGCCGCGACGCACCTGATAGAAAGAGGTAACCGCCGGGGTGGCCGAGCCCAGGATGACCGGCACCCTGACCAGGGCCCCCTTAACCAGGGCCACGTCCCGGGCATGGTAGCGCAACCTGTCTCCTTGCTTGTAGGAATCATCATGCTCTTCATCGACCACGATCAACCCCAGGTTGTTCAGGGGCGCAAACAAGGCTGACCGCGGTCCCACCGCTATATCGGCCTGTCCATTCTTCAGCCGCAGCCATTGGCTGTACTTTTGAGCCGGGGTCAAGGCGCTGGACAAGATGGCCACCCGGTCTCGGAAGCGCGACCGCAGCAACCCCTCCAGTTGGGAGACCAGGGCGATTTCCGGAACCAGCAGAATGCCTTGCCGGCCCTGGTCGAGCACCTCCTTGAACAGGGCCAGGTAAACTTCCGTCTTGCCGCTTCCGGTCACCCCGTGCAGCAAGAATGGAGCGAAACAGCGCTCATTGAGAGCTGCTTTAACCGCGGCAATGGCTTGACGCTGGTGTGGGGACAGGGTCGTCGGGGGCGGCGACAGAGAGATATTCTCCCCCAGAGGATTCCGGTAGATTTCAATCTGCCTGGTGGAGACCAGGTGCCTGGCTTCCAGGGATCGTATTGCCTCTTCAGGCGTCCTGGACCGTTTCTTGAGTTCAGACATCATTATTCGACCCGAGGCCCGGATCAGATCGAAAACAGCCTGCTCCTTGCGTGACATTTGGGCCGGGTGTTTCATATCCTCGGGAGGGCGGGTCAACGTTTCGGTAATTGGATTACTCTCGTTGACCGGATGGGGCTCAATCCCAGGAGCCTGACCCGAGTCGTCAATCAAACAAATTTCCAGATCATAACTAATTTTGACCCGATCCGATTTGAACTCGGTTTCGACGGCCACCAGGCCCTGATCCCGCAGTCGATAAATAATATCGTACCTGGATTTGGTCTTGGCCGCGGCCAGGCATTTGTCGATAGGCAGGCTCCGGGATGCGTTCAGATCTTCGAGAATAGACCGGTGGGTTGGATCAAGCTGTAATGTCTGCAGGGCCATTTTGCCGGTTTCAGTCAGCCTGACGGCCTGATAACTGTGTGCGTCCAATCCCGGCGGAAGACAGGCGGTGATCACTTTGGCGATGGGATAGTGATAATAATTGGCCATCCAGAGAAACAACGCCGCGGAGGTGACGTCAAAAAGTGGGTCCTCATCCACCAGGGTGGCTACTTCTTTGACTCCGGTCAGACCGGTGGCCGTGGCGAAGGTGGCCACATAGCCGATCTCCCGGCGGCTTCGGAAGGGGACCAGCACCCGTTGGCCGACTTGCACAGCATCTTTAAGGTGTTCGGGAACCAGGTAAGTAAAGGTTTGATGGGGCGCGGTCGGCAGGGCCACGTCCACGAATGGTCCGGTGGTGAGTATATCCCGCAATATCTCGGCATGGCTAAAAGGCAGGTTACAGGAGTCGGTCATCTGGGACCAGTTCTGGGTATCGACGTGGCGGACAATTTATTCCCCGTGCAGACGTTTTTTTTCATCTTTGATATAATCGAAAAGCTCTTGACCCACGGGAGAGGCGACCTTGATTTTATCCCAGTTGAAGTTTTCCAGGTTGAGATATTGCATGACCAGGGCGTCTTTGTTCATGAGGCCATACGGTTGTATCCCGGCAAGAAAGAATCCCTGTGATTCCAGGAAGTCCACCGTGTCGTTTAAGTCCGCATCTTCCAGATTCAATAGAACATAAATTATGTCCACTTTTTTTTGTAGAGCTTTCCTGATGGCCGAACGAAGATGGATTTCGGCTTCGGCGCAGATCGACATCACTTGTATGATAATTATATTAAAAGCCTTGTCATAAGATGTCTTCAAGAACGTCTCGGGCAGAGGACAGGACATCGGCTCTTCGGATTTGGCCTCAACCGGGAGCCCGATCCAGCCGTAGATGCGCCTGATCATGGCCGCATGACGGGAAGGCATCGAGATACACCGTGGCTGAGGCTGAAAGGCCAAATAATGGGTTATTCCGCTCTCCCGTTGATTAAGTGGTGCAATCAAGCCCTTGAAATCCGTGTCCGCGGCTCGAGCCCCCAGCATGATGCAGCAGGGAGTGAAACCGAAGTCCAAAGCAACTTTCTGGGAATAGGGATGCCCCGCGGTGGCGTACAGGTAGGCGCCCAGGAAGCCCATTCGGCCGGCCTCGGCCATAGTTTTTTGATTGATGGCCCGAAACACGCCGGAGCGGCGGTATTGGGGATGAACAAAGCCCAAGCCGAACAGAACCACGGCCGGGGAGT
>JADFYN010000316.1:3647-4028 GCA_015233055.1 Deltaproteobacteria bacterium
CATGTCGGCGAGCCGTTCGGGTTGATAAACAAAATCTGCATGTGTCAGGCCATAAGTCCGCCAGGCCAGCCTGGATATTTGCGCGGCTTCCTCAGGTCTGAGGGCTCTCACGACGTATGGCTGGGGTGGCATCGGAAGGGTATCGTCGGCCTGGCCTGAATCGGGACCCGCTGTCCCAGGAGCCGCCGGGTAATCACCGGGGACGGGCTGTCTACGCTTAACCAGGCGAAGTTCCTTCCCGGCCCGGCCGAGGTGGACAAACTCCATGTGGTCCACGGCCGACTGGATACGTGATAATCCCAATCCGGGAGGAAAGCAATCAGCATCCATCGAGGGCTGCGGACATTGAGCTAATTTTCCTGGGTCGAAGGGAATCCCTTT
>JADFYN010000317.1:0-3498 GCA_015233055.1 Deltaproteobacteria bacterium
GCTGGGCAAAACAAATCCGGCTCATATGATTTTGAGGCGGTTTTGGCCCGACTGCAGCTCACCCGGTCTCAATGGTATCAACTTAAGGATGTTGTCCTGGAACACCAGTATGGGAGTGAACTGGACATTCCTCCAGAGTTGGAAGACCATGAAGTGGCCAAACTGGTCAAGGAATACCGCCAGACAAGAAATCAAAAAGTGTTGCAACGGGCGGCCGAGACGTTGACCGGATACCGAGGCGGCAGCGTCTGGCTGTTCTTAGACAAATCATAAGGCCGGCCTGGGTCGTGTGGATTTGTAGCCTTAGGCGACGTGGTTAGAGTGACCAATTTAGCCAACAACACGACCACGCGGCCTGATCAAGCAAATAAAAGGATGATTATGAAATCGGAAAGATATCAAAGAGGTTGGGCCAAACTGGCTGAAATCGACGGAACGATGGGTGAAAGAGTCATAGAGGCGCTCAAGGATATCGCTCCGGATTTTGCCGACATGATCATAGAATTTCCCTTTGGAGATATCTACAGTAGACCGGGATTAGATCTAAAGTCTAGGGAAATCACGACCGTCGCCGCCTTAACCGCCCTGGGTACGGCCAAACCCCAACTGCAATCACACGTCCGAGCCGCCCTCAAAGTGGGCTGTACCCGGCGGGAAATTGTCGAGATCATGATCCAGGTTGCCGTTTATGCCGGTTTTCCGGCGGCATTGAATGCTCTCTTGGCGACTAAAGAGGTTTTTGACGAACTTGATGCGGCCGGGAGTATCTAACCTTCCATTCCCAGATCAGCCAACCGCGACGCCGCACCAACAATCCGGCATCTCCGGCTTAAGGGGCCGGTCTGGCTCAGATGGATTTCGATGCAGTGCTCGGGCAGATGCTCCAGCCAGCGTTCGGCCCATTCGATGACCGCGACGCCCTTACCGTACACCGCCTCCTCCACCTCGGCATCCATGTCGCCCAGACCGTGCTCCAGGCGGTAGAGGTCGACATGGTACAAGGTCAGCCGCCCCGGATACTCATTGATGATGGTAAAGGTCGGACTGGTAACGTAATAGTCTTCCGGCACCCCCAACCCCCGGGCCAGACCGCCGGTCAGGAATGTCTTGCCGCTCCCCAAATCGCCGATCAAGGCGACCACATCCCCGGCCGTCAACATCTCACCTAAACGCCGGCCCAGGTTTAAGGTAGCCTCGGGATCAAATAATTCCAGAACCAATTCTTGTTTATCCACAGACAAAATCACCCCGCCGGATCAGGCCGTCTTTTCGCCCAGGCCCTTGAACACCAACGGCACCTGGTCGGAGATTTCGGTAGCCAAAAGCCCGGTATCGCCCCGGTCCTTGGCCAGCATGTCCGCCGCCCGTCCATGAACCCAGGTAGCCGCCACCGCGGCCTTAATCGGCGCATATCCCTGGGCCAGGAGTCCACCTAAGATACCCGTCAGGACATCCCCCGTTCCTCCGGCCGACAAGGCCGGCCCACCTGTAGAGTTAATGTAGATCCCTACGTCCGGATCCGCCACCACCGTGCGGGCCCCTTTTAAGACCAGGACCACGCCGTACTCCAAGGCAAAACGCCTGGCCAGCTCAATCCGGTTATACTGGACATCATGTACCGTCAGGCCCAACATCCGGGCCATTTCCCCCGGGTGGGGCGTCAGCACCGCCTTGGCCTTAAGGTTTTTGAGGACGTCTAAGTGACCATTCAGAATGTTCAGGCCATCGGCATCGATGACCATCGGGACGGTCACCTCCGGTAACAACTCCAAAATCAAACCGGCTGTATCGGGATGGATGGAGATACCCGGTCCCACGGCCAGGGCCCCCTTGTTACCCAGGAGAGTCAGAATGGGCTGAAGTGCATCCGGGGCAAAGGTCCCTTGATCCGTCTGGGGCAAAGCCTCGGTCATGACTTCGGTCAGCTTGGTTTCCATGGCCGGACTCAGGCCGGCCGGAATGCCCAGGGTAACCAATCCGGCCCCGGCCCGAAGAGCCGACTGGGCGGTCATCGCGGCGGCCCCGGTTTTGCCCGGTGACCCAGCCAGGACCAAAAGATGGCCATACCGGCCCTTATGGCTGTCCAGAGCCTTTCGTTTCATGATTCCGGCGGCGATTTTGGTGGTAATGAGACGACAGTCTAGCTTCTGAGCCGCCACCACCGCGGAGGGAATGGAGATATCTACTACTTCCAGGCGGCCGACATGGCTGAATCCCGGAAAGACAATTTGACCCAACTTGGCCAGGCCAAAGGTCACGGTCAGATCGGCATTGACGCAGCGGCCCATGATCCGGCCATTATCGGCATTTAAACCGGAGGGGATATCCACCGCCACCACGGTCGCACCCGCCTCATGACCGGCATTGATCAGATCAATCGCCTGGCCGAACAGCCCCCCGACTTCTGAGGTCAAACCAGTGCCCAGAATGGCGTCCACGATCAGTCCGGCCCCTTTTATGGAAGCCGCTTGCCGGTCCAATTCCGTCTCATCGGTGATAATGACCAGGGGCAGATTGAGCCGCCGGACAATCTCGAAATTGATGGCCGCGTCTCCCTTAAGACTCGCCGGGTCAGCCAAAAGATAGATGCAGACGCGAAAACCCTGATGATGCAGCCACCGGGCAATGACAAAGCCGTCACCACCGTTGTTCCCCTTCCCGGCCACGATGGCCGTTCCAGAAGAAACCTGGGCGGGAAAATATTTTAGAATCAGATCGGTACATCCTTTCCCGGCGTTCTCCATCAAGACCACTCCCGGGATACCCACTTCTTCGATGGTGATCTTATCCAATTGCTGCATCTGCGCGGCACTTGCCAACAACATCTTACACCTCCAGGATAACTACAGCCACTCCCATATCCGCTTCATCGGTCAGGGTTACGAATACATTGGTTATGCCATGTTGTTCGATGATCTCCCTGGCCTTCCGGTATAACACCAAAGAAGGACGTCCCAGGGAGTTATGGACCACCTCAATATCTGTCCAGTAAACGCCGTTCCGCATGCCCAACCCCACTGCCTTGGAAAAGGCTTCCTTGGCCGCAAATCGCAGGGCCAAACACGACGCCGGCCGTGGCCGCCGGGCACAAATCTCGGTTTCAGCGGGAGTAAAAACCTTTTGCAAAAATCTGTCCCCCCACCGGGCCAGGGACTGATCAATTCTAGAGATTTTAACCAAATCAACGCCAATACCATAAATCATGTTGTTCCATTTCTGGTTACTGGTTGCATGTTGCGGGTCAATGTCATTAATTTAAGGGAAAAGCTTTCCGTTAATGATAGCTCCTCTAAAGCCCCAACGGGGCGATCTAGGTTAGCCCAGGGCAACGCCCTGGGTAGGGGCAGAGACTATATAAAACACCATTAATGGTCACATAAAACCGCCGGCAATTCCCTACTTCAGCCGTAGCCGGATATCCCATTCAAAGGAACTGACTTTGGGGGTTGGCCGACCTCCTGACCATCCTGGTGACACGGAACCTACCGTATTTCCCAG
>JADFYN010000317.1:3598-4025 GCA_015233055.1 Deltaproteobacteria bacterium
CGTAACTCGCAACTCGTTAGTCCGGGATCAAGTCATAGAGGTAACGCATCACGTCGGACCGCGTAATGATCCCGATAAGGCGTTCGTCTTCGATGATGGGCAGTCGTCCGATGTCGTGTTTGACCATCAACCGGGCAGCTTCATTGACTCCGGCGCGGGGGCTGATTTGAATTACTTTGGAGGACATAAAGGCTTTCACCGGGGTAGTGGGTTTGGAGAACCTATTCACCCGGGTCAGGTCGCGGCGTGAAACAACCCCCAAGACTTTATCATTTTCTACTACGGGAAGGCCGGTACAGCCCTTTTCCATTACCAAAGCCGCCACCTGGCTGATGGGGGTATCCGGCGCCACGGTGAACACGGGGAATGACATGAGATCACTTAACTGCACGGAAGATTGTTGCGTCCCATTAACCAGTTCGATGAT
>JADFYN010000318.1 GCA_015233055.1 Deltaproteobacteria bacterium
ATTACAATTAGTTATAGTAAAACAGACCATTGGCACGTCTTTTGAAAGAGTAAGAAGACAACAGGCCACTGTCTCCTCTTCCAATCTCTGCTTGAGGGGAAGCCGGCCGATTGATCTCGTTTCAAAGAGACACGGGCCTATTTATCCTCTGTGCCTAATAGGTTTGACTTTGTTTTCACCCCCAAGCATGGTTCATAGTTGAATCTAATTGAATCTTTTTTCGGGAAACTTGCCAAAACACTCCTCAGAGAAATACGGGTCAACTCGAAGGAGGAACTAAAGAAAAGGATCGAACAACACCTTGATGACCTGAATACCGACCCGGTTGTATTCCGTTGGAAAGCCGGGTTAGATTCGATATCGGTGGCTTGATTTATTGATATGTTAATTTGGAATCACTCCACTAGTTCCTGGGTCAGGGGAATCAAATCATCCTCCAGCGAACCGCCCTGACGCTTCCGAGTCCAGAGCCCCCGGTGCTACCCATTAGAAAAAAGGAGGGTCACCTCATCCACAGAATGAAATTTTTAAAGCCTTTTAGTCAGATAGGGGCTTGAAGCAGCTCGCCGTCAGTTTATTAAATCAATCCTGCCCAGTTGACCCAAGCCGACAATAGCGATCCTGACATTGAAGCATTTGTCTGTTGACTATATGTACCCATTTAGGTAGTCTACCCAGACTTGATCAGTTGGCTGACACGAGAAACCATTGTGTTGTCCATTTGCCTTAATCTCATTGTCGCTGCATTCTGTGCCATAAAAGGTGGTTTTGGGATCACCCAATCTTTCCATGAGGCTTATTACCTTTTTTCGCTCGGATACTCCCATGGGCCATGTCGAAAAATCTAAAGAGGTCAAAGCAGACACCGCAGCCGCCAAAGAAGTAACGGGGCTGCTTATAAAAATTATGTTTAACCGCAAAGCCAAGGTCGCGCGGATAAATAAACTGACGCTCAGCAAGCAAACTGAGTCTCTGAAAAAAAATATGTTCGGCGGCATTGTCGGCAATGTTCTTGAATGGTACGACTTTGCGATTTTTGGCTTTTTGGCCCCCGTAATTGGGGAGAAGTTCTTTCCCTCTGACGACCCTCTGGATTCGCTCCTTAGTGCGTTCAGCGTTTTTGCGGCGGCCTACCTCGCCCGGCCGGTTGGGGGAATAATTTTCGGCTACATCGGTGACCAATTCGGCCGCCGGAAAGCGCTCCAGCTTTCGGTGATGATGATGGCCGTGCCCACATTTCTTATCGGTCTTTTACCTACCCATGCCGACATAGGATCGATAGCACCTGTCATCCTCATTCTGCTGCGCATGGCGCAAGGGCTCTCTGTGGGCGGAGAACTGATCGGATCAATAGCTTTTGTAGCCGAAACAGCGCCGGTCGAACAACGTGGTTATTACAGTAGTTGGACATTTTCGAGTTGCTATGGCGGAATGATGCTGGGTGCGCTAAGCGCCGTTGGTCTCAACGCCGTTCTGGGACCTCAGGCTATGGCGGACTGGGGTTGGCGTTTGCCATTTCTTTCGGGAATAATCATCGGTCTCGCCGGCATCTGGATGCGCAATGAACTTACGGAAACGCCCATTTTTGAAAAAATGAAAGTCAAGGGTACTATAGGCGGTAATCCCATTGCAGAAGCAGTACGTCTGGTGCCGGAGCGCATCTTCCATGCCTCGATCCTGGTCGTTCTCGTAGGTGGCGGATTCTACCTCCTTTTTATTTGGTGGCCTACGCTTTTGAGCCGCTTTGTCCACCCGCACGTTCCGTACGCTATGGCGCTCAACACATTCTCATTGATGTTCTTAATTATCTTGATTCCCATAACCGGCCGACTCTCCGACAGGTTGGGGCGAAAAACTCTCCTTGTGTGGAGTTCTGCAGGGATGACGCTGTTATCTTGGCCGCTCTTCATGTTAGTCGACCAAGGTGGATTTTTCCCCGTCCTTGTCGCTCAGATTTGCTTCACGGTGTTGATGGGCATTTTCCTTGGGCCGATTCCGGCGGCCCTGGTTGACATGTTTCCTCCACGCGTTCGCTATAGCGCAATCGCTCTTTCTTATAATATCTCATTGTGTATCTTTGGTGGTACCGCTCCGCTTGTGGCCACCTGGCTCGTCAAATACTATCATACAGTTTCTGCGCCGGCGTTCTACCTCACTTTTCTTTCGACCATTAACCTCTTAGCAGCCTTGAGCCTGCCAGAAAAAATGCGAGCGGGAAGAATGAAAGATCAGACTTCAATCTACGACAGAGTTCTGGTTTTCGAAGAGAATAAAAAGGCATCCGTGTGAAGAAAGCCGCGAATCGATTTTTAGTTGATTGTTTCTCTGGATAGTTGTCATCTATTGCGTTTCCTGTTCCATTGATGCTCATCCCCCGGAATATGCAAATGTCCCATTTTCGTTCCCCCTTTGCCCTGATCATTACCAACCGTGAGAAATCGGCGAGAAATCGGCACAGCAGATATGAAGGATGGTCAGGGGTTGCTCTCACTCTCCGTCTGCAGTCCATCGATCCGCCCAATGAACCTCAACAAGCCGTCAAGAATGGTCAGCGGATGCGGTGGACAGCCGGGGATATACAGGTCGACCGGCAACAGGCTGTCGGCTCCATTATGAACCTCGGCATGCCCGGCATAAGGACCTCCGGAGATAGCACACGACCCCACCGCAATAACCAACTTGGGTGCCGGCACGGCTTCGTAGGTTTTCATTAGCCCCACCCGCATATTCTCGGGCACCGGCCCCGTAATGACCAGACCGTCGGCATGTCGGGGCGAGGCCACGAACTGAATCCCGAAGCGGCCCACATCCCATCCGACGGTGCCGAGTACATTTATGTCGGCCTCACAGGCGTTGCATCCTCCCGCGCTCACTTGACGCAGCTTGAGCGACCTCCGAAAAAGATATCCGGCCAGGCCGTGGACCGATGCGGCGACATGCTTCGAATGGGCCTCTATCAGTAAATCTTCACGCCGGCTCGCGGCCAAACGGTAATCCCGGGTGAACCGGATATTTCCAGGCGCACAGACGGAAACACACTCGGCGCAGAACAGGCACCGGCCCAGGTCCAGCCGGAGATTCTTTTCCCGATAGAGGGCCTGAGTCGGACAAACCTCCAGGCATTGGTCACACCCTACCGGGCAGTAGTTACTGACGATGACCGGGCGTCCCAGGAAACGATCGGGCAAATCGGGAGGCGGACCGTCCGGGAATTTCATCGTTCGATACTTTTGTTGTAGGCGGGCTAAAAGAATATCTAACATTGGCGTCTGAGCCTTTCCCTTGTGGCCATGTGGTCTTCGCAACCAACGAATGGACCTCGGATCATAGATCGTGACCACAGTACGACAGGTTAAAACTCTTATTGCAAAGAGGAAAATCGGATATCTCCTGGCCCCTGAGCGTGTAGGCCAATCCGAACCAGTTGTGGAACGAAGGATCGACGACCTTGTACCGACTGAACCTTCCCTGGGCATCAGTCAGGGCCACATGGCAGATTTCACCGCGCCACCCCTCAACGAGGGAGATCGTCACACGGTTTGGGGCCAAATGACTCAATGCTGATCTTACCTTTTCAACCGGCAGGTTAACGATATGCTCCCGGATGAAAGCTATCGATCTTTGGATTTCCATCCACCGGACATGGGCTCGAGCCATAACGTCCCCCGAGTCCCAGGTGGACACCGGAATCTGGGCGAATTGGAAGATGCCCAGCGGCATATCCCGGCGCACGTCCCTGTCGATCCCGCAAGCCCTGGCGGCCGGCCCGACCAGACCGATCTCCCGGCCCGTTTCCCGGCTGATCGCGCCGGTTCCCTCAAAGCGGGCCATGACGGAAGAGGTTCCCCAGAGCAGGTTTACGGCCACGGCCAGATCCTTCTCCGTCGAATCAAGTCTCTTGAGCAATTCATCAACCATGGCGGGATCAACGTCGAATCCCACCCCACCCGGCCGAACGATTCCACGGCCGAACCGATTGCCGCAAATCAGGGCGGTCATGTTCAGGACATCG
>JADFYN010000319.1:0-2127 GCA_015233055.1 Deltaproteobacteria bacterium
TCCTCTATACAAGAATTTTTTTGTGGTGGCGTTCTTTACCGGGATGCGTTTTGGTGAGATGGCTGCTCTAGATTGGAAGCATGTCGATTTTGAGCGAGGCCTTATCAGAATCACCAAGACCCGCGTTAACGGAGAAGATGGTTCTCCAAAAACTAAAAAATCAGCTAGGGACATTAAGATGATGCCCCCTGTAGTTGAAGCTTTGAGGGACCAACAGAAGTTAATGGCGGATAAGTCTGATTACGTATTTCTTAACTATAATGGTCGTCCTCTTCTCCCCAACTCTGTTAATCTACATGTCTGGAGACCAACACTGCAGAAGGCAGGGCTGGCTAGAAGATCACTCTATCAAACACGGCATACCTTTGCCACCCTGATGCTGGATGCCGGTGAATTGCCAGGGTGGGTTCAACAAATGATGGGCCACGTATCTCTTCAGATGATTCTCGAGAAGTACTACTCGTACATCAAGAATTACCAAAGAGATGATGGTAACTCATTCATGCAAAGAGTTTATCAAACGTCAGTGAGGCCAAACGTGGCAATTACCCTGCCGTAGGATCCGGATAAACATTTACACTAAATTTACACTGAAGCAGAAACAGGGAATTAGCTGCGAGGCTAACTCCCTGTTATTATGCCAAATTTAGTTGTTTGTCTGGTGCCGAAGGCGGGATTTGAACCCGCACGGGTTTGGCCCGCCACCCCCTCAAGATGGTGTGTCTACCATTTCCACCACTTCGGCACTTTGTTGGTATAACTATTGAATCAAACAGGGTCTGGTTGCTGAGGCTGCTCATCTGTCCCTGTCTTCAAGCTGCATATGGTTATCTGCCGTTATTGCTTCTTTGCGTCGCCGGGCCCGGATGGTGCTGCGGCCGGATTTTTAGCCGGGGCCATTGGAGAAGCCGGATTTGGAACCGCCCCTTTGGGCTCGGCCTTTTTCGCCGTCGCTTCCGCCGCTCCCGACTTCATAGGCGAAGTGGAAGCTGCTCCCGGAGCCATGGGCACCTGAGCGCTATCAACCTTAACCGGCAAGCCCGGCTCCGCTTTGCCTTTAGCGTCTTCTTTGGCGGGCGCAGGTCCTTTGGCATCCTGGTATTTGCTCATGACAGAGGTAGCCGAGTGTTTGGTGGCTATCAGAGCCAGGCTCATGGAAGTGATCATGAAGACGATCGCCACCCAGGCGGTGACCTTTCCCAGGAAGGGGGTGGCGCCGCTGCTGCCAAACACTGTCTGGCTGGAGCCCCCAAAAGCCGCCCCTATTTCTGTGCCCTTACCGCTTTGCAAGAGGACGGTAAAAATGATGCCCAGGCACACAATAACGTGAATTATAGATAAAAATACAGTCATCTAGTTTTGTGGTAACCTCGTATCTCGTATTTTGTTACCCCATGGTCGGGGTTGTGTCATGACCGTCGGCATTGGTTCCTGACCGGAGATATTAAGTCTGGTTGCAAAGAGACAGGTTTGTTGAAGCGGCTCAGCGATCAAAGTGGATGATACCGATGAATGAATCCGCTTTGAGGCTGGCTCCACCAACCAGTGCCCCGTCTACGTCCGGGCAGGCCAACAAGTCGGCCGCGTTGTCTGGCTTAACCGAGCCACCATATAATATTCTGGTTTCGGATGCAAGTCTTTTTTCAAAAATTTTGCCTAAAAGATCTCGCAGGAAATAGTGTACTTCTTGGGCCTGGTCATTGGTCGCTGTTTTGCCTGTCCCAATGGCCCAGACCGGCTCATAGGCAATGATGATTTTGGCTGCCTCCGCAGTGGAAAACTCCTTGAGCCCGCCCTCTAATTGCCTGGCCAGCACCTCGAAGGTCCGGCCGGCTTCACGTTCTTCCAACGTCTCACCCAGGCAGAAGATCGGGACTAATCCGGCTGCCAGAGCCGCCTTGGTCTTCAAATTGACCAGCCCATCAGTATCACCAAAGTACTGCCGCCGCTCAGAATGGCCGATGATCACATGGGTGGCCCCAGTATCGCGGATCATCTGCCCGGACACCTCGCCGGTATAGGCACCGGACGGCTCTTGGTGGAGGTTTTGGCTGGCCAAGAGAATATTCGATCCCTGGATTGCCCCGGCTGCGGCGGAAAGAGCCGTAAAGGGCGGCGCCACCAGGA
>JADFYN010000319.1:2246-4002 GCA_015233055.1 Deltaproteobacteria bacterium
CTCCTCCCCACATTTTTTTAATGCGGCCACTCCGGGCAGTTCCCGCCCTTCCAGGAGCTCTAAGAATGCCCCACCGCCGGTGGAAATAAAGGATATCTTAGACGCTTCCCCGGCTTTATGGACGGCCATGTCCGTATCACCGCCGCCGACAATACTCAGGGCATGGGCATTGGCCACCTGGGAGACCATGGCCATGGTCCCGCGACTGAAGGCATCTGTTTCAAAAGCGCCCATGGGTCCATTCCAGACGATGGTTTTGGCGTCATACAAAGCCTCGCCAAAGACAGCCGTGCTGGCCGGGCCGATGTCTAAAATCATCCAGCCGGCCGGGACCTCCTGGACGGTGGTAATTTTAATAACAGCCTGGGCGTCTAATTTTTCAGCGACCACGCAATCGACCGGAAGATAGAATTTGACCCCTTTGGCCGCGGCCTTGGCCATGATATTCTTGGCGGTTTCGACCAGGTCGTCCTCAACCAAGGAAGTACCCACGGAGATATTGTTGGCTTTTAAAAAGGTATTGGCCATGGCCCCGCCAACAATCATTTTATCTGCCTTTTCCAAGATGTTTTCTATGGCGTTAAGCTTGCCGGATACCTTCGCACCGCCGACAATGGCTACCAACGGCCGGGCCGGGGCTTCCATGGCCTTGTGGAAGTAGGTTAGTTCTTCTTTGAGCAGGAATCCGGCCGCGCATTCCTTCACAAAGTCGGTGATGGCGCCGACAGAGGCATTGGCCCGGTGGGATACGGCAAAGGCATCGTTAATGTAGACATCACATAACCTGGCCAGTTTTTGAGCAAACTCCGCGGAATTCGGTTCCTCTTCAGGATGAAAACGGAGGTTCTCCAATAAGATAACTCCGCCCGGGGCCATCGCTGCGACCATGGCTTCCACCTCCGCCCCGATGCAATCCGGGGCCAAGGGGATATTCCTTTGAAGCAGTTCCGACAGCCGCTTGGCCACTGGAGCCAGACTATATTTATCATCCCGTTTTCCCTTAGGCCGACCCAAGTGAGAGGCGAGAATGACCTTGGCTCCCTTGTCCATGGCATAGCGAATAGTCGGCAGAACGGACCGGATCCTGGTGTCGTCGGTGATGTTTCGTTTGTCATCTAAGGGGACGTTAAAGTCGGTTCGGATAAACGCCCTTTTTCCGGCAAAGTCCAGTTCGTCTATGTAACGCATTAGCTCAGCCTCTTTCCAACGTATTCAATCAGATCAACCATCCGGCTGGAGTAACCGAATTCATTATCGTACCAGGCCAGCACCTTGACCATCCGATTTTCCATAACGGAGGTCAACGGGGCATCAAAGACGCAGGAGTAGGTGGTGGTGTTGAAGTCGGATGAAACCAGCGGGGCAGTGTTATAATGAATTATGCCCTTTAAAGGCCCTTCAGCCGCGGTGCGCACGGCGTTGTTGACATCTTCAATGGTCACGTCTTTGGTCACGTCGACGACCAGATCGACTAAGGACACGTTGGGAGTGGGCACACGGATGGACAGGCCGTCCAATTTGCCTTTCAACTCCGGGAGGACCAGTCCTACGGCCGTGGCCGCTCCGGTGGTCGTGGGGATCATGGCCATGCCGGCGGATCGGGCCCGACGCCAGTCGCTGTGGAGATTGTCCAACAGACGCTGGTCCATGGGGGAGGAATGGATGGGCGTCATCAGGCCCCTAATAATGACGAAATTTTTATGAATGAAAATGGGCATGGGAGGCAGGGAAGTGGTGGTGAGGGAGGGATGGGAGA
>JADFYN010000031.1 GCA_015233055.1 Deltaproteobacteria bacterium
TATGGGCCTGTCCAAGAGAAGAGCCTATGCCGTGTATAAATACATGGTCAAGAACGAAGGTATTGCAGGGAAACGTATCGAAGTCAAGTGGTTTGGGTTGTCCAGGCCGGCCTTTAGCAACAGCACCAAAGATGGTCGGAAAAAGAATCGTCGGGCCGAAATCACCACCGTCGAATAGGCCTATCTGCTAAAAATGTGTATATGATACTCCCGGGAGGGATATCCCTCCCGGGTTGTTATATTACCTCTATATGATGTTCTTGGCCATCAGGAAGACCTGGGACCCATTTTCGCCCGGTCCGTTCATGCAGGGTGGAGTTTTCTTCGGTCGTCCAGCCCCGACATTCATAATCCTATCCTGCCGATTACGCACGGTGAATCCGACCTTCGGCCACTCGTCTTAATAACTTGCTGATCAAGCACCAGGATAGCCTGAAGCCTCTCAAAAGTCGCTGGTGGATGTCCTCGAACGGACAATACATCTAGATCACACCGCCAGACCCGCCACATCCAAGCGCTACCGACCAGTGTTTTATAAACTTGATCCCGCTTATTACATTCGCTATGACCAACTCGATGAACACGTTATTAAAGTCAATATGTTCGTAGATTCTCGTCCTATCAGAGACTGGTTGGCTAAAAAGGCTAACTCGCTATTGTCATTATCTTTACTGAGCCCCGGAAGCCGACTGCCGAACGTTTTAAAAATGAGTTCAATATATTGCGAGGTGCATCCATGAAAATATTTAAGCATATCGGATTTTGTACAGATTTTTCTGATGGCTCGGATTATGCTTTTGCCTCTGCCGCTGAACTGGCCAAGAAATTCGAAGCCAGTCTCCACCTGATTCACGTCATTCCGCCAATCGTGGCCCCTTCTCTCGTCTTAAAAGAATTTATCGAGGACAAATCGAATCTCGTGGCGGCCGAGGAAATCATGCGGATGTCAGAGGAAAAGATCGGCGAGATATATTTGAGCCGGTTTGGAGAAGACGAAATATTCTATGAAATCCACATATTAAGTGGACATCCAGCCACGGAAATCATTAATTTAGTGAAAGAAAAAGATATAGATGTCCTGGTGATGGGCTCCCATGGCCTGACCGGACTGGCTTACGTCTTTTTTGGCAGCACGGCTGAAAAGGTGGTTCGCCGGGCCCCTTGCTCTGTGCTGGTTGTGCGGAAACGTTCCTGATCCGGCCATTGCGCCGTCTCTTGCTACTCAATCTTAACCTGAGTTCGACGACTATGCTAAGACTTGAGCCGTTTGGCTGATATCATAATGATACCCAAACAAAATAAGTCCGGTCGAGACGATAAGTCCGGCAGGATAGAAGATTTGTTTTATACCCAGGACCAGGCTGACGGCTTGGTCCGTTTTCCTTTGGAGATCGCCCGGCAGATCCGCCGACTGGTCCGACTGGGCGGCGATATCGTGGATCCAAAGGAATTTCTGCAGACTGCTGTGGACGCGGCGTGTCGCTTCCATGACCTTAAAATCGTCAGACTGACGTTAAAGTTTGCCCGCCGATTGGCCTATGTGAATGTCGGTTTGAGTGTTGACTACTTGCGCTGGGTAACCAGTTTGTCGGCGGCCGGGGATAAGGGAACCTTGATTCGTTCCTGGTCTCGGACAGCCATCATGGCCGCACTTATATCTATAGATGATGGCCGGCTATTTATCCGAAACTCAATCGCGTTTTTTCGTCCTTTAATAGACCTGGGGCTCACCGCGGTCCTGTCCAGGTTCCTCGATGCCGCTTCTGAAACCGGTTTTTTCGATATAACCAGGGCCCTATCATTGCTTGGCGGACCCGACCGGGGCTGGCGGGGGAAAAACGAAGGCTCCAGGATATTGAATGCCGCAGTGCAATTAATCGGCCTTTGTCCGAATGCGGTGGTTTATTTTTTGGAAAACGGTCCCGACTTACTCCACGAGTTGGGGCCGGTTCGGTGGCGCCGGTGGTTTAAGCTCGGTCTCCTGGAGGCCGCCGCAGGCCCCGGGCACGGTATCTATTATTTTAGTCTGGTATCAGCCAGAGCCAAGGAAACCCTGGACAAGGTGCGCGGTGGTTTGCCCTTGGGCCGAGTAAAAGATTACCTCACTTTGTACGCTCAAGTTCATGCCGGTTGTCATACGGAATTAACCACTGGTGGCCCTGAGCGGATTGAAGACTATGATCAGGGCATCTCCATAACCCTTCCTCGGGTGGCCCGACTATACCGTTCTGAACGAGGTAATATCCGGTTTTTTAGGGTTAAAGCCGCTGAATGGGCTAATCGGGCCAGGTGGAGTCGGGCCGGCCTGGACTTAAACTCTATAACCAGGGCTCTGAGGTCCCGCAACATTGTCATTAGCGATGTCTTGACTCTGGATCCCAAGGAGAGATTCTTTAACGCTTTCCCCCACCCCTGGCTGGCCAAGAGGCTTTTTGAACTGGTGGAGTTTGGCCGAACCATGGCTGAGTTGAGGAATAGTTTTCCCGGATTGAAGAATGACCAGACGAAAGTTTATAGTCGCCTGATCAAAGCAATGGGCCGATCGGATTTAAATTGGCCGGTGGATGCAGTTTTGGCTGAATT
This sequence comes from Deltaproteobacteria bacterium, assembly GCA_015233055.1. Classification (GTDB taxonomy): domain Bacteria; phylum Desulfobacterota; class JADFXK01; order JADFXK01; family JADFXK01; genus JADFXK01. The sequence continues at coordinate 2,584 of JADFYN010000031.1, forward strand.
AAGAAAATCCTTGATGCAGGGTCGGTTGTCCAACTCCTTACCTGGTCGCCTGGGGGCGTTGGTCGCGGTTCTGAATGATCGAATCCAGGCAATAGAAATACGGGTGGAATTTTCCGTTGAGGACGCCGCTATTTTGACGGCCGACCTGTACGAGTTGGTTGCCGATTCCGGTGGCCGGCCCGGTGATTTTTGTTCGTTTCAGGCATCCTCTGATCAAATAGGATCAAATTCGGGATCGGCCGCGCTTGAGGACACGACGGAGTTTGACTGGAATCGGGCATTATCGTCATCGTCCAGACCATTTTGGAGCCATGCCGGAATTGACCGGTTCAAGAGTTTGCAACCGGCCTTCGCCGCGGTCAGTCCTGACCCCAATCCCAACCTGGATCAAAACCGTAAACTTTTTTGGTATGATGAGTGGGATACGAAGATTGGAGATTATAAGAAGGGTTGGTGTGCGGTCTTCGAGGGACCGGCAACCGAAGCTGACAGCACAAAAATTTATGAAATTATAGCTTGTTATGGAAACATTATCGCCGCGGTAAAGAGAACTTTTCAGCTTCTACGGCTTCAGACACCGGCCGGATGAAATATTGCCTGGATGGCTCAGAAGTAGACCTGGATGCAACTGTTGATGTTTTTTCGTCGATGGCTGCGGGATTGAATCCAGAGCTGAAGGTCTATAACCGGTGGCAGGCGAACCGCCGTGACGTCTGTGCCGGATTTCTTCTGGATATCAGCGAATCCACTTCACGTCCCATATCGGCTGGAAGTGCGACAACTATCTTTGAGGTGGCCCGGGCGTCCTTGATTGTCATGTCCTGGGCCCTGGAAGTGTTGGGGGACCCATATTTGATACTGGCGTTTTCCGGAAATGGCCGGGAAGAGGTCCGGGTGAATGTCATCAAAGAATTCGAAGAATCTTTCGGCCGGGTGGCCGGTCGGCTGGCCGGATTAGGTTCAGGCGGGCAAAACCGGGACGGTGCGGCCATTCGTCACGCCAGCACCAAACTAAAGGCTTTTTCCGCCAAGGCGAAAGTTCTCTTTTTGCTCACCGACGGCCATCCCGAGGACTACAATTATGAATCCGACTATGGCCGGGAAGATACTCGAATGGCCCTGGTTGAGGCAAGAAATCATGGGATCAAAACAGTTTGTGTAACTTTAGATAAAGACGGCCTAGATTATCTCCCCAGGGTATATGGTCCGGGCCGGTATATTGTTGTTGATGATCCATCCAGTCTGCCTCGCCGCCTACCGGAAATTTACCGCCGCCTGACTACATGATAGATGGCTTTAGGGGTCTTAACTCAACCGAGGATGCCTCAACCGGCAAAAAATCGCATTTTGGCGGAAGGTGGATTAAAATAGGGCCATACTCTATACATTTTAGCACGATAACCAGGTGGTCCCGACAGGTGGTTTAATGCCTTTTCAAGCTTCGCACTCCACGAGAAGGTTGATTATTATTGACACCTGCTAATCTTTTACTTATATTCGTAGCTCTTCAGGAGACCATTACTAATTCTCTTTATCAAAGGAAGTAAGATGGCTGGAAAGCCCCTTCAAGCAAGCATTGTGGGGACCGGTTCGTCCCTACCTCAGATGGTCCTGTCCAATAAAGAGTTGGAAACCATCGTGGACACGACGGATGAATGGATCACCAGACGAACCGGGATCAAAGAACGGCGTATCGCGTCAAAGCACCGGGAGGAGACGTCAACCGATTTGGCCACCCAAGCGGCACTAAAGGCTTTAGACATGGCCGGCATGGGGCCGAATCAACTAGATATGATCGTGGTGGGCACAGTGACACCTGATCGACAATTCCCGTCCACTGCTTGCATGCTCCAAAAAACCCTAAATGCTGATCGCATCGCCGCATTTGACGTTTCTGCCGGGTGTTCCGGCTTCCTCTATGCCTTGTCTATTGTTAACGATGCCATCCGCGCAGGATCTTGTAAGACGGCGTTGGTTCTGGGAGTAGAACGTCTTTCAACGATAGTCGACTGGCAGGATAGAGGGACTTGTGTTTTATTAGGTGACGGCGCAGGAGCGGTTGTGGTTACCGCAAGTTCTGATGGACGTGGCATCTTATCCACTCATTTGAGGGCCGACGGAAGCCTATGGGATCTTCTGTATGCTCAGTATGGCCATGAATATCTCCCGGAAGTATTACAAGATGTCGATATAAAACCATTCCACTTGCGCATGGAAGGAAACCGGCTTTTTAAAAGGGCCATTGGCTGCCTGTCCTCGATTGCCACCGAGGCTTTGGAACATAATTCATTGACTAGCGAAGATATTGCCTTGGTTGTTCCCCATCAGGCTAATCTTCGAATCGTTCAAGCCATGGCCGGCAACCTGAATTTTCCGATGGAAAAAGTGTTTACGAACGTTCACAAATATGGGAATACCTCTTCGGCCTCGATTCCGATTGCTTTGGACGAAGCCAACCGGCAAGGGTTGCTCAAAAAAGACGATCGAGCACTGTTAGTTGCCTTTGGCGCCGGCCTGACTTGGGGCTCTTCGATAGTCACATGGTCGATCTAAGGTCCTAGGTCGATGGGAGGAGATGAGGAGAAAAATTCCGGCAATATGGTTATCGACAATTGAAAACTCATATAAAAGCGAACCGCAGAGGATGCGGAGGTTTTGCAGAGGATACAGAGGTATTTAAGGTGGTTTCAACATCCCATTAATATTTCTGTGCCCTCTCTTTTTCTCTGTGTCCGCGGCAGTTTGCTTTTTTTTTAGATGTCGGCATTCAGCATCGAACTGAAATATATACCTGAACGCCCATATTTGTCCTTCTTAGATCCGGCATGTTTGCTGGTTGCCTTCTGCGAGTAACCGGTAGATTGCCGCCGGTAACAGATGCCCTCGGAAACGTCAATTATAACCAGGCAAGAATCACATGCTGAGTAATTACTTCAAGTCAGATAAGTTCGGCTGGGAGTTTTCATTTAACCTCGAAAGGAGTTTTTAATGCAGGAAGATATTTTAAGGTGGTTATTGGTTGTGGTGGCAGTCTTGGGTTTTCTGTCCATGCCTCTGATTGCGACGGCGGAAGAATTGAAGAGCCCGGAAGTGAAGTCGAAAGCGGCTGACCCCAAAGCGGCCCCGGCAGCCTCTGTCGGCGAAAAGAAAGTGGCCGACGCCAAAGCGGCGGTGGTCAATGGCACGGTAATCTCAAGAGATGATTACGAAAAAGAATTAGGCCGAGCCCAGCAACAATTTTTTAAAATGGGAAAACCACCGGCTGAGAAGGAACTTAATGAGTTGCGGAAAGAGGTTATGGATAACTTGATAAATCGTGAGTTACTTTATCAAGAATGCCAAAAAAAAGGTATCAAAGCTGATGAGGCTGCTGTTGAAGGTCAGATTAAGAGTATTAAGGAACGATTTCCAAATGAAGCGGAATACAAAAATACATTGCTCAAGATGGGCATGACCGAAGAGGGATTCAAAACTCAGATGAAACGGGAGATGTGTATCAAACAATATATTGATAAAGAGTTTCTAGAAAAGGCCAAGGTCGATGAAAAAGAGATGCGGGCCTATTACGACGCCCACCCGGACTACTTTAAGAAACCGGAGCAGGTCAAGGCCAGCCATATTCTGATCAAATCCGAACCGGGAGATGACGCCAAGAAAAAGGCTGAAGCCCGCAAGAAGCTTGAAGAGATAGAGAAGAAAATTAAGGCTGGTGGTGACTTTGCCGCCCTGGCCAAAGAAAATTCTCAATGCCCCAGTGCTGCTCAGGGCGGAGACCTCGGCGTGTTTGGACGGGGCCAGATGGTCAAACCTTTTGAGGACGCCGCTTTTGCCTTGAAACCAGGCGAAATGAGCGGAATCGTGGAGACCAACTTTGGCTACCATCTGATTAAACTCACTGAAAAACAAAATGAAACTAAGGTTTCTTTTGACGAGGTCAAACCTAAACTGACTGAATACTTAAAACAGGAGAAGGCCCAGAAAGACCTTAAGCAATACCTTGATAAAGTCAGGACTACGGCTAAAGTAGAAATTCTGGTCCCGGAAGCGAAGGGCAAATAAAGTCTCTATAAATGGTTAGACCATAAGAGGCATGGGTTGGTCGGCCTGAGATCCGGCTGATCCTACGGCCAGGGAAGGATCCGGGCAGCTTCTGTAGGGTTGCCTAAGGGTAGGGGAGATGGACAAACCGGTCGTCGCCATCGTCAGATACGAAAAACCGTTGGAATCTGTTCGGCGGGCGGTCGACTTGTCCCGTGGTCTTGACGCGTTGCGGCCCGGTTCCAGAGTTTTTATCAAACCCAATATCGTCTTTTGGACCCGGGCTGTTTCTTTCCCCAAATGGGGTGTGATCACGACCTCCCGAGTGGTGGAAGACCTGGTCATAGTGCTCAAAGAACGGGGGATCAACGACATCACCATCGGTGAAGGAACGGTGACCTTGACTCCCGGAGATAATGAGACTATTGCCCATGCCTTTACCAGCCTCGGCTACGAAACGCTCCGGATTCGTTATGGAGTCAAGCATATTAATGTGTTCACCCGTCCCTTCGAAACGGTAAATTTGGGCGACGGGGTAACGCTGAATTTTAATGCCGATATCTTGCATAGCGACTTCGTGGTGGATCTTCCCGTGCTCAAAACGCATGCCCAAACCGTGGTCAGCCTTGGAATCAAAAACCTCAAAGGAACCATCGATATCGATTCCCGGAAAAGGTGCCATGCCGCTGACCCGGTTTTTGATCTAAACTACATGATTTCCAAACTGGCCGACCCCATGCCTCCGATTTTCACCCTGCTTGACGGTATTTATACCAACGAACGGGGCCCCAGCTTTGATGGACGGATCCGCAGAAGCAATATCCTGGCCGCGTCTTCGGATATCCTTTCGGTGGACAAGGTGGGAGCAATGATCTTGGGTTATGAACCAGGTCAAGTGCCCCATCTGGTCCACGCCGCCCATGCCCGGCAGCGGACTCTTGATCTGTCTGATGTGACGGTGGTCGGGGAGGCGCTGGAATCTGTGGCCGCCCGGCACGAATTCGATTTTCCTTACGACGAAAGCGGCTCCTTACCCCGGTCTCTGGCCAAGATGGGTATTCAAGGTCTGGCTTATCCAAAGTATGATCTTTCTTTGTGCACGTACTGCTCCGGTCTCAACGGGGTGGTCCTGGCGGCCATTGCCCAGGCCTGGGCCGGAACTCCCTTTGACGATGTGGAAGTCCTGACTGGAAAACGGATGAAACCATCTCCCGGTAAAAAAAAGACCATCCTGCTGGGAAAGTGTATGGTCCGGGCTAATCGGGGTCACCCTGAGATCAATGAAGTGATTGAAGTGAAGGGGTGTCCGCCCCCGCCTGGGGCTATCGTCAAGGCTCTGCATCGGGCCGGGATCATGGCCCCGAAGGAAATATTTGAGCAAATTGATCAGGTCCCCGGTTTGTTTTTCAGTCGCTACGCCGGCAAACCGGAGTTTGAGGAATCGCATTTTCAAGTCAACTGATTTTTTTAATGGCTTGACCCGGGCTCCTGTGGGTCGGCGGGCACGGTTTCAAATCGCCGCTGAAAGACTCCCTTTTGGGGTGCAGTACCCCTGTCCCGGGATCAGCTCAGGGGCGGTCCGACGTCAATCAGGCGGGGCTGGGCAGGCCGGTTTATGTGAACTTTTTCTCAAGCATAGCCGAATCGACCATTTAGGTGGCCGAATTTGGCAGATAGCACACTGTTTTTAAACGCTTTATTGGTCAGCCGGAGAATTTTCCGGTTAATCCGAAAAAAAAATCCAAAAACCCTTGCTTTCTTTTCTTCTTTAGGGTAAGGTGCGAAACCACGCGGAGGTAGGCTGACTTAACACCTTCAGCGGATTCAAAAAAAAGCAATTATGACTTTTTGATGACCAATCACCCAGATCAAAAAAACAGGTTGAACGCAGAATCTTAGGACAAGGTCCGGCCATGGCTGGAAGTATATGGATACCAGTAAACAGTTCAGGCCGTAACCTTTTTTTGATTCCATGCTAGATGAACGAGGATAAGTGATATGACGGACACCAAGTTAAAGGAACTAATTGAAACTTTAAAGAAACAAGGGGTGGAGAGCGGGGAGGAGGCCTCCCGCCAGATTATTGAGGAGGCCAAGAAAAATGCTGACCAAATTCTTGCCCAGGCCAAATCAGAAGCGGAAGACATCGTTTCCGAGGCTAAAGCAGATGCCGATAAGCGTTTGAAGCAACTGCAATCCTCCATGGAAATCGCCGCCTCCCAATTTGTCACCAACCTCAAAAAAGTCATTGAAACAAATCTCATTACCCTGCCCCTCAAACAAAAACTCGACGACGTTTTAGACAATACGGAGTTTCTTCAGGTTCTTCTGACCACCTGCATCCATGAGTACGTGAAGCACCCGGATCGCAGTGAAGTTGAGTTACTGGTCTCCAAAGAACAGCAGGAGAAGCTTGTCGATTTCGCCATGGAACTGATCAGATCCCATGCTGATAAGGAAGATGGCGGACATATTGGTCTAAACCTCCAGAGTGACGGGGTGGAATTTGGCTTTATGATCGGCAAGATCGACGGAACCGTCAAACTTGACTTTACTGATGACGCCTTTCTGGGGATGTTCCTGCGGTATCTATCACCTAGATTCCGGGAATTCTTTAAGAACATAAACATCAGGGAAGTGGCGCAGAAATGAAATACTACTTTCTGGTTTCATATCTTCCCGAATTGAGCCGGGAAGACAAAAAACTAAAGTTGCGTCTGGCCGAGTTACTGTCCGAAATGAACAATTTCACAGAAAAAGACAGGCGCCAGTTGGAACTAGTATTCTTATCCCGGGACATCTCTCTTATCAAGAAGTTACTGACCGGGAGAGACACACCAATCGAAAACACCTTATATGACCGGGAGTTTTGGAAAGACCAGATTAAGTCGCCCAAAGATGTGGAAGAATTCTTTGCGGACTTCTTTGAGGCATGTGCTTCAGAAGGGGCCACCCCCAAGAATCTTGACCGGCTGTATGAGACGTATTATGACTACGTCACGTCACAGACGGACAACGCCTTTTTGCTGGCCTACTTCCAGTTCGAAAGAGAGCTTCGCAACATCCTGGCCGCTGTCCGGGCTCGGAAAAAAGGGCTCTCTCCAGCCGACTTTTTGGTCGGGGAGGGGGATGTGGTGGATAGCCTTTCTAAGAGCGGCGCCGAAGACTTTGGCCTAGGCAAGGACTATCCCTGGATTGATCGTCTTCTGACAGTCAAGGATCCGGCTCAACTGGAAGAATCGGTTGACCGGATTATCTGGGATTACCTCGACGAAAAGACCGAGACGATCGATTTTGACTTTGACGTCATCTTGGCCTACGCCCTGAAGCTCCAACTCCTGGAAAGAAACCTTGCCTTAAGCGAGGAACGAGGGATGGACATCGTCCAGCAATTGGAGGGATTCTAATATGTCTTTTGTCAAGGGAAGAGTTGTTGCAGGTTACGGAAACATGATCACCGCCTCATTCGAGACGAATGTTCGTCAAAATGAGGTGGCGTATGTGGTCACCGGAGACCAAAGGGTCAAAGCTGAGGTCATTCGGGTCCGCGGTGATCAATGCTACATGCAGGTCTTTGAAGACACCCGGGGCATTAAAGTCGGTGACGTGGTTGAATACACCGGCGATCTTCTGGTGGTTGAATTAGGACCAGGGCTGCTCAAGCAAATCTACGACGGACTCCAAAATCCGCTGCCGCAGCTAGCTGAAAAAACCGGCCTATTCTTAAAACGTGGTGTTTACCTGGACGCTCTGGATCGGGCCACTCCCTGGGATTTCACTCCTATCGCCAAAGTTGGTGAGGCCGTTGAAGCCGGCAGCCTGCTGGGGAGCGTTCCAGAGGGTATCTTTACCCACCAGATATTTGTTCCTTTTAACTTCATCGGTCAAGCCAAGATCACCTGGATGGCTAACCCTGGTTCATACACGGTCGCCCAGACCATCGCCACGGTCGAAAATAGTCAAGGTAAGACCTTCGATCTGAATATGGTCCAGGAATGGCCGATCAAGATACCCCTGAAGAAATACGACGAACGGTTGCTTCCTGTAGATCCGCTGGTCACCGGGTGTCGGATTATCGATACCTTCTATCCTGTGGCCAAGGGCGGGACGTCTTGTATCCCCGGCCCCTTTGGATCCGGTAAGACGGTATTGCAGCAGATCATCTCCCGTTACGCCGACGTCGACATCATCATCGTCGCCGCGTGTGGTGAGCGGGCCGGTGAAGTGGTTGAGACTCTTCGTGAGTTCCCCCATCTCGTCGATCCCTACACAGGCAAGACCTTGATGGAACGGACCATCATTATATGTAATACTTCTTCCATGCCGGTGGCCGCTCGTGAGGCGTCTATTTACACCGCCATCACCTTGGGCGAATACTACCGCATGATGGGTCTCCATGTCCTGATTCTGGCTGACTCCACTTCCCGTTGGGCCCAGGCTCTGCGTGAAATGAGCGGTCGGTTGGAAGAAATACCCGGTGAAGAAGCCTTCCCGGCTTATCTCCAATCCCGTATCGCTGAGTTCTATGAGAGGGCCGGCCTGGTTCGGTTAAAAGACGGCCGCACCGGCTCAGTCAGTGTTATCGGGACGGTCTCACCTGCAGGTGGTAACTTTGAAGAACCGGTCACCCAGGGTACCCTGGCCGTGGTCGGCGCCTTTTTGGGTCTGACCTGGGCTCGATCCAACGCCCGGCGGTTCCCGGCCATCGATCCGTTGACCTCCTGGTCTAAGTATCCCGATCAGATGAGAGAGACCTTAGATAAGATCGACCCCGAGTGGATTCAAATGATCAAAGATGCCCAGAAGACCATCTTCAACGGTAGTGAAGTCAGGAAGAGAATGGACGTCGTGGGCGAAGAAGGAACATCGATGAGTGACTTTATCCTGTTCCTTAAGTCAGAATTCTTGGATGCCGTTTATCTCCAACAAAACGCTTTTGACGCAGTCGACGCCTACAACACCATGGAACGGCAGGTCTACGTTTTCCGGACGATCCGCAGCATCATAAGAAAAGAAATCGTGCCTAAAGATAAAGACGAAGCCCGGAATCTTTTCTTCCGGTTGACCTCACTTTTCCGGAACTGGAACTATTCGGTGTGGGACAGTGAAGAGTTCAAGGGTTACGAACAACAGATTAATCAATTTCTGGAGAGCTAAACCGTGAGAGAGATAATCACCAAGATCAAAGAAATCACCGGTAATATAGCCACGTTGCATGCTACAGGCATCGGTCTTGGAGAGCTGGCGTTGATCCAATCCCCGGGGAAATCCACCTTGGGCCAGGTCATCCGGGTATCGGGCGATCTGGTTGCCCTACAGGTCTTCGGCGGAACCAAGGGTCTCTCCACCGACGACAAAGTCGGCTTCCTGGGACACCCGATGCAGGTTAAGTATGGGCCCTCGATGCTGGGCCGGATCTTCAACGGTAGTGGTGTTCCCATCGACGGTGGCCCGGACCCGGTGGAAGAAGAGATCGAGATAGGCGGTCCGTCTTTCAACCCGGCCAACCGGATCATCCCCAAGAGCATGATTCGAACCAATATCCCCATGATCGATGTCTTCAACTCGCTGGTGGTTAGCCAAAAGCTACCCATCTTCTCCATCCCTGGCGAACCATACAACCCTTTGTTGGCCCGGGTTGGGATGCAGGCTGAAGCTGACATCATCATTCTTGGCGGCATGGGACTTAAGTTTGACGACTTCACCTTTTTTAAGCGGGTATTTGAAGAGAGCGGCGTTATGAACCGGGTTATCATGTTCATGCACCTGGCCTCCGACCCCGTGGTGGAATGCTTGCTGGTCCCCGACATGGCTCTGGCCGTGGCGGAACGCTTTGCTGAATCCGGAAAGCGTGTCCTGGTCCTGCTGACGGACATGACCAACTTTGCTGATTCCTTAAAAGAAATCTCCATTTCGATGGAGCAGATCCCCAGTAACCGTGGTTACCCCGGCGATCTCTATTCCCAGCTTGCGTCACGGTATGAAAAGGCTGTGGATATGGAAGGATTGGGCGACATCACGATTCTGGCCGTGACCACCATGCCCGGCGATGACGTAACCCACCCCGTTCCAGACAATACCGGGTACATCACCGAGGGTCAGTTCTATTTACACCATGGCGCCATTGATCCTTTCGGGTCGTTGAGCCGGTTGAAACAGAATGTTGTGTCCAAGACTACTCGGGAAGACCACAACGATATCATGAACACCATGATTCGGTTGTACTCCGATTGTCGTGAATCTCGAAACAAGATCGCCATGGGGTTTAAGCTGTCCAAGTGGGACGAAACCTTGTTGGCTTACGGTGGTGACTGCGAACGGGAATTGATGGACCTTAACGTGAATATCCCCATCGAAGAGGCCCTAGATAAGTGCTGGGACATTCTTGGACGGCATTTTGATCCGGTCCAGACCGGGTTGAAAGAAAACCTGACCAAGAAGTACTGGTCTGATAAAGCGAAAATCCAGAAAGCTGCCTAGAGGGCTAAGAATCCATGGCTGAGAAACTCAAGTACAATAAGACAGCTCTCAAGGCGCAACGTGACGCTCGGGCGAAGTACGAAAAGTTTTTGCCCATTTTGCAACTAAAGAAAATGCAGTTGCAGCTCGTCATCCGCCAAATGGAGCCTGTCATTGAGGAAAAGCGCCGGATGTTGGCTGAGGTAGCGGCCTCAATTCGGCCCTGGTCCCGCTATCTGTCGGATTTCTTGGTGGACATCAATGATTACATCCAGATCCAAGAGGTCCGGACGGATTCGGACAATATTGCCGGTGTAGAAGTTCCTGAGTTCAAGGAAGTAATTTTCAAAGATTTTCCTTATTCCCTTTTCGCCACCCCTAGCTGGCTTGATCCAGCCACGGATGCGCTGAAACAACTCGTTTCCACTCGAGAAGAACTGCGCGTCTTGTTGAAAAAGGAGTCTCTGATTCGGGAAGAACTCAGGACCACAACCCAACGGTGCAACCTCTTCGAGAAAAAGCTGATCCCGGAATTAAAAGAGAATATTAGAAAAATCAAGATATTCTTGGGTGACGAAGAAACCGCTGCCGTTGGCCGGGCCAAATTAACCAAGGGCAACATTCAGGATCAGGAGGTAATATAAATGATCGTTCCCATGAAAAAAGTTACTTTTGTGGGGATCGAGAAGGAAAAGGACCGCTTTATTAAGCGGCTTCAGGAGATTGGGGTAACCCACCTGATCAATCCTCCTGAACCCGTTGAACCGGCGGACCTGGCCAAAGAATTGGCTCGAGTAACTGAGGCGCGCGTGTTCCTGAGCAAAAAAGGGACGGCGGAAAAAACTGAAAAAAAGCTTAATTACAAGGCGATAGTTACTGATCGTGAGAATTTTGGTCAAAAAGAGAGTCGGCTCCAGACGGAGGTTGTGGCCCTGAAAAAGGACCTCGCCGTCTTAACGCCTTGGGGCGACTTTAATGTCGACGATTTGAATATTCTACGCGATAAGGGCCTGCATGTTCAGTTTTTCCGGATTTCCCAAAAAGCATTTAGCTCCTTGCCCTTAAAAGACATTTATTATCGTGTCGTTGCCGAGCACAGGGGTGAAATTTGCTTCGTCACTGCATCAACGTTACCCATCCAGTTGGAAATGCCTGAGGAGAAGCTTCCTCAACGCGGCCTTTCCGAACTGACCCAGGAGATAGAGACCAAGGAAGCAGACATAAAACAGATCGAACAAGACTATATCTCCCTGGCTAAGCACCTGGATACGCTGATCGATGCCGAAGCGATGCTGACTAACTCACTCGAATATAGTCGCGCCTTAATGAACACACAACTCGAATTGTCCGATCGACTCTTTATCCTTAAGGTCTGGTCTCCGTTGCCGGAGGCAGAGCTGATGGCCAAGGTCGGGACAACCTTCACGGTCCATTACTATAGTGAAGAACCGCAGGTTCACGAAACTGTTCCGGTTCTGCTGAAGAACCCGGCGGTATTCGATTCCGGGGAAGATTTAGTCAAGGTTTATTCTTTCCCGAGCTATCAGGACTTCGATCCCAGCCCTCTCGTGTTGTATTGTTTTTCCATATTCTTCGGTATGATTATCGGCGATGCGGGCTACGGGTTGACAATGCTGGCAATTACGTTCTGGTTGCAAAAGAAAGTAAATAGCAAATCTCCCTTTGCCGTCCGGTTCTTCCGGTTAACCTATATACTTTGTTTCACAACTATTGCTTATGGCATGATGACCGTCAGTTATTTCGGCGTTGCGCTTGCCCCTGACAACCCCTTGCAGAAGCTACTTTTAGTAGATATGAACAGCAAAGAGGGGCAGAATCAAGCCATGGTCCTGTCTATCCTGATCGGGATGACACACATTTCTCTGTCCATGCTCATTAAGTTCAAGAATACCCGTGACTTGGCGAGCCTGGGTTGGGTGATAGTTATCTGGACGGGATTCTTTGTCACTTACAACAAAATGAAGCATGGCGTGGATGTAGAGTCGGCCCGTTATGGACTGATGGCCGGGTTCTTTATCGTCTTCCTGTTCTCTTCTAACAGCAAACAGGTGTTGTTTAGGATACTGGGGGGACTTAACGGCATGTTGGGCGTCGTGCAGGTTTTTTCGGACGTACTGTCCTATCTGCGGCTTTTCGCCCTGGGCATTGCCACGGTGTACATGTCCCAGACCTTCAACATGCTGGCCGCAGACATCGCGAAAAGCGTGCCATATGCAGGATATGTTTTTGCAGCATTGATCCTGCTGGCTGGACACGCGGTTAACCTGTTGTTAGGTATCATGGGTGGCGTCATTCATGGACTCAGGTTAAATTTTCTCGAATGGTATCGGTGGAGCTTTGGAGGAGACGGGTTACCGTTTAAACCCTTCCGACAAATTAAGACTAGAAATTAAAGAAAAGGATAGGAGAAAAAGGCATGGATATTTGGTCTCTACTTGGATTTGCTGGTTGTGCATGTGCAGTTGGTCTTCCTGCTATTGGAAGCTCTATTGGTTGTAGTATTGCCGGGGCTGCCTCTCACGGGGTTATGGCTAAGGTTGAAGAAGGTCACGGAAAGTTTATCGGTATTTCCGCTGCTCCGTCTTCCCAGACGATTTACGGTGTCGTTTTAATGTTCGTTCTTTTAGGCAAAGTCAAAGCCGAAGCCGGCTTGGCTCTGTTTGGAATCGGTCTGTTCTGCGGTTTGGGTATTATGGTCTCCGCTATTTTCCAAGGTAAAGTTGCCGCCACGGGTATTCTCGCTTCTTCCAAAAAGCCTGAAATCTTTGGAAAGTGCTTTGCCGCAGTTGGTATTGTTGAAAGCTTTGCCTTGTTTGCCATGGTCTTTGGTTTGATTATGGCCGGCAATATCTAACCGCTGCCCCATTTCCCATGTTTATCACATTCGGCGCGGGGTCACCAGGACGGAAACAATCCAAGTCCGGTGTCTCTGCGCCGATTCTTTTTGCCCAATTCCGGATTACATCAAAAAAACGCTTTTGCTGGAATAATTGAACCGCTGGTCGGACCGGACACAGAGACGGTTGGTTCTCTGCATCCGGTTACCGTTTGGTGAAAGGTGCTCAACCATGGCCGGTTGCGCAATTTGAGGCAATCAAGTGGGGGGTGCCACAGAGGGCCGAAAGGTGATATCGAGATGGCCCAACCTTAAATCTGAGCTGTCCGGCGTTTCGGGAGACCATCTGTCTGATCATCCAACTCGTCTGAATCCAGGTGTGAATCCGGATGTACCGTCTGGAGGCCGGAGTCTTTGGCTGACCCGGCCCGCGGTTTTTCCAATTCTTCGACTAATGCCGTCAATGCTTCGATCTTTTTCGTGAGTTCTGTTATCTGATCTCGACTGGCCAGGTTCATTTTGCCGAAGACTTCACTTATCCGTTGGTCGATCTTGTCTCCAATCCATTTCTTTAATCCCGCCGCCTGGTCAAGAATGTCTTCCTTCAAGGTCTTACCTTCCGACTCGGATATCTCTTTGTCTTTGACCAACCGACCGACTACCTTATCGATCTCGTCTTCGGCCATGGTCACCGCACCCTGCCACAGGGAAAAGTACTTCTTTGTGTATTCACTAACGGCGCCCCGACCTTTTTGAAGTAGGCCAATCAGCAGGCCCGGCGGAACTTCTTCATGATTCGTATTTTTTTCGCGGGCCAGTATCTGGGAAACAGTCGCCGATGTCAGGTCATCACCGGTCTTGCTGTCTACTATTCTGACTTCTTCGCCGGCCCTGATCAGCTCGGCCACCTGATCTAAGGTAACGTACTTCTTTTCAGAAGTATCGTACATTTTTCGGTTGGGATATTTTCGTATCTGGCGCATAGCTTCCTCACTTGATAATCGACCCTGAAACAGGTTTCAGGAGAATTAGGTTATATTTTGGCCATGGTTTTAAGGTGAAATCCGGCCTGTCCGCCGGAGGATCAATCAGACCTTTTGATCTGGGCTATCCGACATGTTTTTTGTTAAGTGCATCCACTTTGCTGTTGAGGACTTCAACCGCGGCATTCAGCCGGTCGATGTCTTGTTTATTGGGTAAGTTGATCAGGTGAGAGATGTTTCCCAGGCCGCTTTTGACTTTATCTTCCAGCTTTTGATAACAGGGAAGCTTCTTAAAGAAATCCTTACCCGATTCGATAGCCTTTTCAGCCGCATCAACGGCGTCTTTCTTGACGCCCTGAATCGTTTCCACTGTCTTGTCAGCCAGGCCGGTTATCTTCTTGACTCTGGCCTCAATGAAGTCTTTGCCGGAATCAAGCCTTTTTTGCAGGTATTTTTCGTGGCAATCCTTTACTGTTGCAGTGCAGGTTTCGGCCGCTTTCCTGACCGTCCGAATAACGAAATAAGGGGATTCTGCGGAAGCGATGATTTCAACGGAAACGTCTGTAGTATTCATGGGTAATTACCTCCTAAAGAATAATGTAAGATTGGTGTTGGCTTACGATGAATTAATGGTGCATCGCAAACCTGGACACATTATGACGCATTGCGTTATAGATGTCAACAAATTTCTTATCCTTTTTTGAATTGAATTACAGCCGTGTATCGGAACCGGGCGACATTGATGATAATTCTGTGATTTAAGCAAATTATCTTATACGTCTGAAGGGCAGAGGGATAGGCGGAGGAGGGGGGTGATGAGACTGGCCGGCCGCATTACCACATTTTCGTCAGGGTCGTGCCGGGATAGTAGAATTTTAGGATGGCTTCATAGTTCATAGTGGCGCCCAGGGTGGCTCCACCCCATTGGGAGTAGCCGACACCATGCCCCAGGCCGCGGCCGCTGAAAATGAATTGATTATTTCGATGCTCAATGTCTATTAGGATTTCCGGAAAGTTCAGGGGGCTGCTGAGGACGGTCCTGGTCCGGTAGGTCGCCGTTCCGTTAGCCGAGACCAGACTCATTTTAATCACTCGGCCGCAGGATCCTTTGACGGCTGGATTAATATCTTTTAGCCCGGTTATCTTAAGTCCTTTGGCGGCCAGGGCGGCTTCTATCTGGGTCGGGGTTATTTTTCTCTGCCACCGCGCCATTTTTCCATTGAGACTCTCGGGATCCGGCTGGGCCACCAGGTAGGGTTTGGGCAGGCCAAAAATTTCACCCGAGTCTGCCGTATATCCTCCACTGTTAGAGTTCCGGACGGCCAGGATCGGGCGCCCTTGATAAGAGATGATCGCCCCTTTAGTCTCTCTGACCGCCTGTCGCCCCTTGGGATGTTCCCGGGATGTCCCGGAATAGATCTGCTCGCCCTCGTCATCCACCAGATCATAAGTCAAGTCCTGCCGATGGAGTTGTTGGTACAGAGCATAGGTCCGAGCTATGATCGCCTGGGCCTTGAGGGTATCCAGCGGCCAGGACGAATTTGCATCTGAAGTAACCGCCGAGAACAGATACTCTTCCAGATCGACTAAGTTGACGATGAGAAGCTTGCCGTCTTCCAGGCCGGCCACGAGTCTGCCCCGGACCTGTTTCCGTTTGATGCCGCAGTTGATGCCCAGCGGGCTGTCACTTTGAAACGTAACCTTTTTTTGTTTCGAGGGGAGGCCGTTGACAAAGAGTTGGTCACCCGCCGCCTTGATCTTGAAACTATCTTTAGATTCGAGGTCGGAGGCTTGAATCGGGGTGGCTTGAGTTCCCCTGATGGTCGCCTCACCGTCGGTCAGGCAGAGACACACCCGCACCTGGGGGCTGCTCCCCAGTGGAGCCACGGGCGGTAGGGGCCCCTCCCCAGGTGAACCGGCGGCCCGAGAGGGCATCTTCTTGATCTCGCCCAGCAAGGTCTCAGTCTGGGGCAGGAATTCGCCCGCGGGATATTTTTTTTTGTAAGAGAGGAGTCCGGCTTCAGCCTCGGCGGTCCGGCCTAACTCCAGGAGCAAAAGTCCCTCCCTAAATAATGCGGTCTCCGCTGATTGGGGATATTTGGCCATGATCTCATGGTAGACGCCCAGGGCCGCCTCGGGTGCATCCAGGAAGATGGACATAAGCGCCGCCTGGGCCAGAAGAGCTTCACCCTGGGTTTTGGTCTCCGGGGAAAGTTCCCAGGCCGTTTGACATCGCTCCAGAGATTCAAAGTACTTACCGAAATCCATCATTTTTTTAGCTTGAAAGAGGTGCTCTCGGGCCTGTTGTTCCTTGTCCAGGTCGCTCTGGGCCTGACCAAAGGCCGGCAATCCGACGACGAACAGCAACAAAGTTAAGCAAATTGATATGTTCTTCATGCCTGGTAGTCCGATATTAAATTATAGCCTGTTAAGAAGAAGCCTATCCGCAGGGAGACCGTGAAGCCTTTTAATATGCCGGATATCCTTTTAAATCTTCGCGGCTCCCTTTTGTCATTTCGAGCGAAGCGAGAAATCTTAAGATTCCTCACATTCGTTCGGAATGACAAGGTGGTAGTCATCGTTTTTTGGTTGCGGCCTAAGGCATCTCATTGTTATGCTTGTGCGCGGCCGCTCAAAGAATAGCTTAATTTAAATGTTAAATCAAGAGTCAAACATGCTTTTGAGTTTGAGCAACAATCCAATGTTCCCTTCAACTTTGTACTTGCCGGACATGAAGGCGGCCTGGCCGTCCAATTCCCCCCGGGAGATAGCCAGCCAGACATCGGCGGGAGATTTTATGATCACATCCGGGGCCGGGGCGGGTCCATCG
This sequence comes from Deltaproteobacteria bacterium, assembly GCA_015233055.1. Lineage (GTDB taxonomy): Bacteria > Desulfobacterota > JADFXK01 > JADFXK01 > JADFXK01 > JADFXK01. The sequence continues at coordinate 19,751 of JADFYN010000031.1, forward strand.
TGATAGAGGCACTGGCCGCCGGTTATCTTTAAGTGACTGGTGAAGTTTTCTGAACCGCTGATTTCAAATTGGTAAATGGCCGTCAGGTCGCCGGCTCGGTCGCTCTGGAAACCCAAAGGCATCATTTTTAGCAATTCCAAACAGGTCGCGGCCGCCTCGGGGCCGGAGGGCGCGGCCGATGGTTTATCCAGCTTCTTTTCATTTTTAATTTTGGCTTTTTCTTTTGAAATCATGTCAGCGATCCAGGCCTTCCTCATCTCCGGATCCATCTCCGGCCTGGTGAATTGCTGTTGGATATAATGTTCGAATCCTTCAAACAGCCCCGCCTTTTGCCAGTGATCATAGTCGTCTTTCATGAAGTCCTTTTCCCGCTGGACCAGGTGCCCCATGAAGAGATGGAAGATAAGATCTCTGTCTGTGGCCGGGTAACGTCGTTTCTCCCGGATCGCCCGGACCAGGGTTCCGGCCAGATCAGCGGCTCTGGCTTCCACCGACTCCTTGCCGAGAAAAGAGCCCGGCCCGGTGGCGATGGC
>JADFYN010000320.1:0-532 GCA_015233055.1 Deltaproteobacteria bacterium
AGGGCAAATTGGAGTAAACCGGCCACATCATCTGCCTTGATGGGCACGCACTCGGCCCGTCCATCCATCCCGGGATTGCCGGGGGCTGCATATATTTGGGGCATTCTTTGGGTGCCGGCCAGGGCATGGACCAGGGCATGTTCCCGGCCCCCGCCTCCGACGACTAGAATTTTCATATCTGATTCCTTTAAGGATTGTTCGGCTCTTCCTTTATTCTCTCGGCTTTAACCAGGGCCAGGTCCAGAATTTGGTCCATGTTGTTGACCGGGATGAATTTGATCTGCCGCCGGATATATTGCGGGATCTCTGATAAATCTTTGCTATTCTTATCAGGCACCAGGACTGTTTTGATCCCGGCCCGCAGGGCGGCCAAGGATTTTTCTTTGAGACCACCGATGGGCAGAACCTTGCCCCGCAGGGTGATCTCGCCGGTCATGGCCAGGTCTTTATCGCAAGGTGTCTTGGTCAGGGCCGAGATCAGGGCTGTGGCCATGGTCACCCCGGCCGAAGGTCCGTCCTTAGGGATGGCGCC
>JADFYN010000320.1:609-3998 GCA_015233055.1 Deltaproteobacteria bacterium
ATCTGGCATAGCTTAAGGCCGCCTGGGCCGACTCCTTCATGCCGTCGCCTAAGTGGCCGGTCAAAATCAATTTACCTTTGCCGGGAACCACGGTGGCTTCAATGTGCAGGACCTCACCGCCGACCTCAGTCCAGGCCAGGCCGGTGGCCACGCCGATTTCGTGATGTTCCTGCTCAGCTTCCGGTAAGTATCTGGGAACGCCAAGGTACTTATGGAGGTTGGTCGAGGTTATGACATATGGTCCCTGGCCGCCTTCGGCCACTTTTCGGGCTGCTTTCCGGCAAATGGCGGCAATTTCCCGTTCGATGTTACGCAGGCCGGCCTCACGGGTATAGCCGTTAATGGCCTGCAAGATACTCGACTTGGAAATGGTTAGGATTTTGTTGTTAATGCCGTTTTCTTTGAGCTGCCGCGGAATCAGGTACTTGGTGGTGATAGTCAGCTTCTCCCGGTCGGTGTATCCCGGGATGCTGATAATCTCCATCCGGTCTTTTAGGGCCGACGGGATGGGGTCGATCAAGTTGGCCGTTGTAATGAACATGACCTTGGATAGGTCAAAGGGCAGGTTCAGGTAATGGTCGCTAAAAGCCACGTTTTGTTCCGGATCCAAGACTTCGAGTAAGGCCGCGGCCGGATCGCCCCGGAAGTCCATCCCGATTTTGTCAACCTCGTCCATCATGAAGACGGGATTGTTCGACCCCACCTGTTTCAAACCTTGGATTATCCGGCCGGGCAGGGCGCCGATGTAGGTCCGGCGATGGCCGCGAATCTCTGCCTCGTCCCGGACGCCGCCCAGGGAGATGCGGGTGAATTTTCGTCCCAGAGAGCGGGCGATCGACCGGCCCAGGGAAGTCTTCCCGACACCCGGCGGCCCGACGAAGCACAATATGGGTCCCTTCATGTTCTTGTTTAATTTGCGGACACTCAAGTACTCCAAGATTCGTTCTTTAACCTTTTCCAGGTCGTAATGATCTTCGTCGAGAATTTGCTTGGCCCGCTTGACGTCAAGCTTATCCTTCGTCCCTTTGCGCCAGGGCACCTCGACCAGCCAGTCAAGATAGGTGCGGACCATGGATGCTTCGGCCGCGTCGGGGTGCATCTGTTCTAGTCGGCTGAGCTGTTTGAGGGCTTCCTTCTCGGCCTCTTGGGGCATCTTGGATTTGGCAATTTTATCCCTTAGTTCGCCTACTTCCTCGGCTTTTTCGTCGATGTCGCCCAATTCTTTTTTGATTGCCCGCAGTTGCTCCCGGAGGAAGTATTCTCGCTGGGAGCGGCTCATTTCTTCCTTGGCCTCGGATTGGATCTTGGCCTGCATTGTGGATACTTCAAGCTCTTTGCCCAGGAAATCGTTGACCCGCCGGAGCCGTTCCACGGGATCAAGCAGCTCCAGAATCCCTTGGGCTTCTTCTATCTTAAGCCGAAGATTGGAGGCCACCAGGTCGGCTAACCGGCCCGGATCCTCAACGCTATTGAGGATAGCCATAATATCGGGAGACAGAATGCCGCGGATAGACAGGATTTTTTCGCTTTGGTCCCGCACCGTGCGCATCAGGGCTTCCACTTCCAATGGAATCTCGGTCAAATCGGATTCCTTAAGGACGTCTATATGGACCCGGTAAAAAGGTTTCTCCTGGACATAATTCAAGATGCGGCCTTTAGACAGTCCCTGGACCAAGATCTTTAGCCGGCCGTCTGGCAGCTTGAGCATCCTCATGATCATGGCCACCGTCCCAATCTGATAGATCTGATTAGGGGCCGGATTATCTTCAACGGCGTCTCTCTGGCTACTCAAGAAAATAAGCCGATCCCGGCTCAGGGCGTCCTCAACGGCGCTAATGGAAGATTCCCGGCCGACAAACAACGGGAGAATCATATAAGAGAATACGACAACATCGCGCACCGCCAATAGAGGAAGGACCTCGGGTATTACAAAATCGTCTTTCTGGGTACCACCAAGATCCACAGCATCCGACAGTTGCTTGGGATCGTTGGGGCGGGGCTCGTCGCTCATGGTTTTCTCCCTGTGCTACAGTGGTCGTCTGGGGACAAGTTCTACTAGTCTCATTATAACGGCGTCTTCTTCTGAATTAGTTAGCCGTTCAAGCAGATGCTTTCCAGACTGCTCATATCCGGGTTAAACCCGGTGCCAAGTTTAAGAAGCAGTATAATTTACTTGTGAATATTATATTTCTCAAATCCATTGTCATCTATATATTTTGGATACATGGCGTAAGCAGGCTTAATCGCCGGAAGCAGGGCCATGATTTTGGGGATGGGCCCTTTAGCCGTCATTTGTCGGCGGGCCAGAGCGGCCGTTAGATTGACCTTGCCATACCAAAACTTGTGGGCGATTTCAGCCTTCATAAACATTTCCACCGTCGGCTTCTTGGCCTCATCATTGGCTGTGATCTCGACTTTGTCTCCCGAGCAATCCACCGTCAGGGTCAGGTCCGGCTCGGTATAGTGAAACTTGATAACAAGTTTTGCTTTGATCAGCTTGTCGGCCACTTCCGGAGTGTCTGACAGCAACCGGAAGAATCCTCCCAATATTTTTTCCAAGACTTCAGCATTCTCAAAAACAGCCATCTTTTCCTCCTGGTTTCGCCGACCCCGGTTTGTTGAAGTCCGACATGCTAATAATTCGGTTTGCTTTATAATATTAACATTTGAGGCCGACTCGTAATAGTCAAAACGCCTCTTTCAACGATTGTAAAACTTCTTCGTAGACAACTTCCCTGGGGTTATAGATGCAGGTGCCGTCGGACAAGGTGGCTGTGGCGATATCGGGGAGGTCTTCCTCCTTGACGCCGACCTGAGACAACCGCACGGGCATACCGGCTACCCCGGCCAGTTCCCGCTGTAATTCAAAAACGGCATCAATGGCTTTTTCGGCCAATTCCCGCCCCGTTAAGCCGGTCCCCTTAATGAAAAAAAGACGGGCCAGGACGCCCAACCGGTCTTCGCACGCGTCAAGGTTGTAGCGCATGGCGTATGGGAGCAAAATATGATTGGCCACTCCGTGCGGGACGCCGCACAGACCGCCACAAGAATGGGCCATGCCGTGACCGACGCCGACCATGGAGTGGGAAAAAGCTACCCCGGCCAAATTACTGGCCACCAGCATGTTACCGCGGGCCTCGATGTTTTGTCCGTCCTGACAGGCTTTAACGATACTATCCCGGATCATGACCATCGCCTGCAAGGCCAACGCATCGGAATAGGGAGAGGCGTCGACTCCCAAATAAGCTTCTACCGCATGGGCCATGGCATCCATGCCGGTGGACGCAGTCAGGTAGGGGGGCATGGACAAAGTCACTTCAGGGTCCAAGACAGCTAAATTCGGCACCAGATACCTGTCCACAAAGGCCATTTTGGTCTTTTCTTCTTCG
>JADFYN010000321.1:0-2611 GCA_015233055.1 Deltaproteobacteria bacterium
GCAGTGACCGCTATCGCCACCACATATGGTGACCAGGCGCAACGAAATGATTTCTTCAAGTCCATATCTTTATCCACGATCGGCAACCTCAACCAGAAACAAAAAACCGGAAGCCAGAAAAACGCAACATTATATGATCATTGTCCCCTGGGAATCAAGACGTAATGAATGGTGTTAATAATTATATATAGATCCAGCAGAGCCGATTGGGACTGAATGTAAAACAGATCATATTGAAATTTTTCCAGTTCCTCGGTGATAGAGCCGACGTAGGGCATGTTGATCTGGGCCCAACCGGTGATCCCGGGTTTGACAACGTGTCGGATGGGGTAAAAATTTATTCTTTGTTTTACCCGGCGGGCGAAGTCAGGTTTCATCGGCCGAGGTCCGATAAAGCTCATCTCGCCGAGAAGCACGTTAATCAACTGGGGAGGTTCGTCTAGCCGGAGGCGGCGCAAGTGTTTTCCTATTCTGGTTACGCGAGGGTCATCTTTCTGGACCCACAAGCTGCCGAATTTTCGCTCAGCGTCCACGACCATGGTCCGAAACTTATAAATTTTAAACGGAATTTCCAACAATCCCAATCGGTCCTGAGTAAAAAACACCGGGCCGGGAGATTCCAATTTGATGGCCAGGGCGATGAGCAGCAGTATGGGGGAAAACAACACCAGGAGCACCAGGCTGCCTACTCGGTCGACCATGGCCTTAGCCTTTGGAAAAATATCACGTTCCGGTAAAAGGAGGCCCATGAAGTTCAGCTTCCACTGATTATCCACAAAAAAAATCGGCGTCTTGAGGGTTAACTTGCGATAAAAGGAAGGTAGATCCATCAGCCTCATTCCCGACACCCGGAGTTGCATGAGCAAATCGATATCAGCCGAATTCAATTGCTGAGTATCTTCCGGAATGGCGATCATGTCAATGTTTGGGATGGTGCTTAATTCCTCAATCGTGGCCACGAGAGTCACGTGGCGCGGGACATCCTCAAGCACGGGGCATAATGTCTCGTCATTTGAGGAAAAGATGCAAATCGCGGCCAGGTCGATCTCGAAGCCGTTGTATGGAAGCAAATCTCTCAAATATTCATTGGCATACTTGGGAGATAAGATTATACCCACCCTGGGCAGCTTGATGTTTTTCATCACCACGGTATTGAAAATAAGCCGCCACGAGGTGATCAAAAGAATAATTACAGGTATTTTGGTGATGATGACGATGCGGCCCATTCCGGGAAGATACTTAGAAAATATGAAACTATAGATCACCGGGGGAATGGCGTTGATGATCACCGCCAACATGATTCGGGGCAGGAGCGAATAGACCCTGGACGTGAGGTGTTCCAGCGTGTACAGGCCAAATATATAAAAGGTGATGAAGTAGAAGAAAATGGTCGGCAAGATGATAACTGATTGTCTCGGCAACATCGAATAATCAAAGTTGCCTCTAAGTACCCAGTACAAAGAAAAAACCAACAACTCACCAAAGATAATGCACAGATCATCACCAATAAGGAGAACCAGCTTGCGTCTAAAAATAGGGCTGGAAAAAATGGATCTCATCCTGCGGATTCCCTTTTCGGTGTCGGTCAATCGGGTTGCTGGTTACACGTTACACGTTGCTGGTTACACGTTACACGTTGCTGGTTGGCTGCCGCGGATACGTTTATTAAGGAAGAAACTGCCATGGTGTTGCCCAGTCCACGAAAATGCTTTTTTGACAAATAACCAGCAACCAGGAACATGCAACAAGCAACGTGCAACATGCAACTTGATCATCTCAGCCCAGGGTCATCTCTCAAGAGTTGCTCAAAATACTCGATGGTTTTAGCCAAACCGCGATCTAAGGACACGCTGGGCGACCATCCCAGATTTTGGTTGGCCAGGCTGATGTCGGGGCGGCGTTGCCTGGGGTCGTCTTGAGGAAGCGGTTTAAGAACCAACTCCGATTTCGATCCGGTCAGGCCGATGATCTTCCGGGCCAGGTCTTCAATGGAAAATTCGGAAGGGTTACCCAGATTCACCGGTCCCACAAACTCATCCGGACCATTCATTAGCCTGACCAGTCCCTCGATCATGTCATCCACATAGCAAAAAGACCGGGTCTGGGTCCCATCGCCATAGATAGTTATATCTCTGTTAGTTAGAGCTTGCAAGATAAAATTGCTGACGACGCGGCCGTCATTGGGGTGCATCCTGGGACCATAAGTATTAAAAATTCTGGCCACCTTGATTCTCAATTTGGTTTGGCGATGATAATCGAAGAACAGGGTCTCTGCGCAGCGTTTGCCCTCATCATAACATGATCTGATGCCGATCGTATTAACATTTCCCCAATAATCCTCTGTTTGCGGATGCACATGAGGATCGCCGTAAATCTCACTGGTGGACGCCTGGAGGATTTTGGCTTTTACCCTCTTGGCCAGGCCTAACATGTTGATGGCGCCCATGACATTGGTCTTGATGGTCTTAATCGGATTAAACTGATAATGGATCGGTGAAGCCGGACAAGCCAGGTTATAGACTTCATCAACTTCTAAATAAATGGGGTGGACCAGGTCATGGCGGATCAGTTCAAAATTTTGCCGGCCGATTAGATGAATTATGTTATTTTT
>JADFYN010000321.1:2681-3985 GCA_015233055.1 Deltaproteobacteria bacterium
GAGCCTAAGAAACCGGCTCCGCCGGTGACTAATACGCGTTTACTACTGAACATTGGCGAACCCTCATCGTTGATTGCACTATTCAAAAGTAGCCGTTCCGTTGCCCATTCGACATATTGAAGCCGCAATATATCCTCCTTGACCCCAAACAGGCAAGGAAGAAATTCAAGTCCTCAAAATGAAAAAAATCAACTTAGCGGTAGGTGTTGCCGGCTACAAAGTTTGATTATTTTATCGATTCCGCCCGCACCTTATCATCCCGGCCGGGCCCGGCCCCATGAATTTATTCGGTCCGCACCGGAGAAAACTTAGATTTTGGGTAGGCAGTCTCGGCTGTTTGAGGTATAATGACAACCGGTCCAGCCCGGAGAGCCTATCACCCGTTTTGGTCTGGTTGATTCGGACGGCTGGTCGGACTTGTGTTAGAACTTAATCTGTCGGGGAGGAGTCGAAAATGGTGTCGTATCGGAAGGCCGGGACTGGGGGGCAGTCTCTTCCAGTCCAAAATCGGGCCCCACAGGGGGCCTTTGAACAGTTCGAAGCCTCAGCCCTGTATTGTGGTAAGTGTCGGCAAGCGGTACCTGTCCGCAAGCGACTCTTGCTGGTGATTCCAGAAGGTGACATGTATGAATATTTGTGTGTTCACTGCGGCGCCAGCGTGGGCGACAAAATTGAAAAGAACCTGGCTCCGGCCGGTATCATTCTCCAGTGATCGGCCGGCCAAGGCCAACATCCGCCATGGTATGACGGCCGGTTACGCGGCTGGTTGCTCGTTCCTGGTCGCTCGTGGCTCGTTCCTGAAAAAGCAAGCGCCGGCAACGGGGTCGAGGGCACCGGTAGCCGCTTAGGCCAAAAATCATGATTTTCCAGCATGATATCCTGAAAGGCAATGATAAATGACTACATTATTCGAGTCCGGCAGCATAAGTAGCCTGAATCTATCTAATAGATTTGTCAGATCGGCGACTTGGGAAGGGCAGGCGACTGCCGAAGGAGCTGTTACCCCAAAGCTGATCTCCACAATGACCGCGCTGGCCGAAGGTGGGGTGGGCCTGATCATCACCAGCCACGCGTATGTCCGGCCGGAGGGGCATGCCACCCCCTGGCAGATCGGCGTGTACAGCGACGAATTGGTGCCGGGGCTTCAAGAGATGACTGAGGCGGTTCATGCCTCCGGAGGCAAGATTGTTCTGCAACTGGCCCACGCCGGCAACTTCGCGGCGGAACAGCTTATCGGGCAGCCTCCCCTGGTTGTTTCAAACTTCGACGGCCTGGCTGGAACACCTCGCCAAGAAATAACGGCC
>JADFYN010000322.1:0-424 GCA_015233055.1 Deltaproteobacteria bacterium
AACCAGAATTACTTATTACGTAGAATCCGGGATACAGATCACCTGAGATATTCCCAGATCCTTAATAGTTTGTATTTGCTCCTGGCTTTTTAGCTTAAAACTCCTGAATACGAAGGGGTGAGTAAACCACGAAAAACCTTCTATCCGGATAAAGACGCCGACGCGGAGTTGATCAACCGAGACAACGTATTCGGGAGCGTTTGGGTTAGTCATGGTTTCTTAAAGACCTCCTTATGAGTTGGACCAGGCTCGACTCGGTTGATGAAAAGGACCGAGGGTGATTGCAATGGAGAAGCAAGTTAAGATATTCTTATCAGAAATAGTAGTTCTCCGCAAGAACGAACAAAAAAAACCGGATCTCCCGGTTCGTAACCCGCAGTCGTCATCAATGGCTTTAGGATTTCACCTTGGTGTCTTTCCCGGA
>JADFYN010000322.1:528-3467 GCA_015233055.1 Deltaproteobacteria bacterium
GAGATCAATGATTACGGCCTCATCTTTTGGGATTTCGGGGTCATACACGAGGACACTGGGGTGCAGGGCGTCTTGAGGGTTAACCGAGACAACCATCCCAATGGCTCCGTTGTTGAGGGCCACGATGCTTCCAGGTGGAAACACGCCCAGGCAACGAACAAAAGTGGCCAACAGGGCGGCGTCAAACATGTGTTTTTGTTTTGAAAACATGACTGACAGGGCCTGGTAAGGGGTGAGGGAATCCTTGGGGTCCGACCGGTTACAGTAGTTGTCGTAAGTGTCGATAATGGTGATGGCCTTAGCCAGATGGTTGATTTGACTTGCCCCCAATCCTGCAGGATAGCCTTTCCCGTCGCAGAATTCATGATGTTGATAAATTACCTCAAAGACAGCCCGAGGAAGGCTCTCTTTTGCTTTGGCCAATATTTCCACACCGAGCTTGGGGTGCATCCTGAACAAAGTCATTTCCGGCTTAGTTAATGGGGTTTTTTTCAACAGAATTTTTTTCTCGATCCGCGATTTGCCGATATCGTGGAACAGAGCCCCGATCCCCAAGGCTTCCATTTGTTCCCGGTCAAGTCCGGTTTCCTTCCCTAACATCATGGACAGGACCGCCACGTTGAGTGAATGGTAATATACCCTTTCCTCTGTGGCCGACAGGGTCATCAGGTGGAGGGTGCTTTCTTTGTCTTCGAGAAACAAATCCGACATCTCAGAAATAAAACTAACAATTTGGGGAAGATCATTAATATTGCCCCCGGCAATACTCTTCATGAGCCGACTGGTCTGGTTCAATGATTTGGTGTATGCTTTTTCACAGCGGGCGATACTCTGTCGCTTTTTCTTGAGTCGTTCGAACTTCTCCCTTTTGATTTGCCACAACCGGTTACTGGCCGAGTTCATGTCGGCAGGGTCCTTTTTAGGGAGCGCAGGCTGTGCCTGCTTTTCGGCTGTTGTTTCAGCTTTGGTGGGTAGGACATCGCTTTTTTCCGGAATGCAAATAACCTGGGTCACCCCCAGCTCTTTAAGAGTCTGGATTTGGTCATTATTTTTTATTTTGAAACTTTTAAAAAGAAAGGGATGGTTGAACCATGAAAAACCGTCTATCCGGACAAATACTCCAACCCGAAGCTGGTCCACGGGAACACTATATTCAGGGATGTTCAGTTTGCCCATGATTATCCTTACTATGCTTTGTTTTCAGGGGGCCGCTTGTTCTATTCTGGCGTGGACCGACGGTCCGACCGGCCTAAGGCGTAAGCTTAATTCGTACATCCGGGCATTGTCTTTTGCGGTTGTGGAGGTCCCATTTCCATGTAATTGGCCAAGCGGGGTTCACCGACGGCCCACTAAAACGCGGACCGCACTAGAGCGCCGCACCTGGCCGCCAGGAGTATAAAACAACTGGATCTCGAATGCAACCGGATAAGAAACTCCAAGAGATTATCCTGATAATTTGCCGGGCCCTTTGATCTGGATATTCCTGGAGAACGGGCCTAGTTTCCTATTCTGTCGGGTCGGGTTGTCAGGGTGGAAGTGCGAAAAAATGGATGTTGAGACAGCGGGAAGGGCAAGAGGGGGGGCGGACAAAAATCTCACACGGCCTGTTAGTTGTCAGACAAGGCGCGGCACCGGCGTAACTTAAGCGGAGAATGCTTAGGTCAAGCCTTACTTATTGAAGCATCAAGTCAGCAACTGGAAATGGGGTTGGTGTTATGGCCTGATTCCAGAGGACCTAAAACATATCGCTTCAGGCTAGACAATAACATCCTGCCTCGCCCCGGGTTTCGGCCCAGGGCTGAGCAGGACGCCTTGTTTGCTTGAATGGACTGAAAATATTTGAGATAATAGGACTTAACGTTTGGAGTATTGATACCGAGCTCGGGCGCCGCGCATCCCGTACTTTTTTCTCTCTTTGACTCGGGAGTCACGGGTAATGAACCCGGCTTTCTTCAATATTGCCCGAAAATCCGGGTTATACTCCAACAGGGCCTTACTTATGCCGTGTTTGATCGCTCCGGCCTGGCCGGAAATACCGCCACCGCAAACATTCACCTTGATATCAAACTTGCCCACTGTGTCAGTCAGTTCCAAAGGCTGCATGATAATCATCTTGGCTGTTTTGCGGCCGAAATAGCTGTCGATGTCACGTTTATTGACTTCAACATTGCCGGACCCCGGCGCCATGTAAACCCTGGCGATGGAGGTCTTCCGCTTCCCGGTGGCGTATAATTTTTCTGTTTCAGTCATCTGGTTTATCCTTTTATTTCCAGCGGTTGGGGCGTCTGCGCCTGATGAGGATGATTTCCTCCGGCATAGATCTTGAGTTTCTTAAGCTGCTTTCTGCCCAGCCGGTTCTTGGGTAACATCCCTCTGACGGCGAATTGGATGATTTGCTCCGGTTTTTCCTCCCTTAGCTTTTTCGCCTGGGTCGTCTTCAGGCCGCCCATGTACCCGGAGTGCCGGTAGTAGTTTTTTTGCTCCCACTTATTTCCGGTAAGCTTGACTTTTTCGGCATTAACCACGATTATGAAGTCGCCCGTGTCCAGGTGATTGGTAAAAATAGGTTTATGCTTCCCCCTTAACCGTCGGGCCACTTCGGAAGCCAACCGCCCCAGAACTATGTCCTTGGCGTCAACCAGGTACCATTTCCGTTCGCCTTCTATGTCCTTCGCTTTGACAGCAATCGTTTGCATGTTGTCACCTCATCAAGATTTAAAAAATATACTTTTATTCAGTTTAAGGGTAAATGTCAAGAAAAAAGTGAAAGCCAACCGTCCATCAGGCTGACAATCTTCAAGTCATGAAGAATTATCACGCTCCCGACATAGAAAACTATTACGGGATCGGAACCGCTTGGCGGGCCACGGCGCCCAAGCCATCTTTATCTGGGCCGGGCAGAACGGCGGATTCATCTGTTCAGAATATCTGTAGTCTTG
>JADFYN010000322.1:3477-3956 GCA_015233055.1 Deltaproteobacteria bacterium
CCCGTTTCGTATTTTTATTTAATTCGCATCCAGAGTGCGGCGCACCACATTGGCCATCTCCAGGTGATCCAACGGTTTCAGAATGTACTCTTGAATGCCCGCGGCTTTGGCCATCTCGGAGGTGACCGACTCACTGTACCCAGTGCATAAGATGATCGGCATGTCCGGCCTGATCGCCAGAACCTCCCGTGCCAAATCCAGACCAGTGATGATCGGCATGGTCTGATCGGTGATGACCAGGTCAAAACTATCGGGATGGTCACGGAAGAGGCATAACGCCTCCAGACTATTCGTATGGGCCGTGACCTGGTAGCCCAGGCGTTCTAATATTTGTCTCCATAGATGGACCAGGGTTGCTTCGTCATCTATAAAAAGAATCCTTTCCGTGCCTCTGGGCGCCTGGGCCATGACATCACCGGCCTCCTCGCACTGAATCTCGATCTTTGGTAGAAACACGGTAAAAGTTGATCCCGACCCCA
>JADFYN010000323.1 GCA_015233055.1 Deltaproteobacteria bacterium
AGGCTGTGCCGGAGAAACTGGGAATTGTACCTTGCGTAGTACACGTTGAACCTGTGTCAGCATACCCTCGGCTGCAAGTGCCGGCTCCATCGCCTGTTGGGTTACAGATAGCGGTACCCGTCGAAGTTCCAGAGCCACAGGTCGGTACGCTGCCGATGCCGGTCAGACCTTCCAGGCTCAAATCAATCACTCTTGGCGGTGTGTATTGTTTTTTCACCAGGTTTCTCCATTGGTTTAGAGTTGAGATTGCGGCGGTAAGTCTAACCCAATTTCTGGGCTATTTCAATCTAAATAGTGCCTCCTGTCAGGGCAACCGACGAAATTTATTTGAAGTATTATCTTGTTGCAGAAAAGACGATAAAGTCCCCCAAGGGGCGGACCAGGTTAGCCCCTCGGAGCTTATCTGGACGAAGCCATGTAAAGAATATTTCATGCGTTGTCCATGCCGGACGTTCCGTGTATGCCAAGCCTATTCCGGCCTTTCCTGCTTACCCGACATAGCCTGAACCGGAGTATGATGGATGGGAAAAATCACCCGGACAAAAGTTTCTGGGTTAACACCTGGTGAGTTATGGCATCCAAACGTTTATCGAACCGGATATGAGATATCCGCATTTCACACAAATTTTTTTCTTGACAACCGAAAACCGCTCGTGTATACTCCCCTAAAATTTGGATATGACCTCCTAAGCAATCCATTGAGAAAGAAAATCGTCATGATCAGCAGCAATCACATCCTAACCATCAACGTGTCCTGGCAAGGCTTTTTTTATTACTTTAGCGGGAGAACTTCGCCCATGGACCGGTAGCTGCTGAATCCGATTGACAAGCTAAGAGCCGTGGGTAAACAAACCTGCGGCTCTTTTGGTTTATGAACCAAGATTTAACCAGCCCCTCTCATCGTCAGGGCGCCCGGATATAAAAATGAAAAAAATGGAACTATCCCAACCAACAATATCAACAATCGAGCAGGCCGGCGACTCGATCTATACCTATTGGTGGGGATTCTTTTTTTATTTTTATACCTGGATAGGTCTGCCCTTGCGCTGAATTCCGATAGTTAAGAAAAAAAGCCTTGGGTGGATCAACCAACCAGGGCTTTTTTTGTTTTCGGCATCGCCCAAATGACTTTTGTGACATCACTCATCACCATAAATTTTATTAACCATAAGGAGACCAGAAAATGATCGGTAAGGCAATCAGACTCGAAAGAATCATCAGCCGTGAAACCGGCAAGGCAGTTATCGTTCCCATGGACCACGGCGTCAGTTCCGGACCTATCGAAGGTATCGTCAACATGAGAGAAGCCATGTCTCAGGTAGCCTCCGGCGGAGCCAACGCCGTAATCGTCCACAAAGGCATCGTGGCCCAGGGTCATCGCAAAAGCGGACCGGATATGGGACTGATTGTCCACCTGTCGGCCAGTACGTCCATGTCGCCCGAGCCTCACGCCAAGACGTTGGTCTGTACTGTGGAAGAAGCCATGAAGCTCGGTGCGGACGCGGTGTCGGTCCATGTGAACGTGGGCAACGGTCACGAACGGGAAATGCTCACCGACTTAGGAAGAGTGGCTCAGATTGCCACGGAATGGGGTATGCCCTTGCTGGCCATGATTTACGCTCGCGGCTCCAAGATCAAGAACGAATACGACCCTGCGGCCATCAAACACGCGGCTCGGGTCGGTGCGGAACTGGGCGCTGATATCGTCAAAGTGCCTTATACGGGTGATCCGGAATCTTTCAGCCAGGTGGTCCAGGGATGTCATGTGCCGGTTGTTATCGCGGGCGGACCGAAAATGACTTCCGACCGGGAAATCCTGGAGATGGCCAAGGGCGCCATGGAAGCTGGAGCCGCCGGCACGTCCATCGGCCGCAATGTCTTCCAGCATCGCAACCCCACCCGAATTATGGCTGCCTTGGCCATGGTCGTCCATAAAAACGCCACAGTGGAAGAGGCCCTGAAGATGCTCGACGCCCCGGCCAATGTCCACGTATTGTATTAGATCCGCTTAACCTTCAATCAGAAAGTTGACTGGACCATGACCATATATCAGGAGATCCAAGCCGGACCGGTGAGATTGGTGCAAGGTAGGGCAGACATTCCCTACCGGGGATGCGCCACCGTGTTCGGCGCCATCTTTACCGACTATGACCGGAAGGTGTTGCTCGAGTCCAAAGATATCTCGCACATCTATGGCCGGATGAGCCTTATCGGGGTTGATCCGGTCCTGGAAATCATGGGCAAAGACGACAATTTTTCGATCCGGAGCTTTAATGATCGCGGCCGGATATTTCTCAACGCCCTGGACCAGACGGACTTCAACTGGGTGGATGAAATCCGTCTGGCCCCGGAAGGCCACCTGGTCCAGGGCGTGGTCCACAGCGAGGCCGTTTGCATCGAGGAACGCGAAAGATCCAAACAAAAGAATATCGCCCAGGTGGTCCGTCTGGTTCTCGAAAAATTCCAGACCGAGTTGAATGGCCCGCTGGGGCTATACGGAGCTTTTAGTTACGATTTTGTCAGACTCTTCGAGGACATCGGGGATAGTCTGCCGGCCGGCCCGACACCCGATTTCCGGCTTTCGTTATATGACACGTTTATCCTTTTTGATCATCTCAAAGAAAAAGCTGAAATCGTTTGCTTTCGCTCCAGCCAGACCGAAGCCGGTCAGGCGATTGACCGGTTGGCTGAAGAAACCAGGCGGCCGGCCAGGCAAATGGACCGGGCCGGAATCAAAGACGCCGGATTCCTGTTGTCCCGCCAGGAATACGAAGACCTGGTCACCCAGGCCAGGAAATATATCATGGAAGGCGAAATCTTCGAGGTCGTTTTCGCCAACTCCCTGACGGCCCGATTCGACGGCCACCCCTACGATTTATACCTGCGTTACAGCGCGGCCAACCCGTCACCCTACCTCTTCTACTTAGATTATGGTGATGAACAGCTCGTGGGCGCTTCACCTGAGATGATGATCCGGTGTGAGGGCGGCATCGTCCACATCCGGCCTATTTCCGGCACAAAACCGCGGGGCCGGGATCCTATAGAAGATCACGACAACATGTTGGAATTACTTAATAGCCCCAAAGAAAAGGCGGAGCTGGACATGCTGGTCGATCTGGCCCGGAACGATCTCAGCCGGGTCTGCCAGCCGGGAGTGGAAATCAGCGACTACCGCTTCGTCGAAAAATATTCACGGGTGATGCACACTGTAACCCATGTTTCGGGCCGGTTGCGGGACGGACTGACTGCATTTGACGCCCTGGTCAGCACCCTGAATAACGGGACCCTGACCGGAGCGCCCAAGGTGGCGGCGATGCAAATCATCGAGCGGCATGAAAAAATCCGCCGCGGTTATTACGGTGGGGCCGTCGGCTACCTGACCTTGCATGGCGACCTGGACACCGGCATCATCATCCGCACCGCCCACATCAAGGATCACCGCCTGACTTTCCAGGCCGGGGCCAGCCTGGTCTACGATTCAATTCCAGCCGAAGAATACCAGGAGACCTTAAACAAGGCCGCGGCCTTCATGTCCCTTTTAGACGCGGACGTGGGTTAGCCCGAATTCTTGCCCGGCCGATACGGCAAACCGCTGAGGGCGCATAGGCTTGCTGAGCGGGGAGAGTCTGAATTCAATTCATGGGACGACTGGGGTATCCATATGAACAAAATAAACAGGATTTTGTTGATCGACAACTTTGATTCCTTCACCTTTAATCTGGTGGATTATTTTCGCCGGTTGGAATGTGAAGTCTCGGTCTACCGGAATACTTTACCGCCGGCCGACGTGGCCCAAATCAATCCCGAGCTGATTGTCTTTTCCCCTGGTCCCTCGATCCCGTCTTCGGCCGGGAACATGATGGCCATTATCGACCGGTGGCACGAGTCCATCCCCATGTTCGGGGTATGCTTAGGGCATGAGGCCTTTATCGAATATTTCGGCGGCAGCCTGCAAT
>JADFYN010000324.1 GCA_015233055.1 Deltaproteobacteria bacterium
GATTCGCTCGTAAGTGATCCCGCGGTTGAGGTAAATTTCGGCCATTTTCGATTGGATCCTGATGGCTTTGTCAAAGTCATGGAAAGCGTCATCAATTCGGTTCAGCTTGGCGTAGGCCGCGCCTCGATTGAGATAGGCCTCAGCCATTTGGGGCTGGATGTGGATGGCTTTATTAAAATCTTGAAGTGCCTTGTCCGTGAGTCCTTGTCTCAGAAAGATGTCTCCCCGACTAAAGTAGGCCGAGGCGGCCATTGGATTAATCTCAATCGCGTGGTTGACATCTGCCAGAGCCAGGTCATACCGGCCTCTGGTGACGTAGAGCAAGGAGCGGTTTGTGTAACCAATTATATTCATAGGATTTATTTTTATAGCCCGATCAAAATAACGAAGAGCTTTGTTATAATTGTGTTTTTTAATATGATAACAAGCCAGGCTAACATAGGCTTCACCCAACTTCTTTGTCAATTCTATAGCCATTTGATAATTCGACACAACCTTGTCGTAGGGCACTTGGTGTGATCCCTCGGCCGCACTGGGGATGCCCTTGTCTTCCTCCAGGCCCCCGGCTATTCCCTCTTCGAATGGGGAAATGATATGAAAATCCAATCCATGACTAATTGCGCTTAAACCGCGTCCAATCAAGTCATGGGCCTTTATGGGTTCCAGGGAAATAGCCCGGTTGATATTAAGGACGGTCAGATCAAATCGTTCTTTTTCGGCGTAGGCAAAAGCCCGGCTGACATAAGCTTTAGTTAAATTAATATTCACTTCGATAGCAGTGGTGAAATCATCAATGGCCTGGTCGACCTGGCCTCGATCCAGGTAGGCGAAACCTCGGCTAAGATGGGCCCGGACGAGTTTAGGATTTAATTTGATGGCCCGGTCAAAATCAGCCAAAGCCAAATCGGATTCACCTTTGTGGTAGAAAATATAGCCTCGATAAAAGTAAGGGCTGGCATTGTCTGGGTTTATTTCGATCGCCCGGTTAAGATCGGAAAAAGCCTCGTCATATTGACCAGTCATGGCGTAGATCAATCCCCGGCGGGCAAAGGCGTCAACTAACTGGGGGCCAAGCTGGATGGCCTTGTCGAGATCTGAAAGGGCTTCGTTGTATTGACTCTTTTTGGCAAAGGCCCGGGCCCTGAAATAGTACCCCTTCGGATCTTTGGGGTTTATCTGGATAGACTGATTAAGGTCTGAAAATGCTGCCTTGTATGACCCTTTCTCCGCGTAGGCGAAACCGCGATAATAATAAATGACCGGATCGAACGGGTTTAGTTCGATGGCCTTAGCGAAATCTATGAAAGCCATTTGGTATAAGGTCTCTTCGGTAAAGCAGGCTCCGCGATAAATATAACCCCGGGCATCAGTTGGATCCAATTCGATCACCCGTGAAAAATCCAAGATAGCCTGGTTGTACAACACTCGTGAATAATGAATATAACCGCGGTAACGATAGGCATTAATGTTCTTAGAGTTTAGGCTGATGACTCGGTTAAAATCAGCTAAGGCGTGGTTGCCCTGGTATGATTCATATAACATTATGCCTCGGTTAAGATATGTGTCCTCAGACGTGGGGTCGAGCTCAACGGCCTTGTCGGCGGCTTCCAGGGCGCGGTCATAAAGCCCGGCCGCATAGCAGGCGCGGCTCAACTGTAAATGGATTTTAGGCTGGCTGGGATCCAGGTCAACGGCCTGAAATAAGTCAGCGAGGGATTGTTCATACATGCCCAGTCTTTGATAGGCGACGCTCCGGTTTATTAATGCCTCGACGTTATGATTAATTTCAAACGATTCGGAAAAGCAGGCAATGGCCAGTCCATAGTCTTCCGCTTTCAGGTAAGTAAGCCCCTGGGCGCAGCGGTTATCCGCATCTCTGGCGCCGGCTTGAACCGGACCAGAGGAGAAGACCAGGTAGCCTGCCAATAAGATTGGTATTATTATGATTCGTAATAGCCTCAAGATGTATTTCCTGTTTGATCGGCAGCTACGCGACTAATTGCCTTGCTTTTTATCCGAAGCCAGCAGCAAGAGTACCCCCATCAGCGGGGTCAACAATAAAGAAGCAAAAAAATAGCCCCAAAAGCCAAATTTTCGGTTCTCACCCAGAATTGCGATAATTATACTGGCCCCGACATATAAAATGACGAATTGCATAATCGTCCGCTCCTTGAAAAAAGGCTTATCGTCCCGGTATGTTGGCTAAATCTCCTGTGGCGCCTGGGACGGGCAGTTATTACTTGGCTACGGGCGTGACGGTAACCTGGACTGTGGGGGAATTACCCGAGGCCGGCTTTGGAGAAGACTTGTCGCCCGAGGTTTGACTGCCGCCGCCGTCAGCGTTCAAGATGAGAGGCAGGCCGTCTTTGCCACCGACAATAATGATTTTAGAATTAGGTGAATTGGCCAGATCGAGGGTCGCCTGAATCCCTTGCCACTTCAGTAGGTTGTCCGATAAACTTTCAGAGACGATACTCTGGTAAGTTTTGATTCCTTCGGCCTCAACTCGTTTTCTTTTGGCTTCCTGATTGGTTTTGAGCAGCCTGAATTCATATTCCAGGTATTGCTGTTGCTGCATCAGCTTGGCTTCGATGGCCTGGTTCAAGGCCTCGGGAAGTTTGATATATTCAATAATGATATCATCGTAGATAATCGGAATAGTATCATTTTGTTCCACTGTTTCGACCAGGACTTCGTCTTGAACCTTTTGAGATTGGGTGGTCCAAATTTCTTCAGGTTGATATCTGCCGATCACGGCTCGCACTGAGGAGATAACCACCGGGATAATTATTTTGTCCAGATAATTCGGACCAACCCTTTGATGGAGAATGGCCAGTTGGTTGTGGGCCGGATGGTACCGCACCGCGATTCCCGTCTTTATGATTAACCCATTGTTACTTAAAGCTGTAATGTCCAAACGATGATTTTGAATTCTGACATTGTAGATGGTCATGGTATTCCAGGGGGCAACAATAAACAATCCTTCTGAAAATACCTTATCGGTTACGGTCCCTCCGGTAAATCTCCTAAAGAGGACACCCGCTTCACCCGAGTTGATGGTAATGAAGATCGACGGCGCCAGGTAGATTATCAAGAACAGGAGGAGAAACAAGATCAGGGACATCCGGGCTTGATATCGCCGTAATTTCTGTTTAAAAGTAGATTTATGTCTGGTTTTTTCCATTGCTGACATGATGCGGTGCCTGTCCCCCCTAAAAAAGAAGATGTCAAAGTCGGCTAGGATCAGTCGTCAGTCGGGAGTATCCGACCACGGTTGTGGGTGGTTAGACAATGCTCAATGCAAAGTATTTCAGTCGTCACGCAGGCGTCGATTTCATGGGGATCGAATTGGTCGCGCTCCAACCGGCAGAGGTCGTAGACCGCCGGGCATTGCCGGATACACGCAACGAAGGCTCCGGTGACGTTAAACATGGCCTGATTGACTGAGGGAGTATCCATAATTTTCATGATATAGTCTTCCTTGCATTGACGGCATTGAATGACCGGTTGAAGCGTATCCTCAGCGCCTCCATGGTTTGCACTAATGCAGGATAAGATTTCCCTGGTTATTCCGCGGGGCAATTTTCCCGACTGGAGTGTGGGCCTCATCTTTGCCAGGTATTGCTCACGGCATTTATCCAGGCCGGGGTAGTTGGCCAGAGCATTGTTAAAACATTCCGCTCTGGATCGGACGATGACCTCGAACTGATCTTTCACCTGGGGAGATCGGGGCTCTGTGCCTAAACCGCCTTGGGCGGCGATGAGGGGCATGGGTTCAAAAGATAATTGCTTTTTCCCCTCCTCATTTCGGTTGCATCCGCCGAGGTAAAAGCCCGATATATGGGTTCTCCCAGTTCCTCTATGAGTCCCATGTCCGACGCCGACAGCTCCTGGACTCTACCAATCAACCTGGGGCTTAGATATTATTTCTAGTTGATCC
>JADFYN010000325.1 GCA_015233055.1 Deltaproteobacteria bacterium
TATAGTTGTTGCCCATCCCCAGGGCGCTGCCCTGGGCTAACCTAGAGCGCCCTTTCAGGGCTTAATCGGAATTAACCATTTATTAGAATAGGATCCGATGCCCCTGCACCTTAAGTCAATGACATTGCGTTGCCGGCCGCTCGTTGAATCCAGCCTGAAATCATACCATGTTGAAAAGGTACGGCGGTGATCTTTAAGATATAATCAGACATTCAAGGGCACGCACAACACCGAAGACATGGAGCCTTGTTGTGTTCCCACATGAGCCGGGTCAAGAGAAGGAGGCATCCCTAAATATGTCTTCAAAATATGTCTTCAAGAATTGAAAACTACGGAAAATAATAATGAATAGCAAGAATAAATCCAATCCCACGCCCC
This sequence comes from Deltaproteobacteria bacterium, assembly GCA_015233055.1. Lineage (GTDB taxonomy): Bacteria > Desulfobacterota > JADFXK01 > JADFXK01 > JADFXK01 > JADFXK01. The sequence continues at coordinate 379 of JADFYN010000325.1, forward strand.
AGAGTTTCGATACGGCGGATCAGGCTGTTGACTATCTTTATTGCCTGCAAAAGTTCGGCATCAAGTTTGGTCTTAATTCAACTCAGAACCTGCTGGCCGGGTTGGGCGACCCCCACGTCGGGCAGAAATATGTCCATATCGCCGGTTCAAACGGCAAAGGCTCTGTCGCGGCCACCCTTCAGACGATGCTTACAGCCGCCGGATATCGGGTGGGGCTCTATACCTCCCCCCATCTGGTCAGATTTAACGAGAGATTTAGAATCGGGAATACGGAGATATCCGACGCCGCGGTCCTGGACATGACCAATGCCTTGATGAAAGCCATGTCATCTGACGAACCGCCCACTTTTTTTGAAGCAGTGACAGCCATGGCCCTGGCTTATTTCAAGGAGCAGGCCGTGGACCTGGCCATCATGGAAACGGGGATGGGCGGCAGATTGGACGCGACCAACGTGATCACTCCACAAGTCTGCATGATTACGGAGATATCACTGGAGCATCAAGATCTTCTGGGTACGACTCTGAACCAGATCGCCTTCGAGAAGGCCGGGATAATTAAACCCCAGGTGCCGATCATCACCACGGCCCGTCAGCCGGCCGCCCTGGAGGTGATCGAGAAGAGATGCCACGACCTTCAGGCTCCCTTGATCAGGATCGGTCGGGATGTCCGGTACCGGGCCAACCGCAATCACGGGTTTGACTATTATGGGTTAGAGGAGCAATTGCGGGGTTTGGTCCCGGCCCTAAAGGGACACCACCAATTCCGGAACATGGCCGGGGCCCTGGCCACAGCCGAGGTTTTGAGGCAGCAAGGCTGGTCTCTCACTCAGGAACACCTGGTGGCCGGTCTGACCCAGGTTCAATGGCCCGGCCGGCTGGAAAAGGTCCTGGACCATCCCCCCGTCTATCTTGACGGCGCCCATAATCCCGCCGCGGCAAAGGTCCTGGCCGAGGAATTGAAAGACCTGGCTGCGGGCCGGAAGTTGACCCTGGTCCTGGGCATTATGGCGGATAAAGACAAATCCGGGATTCTAAGGCTATTGGTCCCGTTGGCGGATAATCTGATTTTGACCCGGACCGCCTATGCCCGGGCCGCGGATCCAGCCGAGTTGGCCGGGTTGCTACCGGCCGGCCATCATAACGTGACCATTGAGCCATCTCTGCCCCAAGCCATCGAACTGGCTATCCGGACCGCAGGTGATAACGGCCTGGCGGTCATTACCGGGTCACTGTTTACCGTGGGTGAGGCTAAGGCCTACTTCTCCCACCGTCAATTGCAACCTTAGAGTATAAACAAATACCAGGGAGAGGTATCCGATGGCCGGAGAAACCCCATGATAATGATGCGACTGATTGTTTTCTCTCTGATGATGACGGCGGCAGCCTGTTTTCCCGGCCTCGCGGCCGCTCAAAACCCGGACTTTTACGATCTGGGCGGCGGTGAACCATTCAAGATGGACTCGGATTACCTGAGTTATGATAAGATACAAGACCTCTATCGCGCCAAAGGAAATGTGAATATTACGCAGCAGAAAAAGAGCCTCACGGCCGATGAAGTGATGCTGAATAATACCAAGGGGGAAGCTCGGGCCACCGGACATGTCCGCCTGACCACGGACGACGGATACATTATGGGCGAGCAGGCCATCCTTAATCTCATCAAGAAAACCGGCTGGGTGCAGAGCGGGTTGTTATTCATTAAATCGAATCACTTCTATATCAGCGGCCGGGAGGTGGAAAAGACGGGAGAGAACACCTACCATGTGGTGCAAGCCGGCCTGACCACCTGTGACGGGTCAAACCCGGTTTGGATCATCACCGGATCCGAGGCCTGGGTGACCATGGATGGATATGGGATAGTTAACGGCGCGAAACTACAAGTGCAATCATTCCCGATTATCTACCTCCCCTACTTCATTTTTCCGGCTAAGACCAGCAGACAATCCGGATTCCTTGTTCCCAGCTTCACCTCTTCGTCCCGCAACGGATTCGAAATCGACGTGCCCTTTTACTGGGCCATCAACGACCAGATGGACGCCACTTTTCATCAGGATTACATGGCCAGAAGGGGCTTGATGGAGGGATTGGAGTACCGTTACGCGGCCGGAACCAGAGACCAGGGCACCTTTCGGATTTCCGGATTGAACGACCTCCAAACGGGCGACAATTTCATCGGTGACAATATCCCCCGAACCAATGACAGCCGGTGGTGGTTGCGCGGCAAGTTGAACCAAGACGCCCCCTCCGACATCCGGGTGAAGGCCGATCTCGACCTGGTCAGTGATCGGGAATTCCTACGGGAGTTTACCTCCGGATTCAATTCCATCTCCACCAATCGGGAAGATTTTCTGGAACATTTTGGACGCGATATAGATGACAACGTGGACGAGTATCGCCAGTCCAGAGTGGTGGCGGATAAGAAAGGGGATTCTTCCATAGCCTACGGCAAGGTCTCGTACTTTCAGAAATCCACGGCAGTTTCCGATGACCCCACGGTCCAGGAACTGCCCAAGGCGGGATTTATCGGGTCCCGGCTGCCGGTTATGAATGATGCCGTATACCTGAACTGGAATGCCGACGCCACCTATTTTTGGCGTGAACAAGGGGTCAAGGCCACTCGCACGGATCTGCATCCCAGCGCATCCCTGCCTTTGCATTATAAAAATTTCCTCGACTTCGAAGGGACTCTGGGACTGCGGGAGACGGCTTATCAATTTCAAAACCGGGACAGTTCATTCGATAAATCGGATTACTACCGACACCTCTATGATCTCACCGGAAATTTGTCCACTTCCCTGTCTAAAGTCTACCCCTTCAACGTCGCTAACTTCACCAGTGTGAGGCACCAGCTCCGACCCTTTGTGACCTACCGTTTCCGGCCCGATGAGAATCCCGACCAGCCTATGAATTTTGACGGACAGGATTATCTGGATAAAGTGAACACCGTGACCTATGGCCTGGACAATATGATCATGGCCAAGCTGCTTTCCGGCGGCCAAACGAGCTACTGGGAGATGCTGCGCCTTAGGATCAGCCAGGCCTACGATTTCACCAACGGCGACACCACCCAGTCGGATACCCTGATGCGCTGGCGTCTGGCCAATATCAGTAAGTGGTGGCGAAACTATGAAAACGCTTTTTCCGCCTGGAACCCCCGGCCCCGGAATCAGGATGATATGTTGGCCTACCAGACTTACCTTTATAGCCGGAACGCATTGACAGGGGAGCACCGTTCTTTTTCACCCGTCAAACTGGAAATGGAGTTCACCCCGACCACATTTATGGTGGTTAATACCGACACCTCCTATTCCACCCAGGATGATGAATTCAAGTCGTTTAACTGTTCGGCTTACTTCAATGACAAACGGGGCGACATGTTGGGCGTGGATTACCGGTTTACCCAGGATCGGGTGAAGGAATTGAATACCCGGATACTGATCAAGGTGATTCAGCCCATCTCCTTGACTTACGAAAATAAAAATTCGGTTGAGGCCAACACGGAGGTGGAGAGCCGCTACGGAATTAATTACCAGGC
>JADFYN010000326.1 GCA_015233055.1 Deltaproteobacteria bacterium
TTTTCGACGGATAAGGCGCCGCGATAGGGACGGGTGCTGGTCATGGCATCGAAGGCGTCGGTGATCACCACAATGCGAGCATCTAATGGGATTTCCAGGCCTTTGATGCCATCGGGATAACCTTTACCGTCATACCGTTCATGATGGTGCCGGATGATCGGCAAGGCCGGAGCCAGGGCCCGAACAGATTTGATCATGCGATATCCGATCTTGGGGTGTTCCTTAAGATGCTCATACTCCTCGGCCGTAAGCGGCCCCGGTTTGTTCAGCACCTGGTCTTGGACTCCGATTTTGCCGGTGTCGTGAAGAAGACTTCCATACTCCAAATATTCCAGTTGCTCTTCTGAAAACCCCACCTCTCGGGCCCATTCCAAGGCCCAGAAGCTGACTCGGTGGCAATGGCCCCTGGTGTAGGGGTCTTTGGCTTCAATACCTTCTGACAAGGCCCGGACGGTCTCCAGATTTGTTTCCTTGAGTCGATCCAAAACCTGCTGCAATTCCCTGGTCCGTTCCGCCACCAGCCGCTCTAAATTCTGCTGATAGTGTTTGATTTCCAGGCGCATCCGGCGGCGTTCCAGGGCCCGGTCAAGGCTGATCCCAAGTATATTCAGGTCGATCGGTTTTGACAGAAAATCGTAGGCCCCAGACTTCATGGCATCCACGGCCACTTCAATTTCGCCATACCCGGTGAGCAAAACCACGGCCAGGTCGGGGTAATGTTGCAGCGCCGACTTAAGTAACTGGATTCCGTCCATGATCGGCATACGGATATCGCTCAGGACAAGATCCACCTCATTCTGCAACAGAATATTGAGAGCCTCCTGGCCGTTGACGGCCGACAGGCAGGTGAATCCCTTTTTGTTTATCCATTTTATTATAAGATTTCGTACATTCGGATCATCATCGACTACAAGCAGAGTTTCCATTACTCGCCTCACGTTATTCATGATAGCCTCTGTTCAGCGGCGCCCTCTTTTTGAAACTGCGTCATTCAGGTAATTATTTAATCTTTCCAACGGTCTATTAGGTAACGTTTATTTTCTTCGAAGACATCACATTCGTTTTCGATGTATTCTTCCGCCTGTTGAATGGACATGCGTTCCGTTTTTTTGGCGTATGATAAGGTCTTACCGTAATAAATCGGAATTAAGGAGTCCGTGATTTCTTCGGGGGTCCATATTTTGTCTTTGTATGAGATGGCCATGTCAAAAAGTATGCGAGCCCATAGTTCGCACGGAAAGTCAAAATGGTCCAGAGGGATCTCACCGACTTCCTTAAGCTTGTTGAAAGTGGCTTCGGCTAAAACAACTTGCCAGGTATCCATATATCGGTCAAAACCAAGCCGAAAAGATTGGTATAGCCGTCCCTTGTCGATTGACACGGGTGGCGGGGCTTCAACTTCGCCCAGACCGAATCCAAATATGGCCGTAGGCCGACTCCATTTCACTTTTTTCCAATAGTCGGAGAATTTGATCATCAAATTGAAAATAGTCCCGACCGACTGGCGGAACATGGGCACCAGATCGGCGGCCGGGTCTTTGGGTTTGTGAATCTTGGGGCGCCCCATAAAGGACTGACATATAGGGATGTTATTATTAATAGCCAATGTTGTCATCCAGATATCGGCGCCGAACTGGGCCACGGCTTCGTCCCAGGCTTCCAAATTATGGTATATTTGATTAAGCTTTCCGTTAAAACCGAAGTCGCCGCCGATGGGTTGCCGAACGCGGCGTCCGTAAAGAGTGCGAGTTAGGGGATAGGCGATGCTGTTGGTCAGGGAACCGTCGTACTTGTCGCGGACATAAAGCGGGCAGACAAAGCCGAAGTCCTCAAACAACGGCTGGCCCAGATTTTTTATCCACCGCGGGGTGACGGATCTTAAATCCGCATCGATGATCACGACCGCCTCTGCCCCAAGTTCTGCGACTTTCCTGAATAAATTTTTTAGATTATTGCCTTTACCCGCGACCCCGGGGTCGGTCGATAGATATATCTTCGGTACCTCTGTTTCGGTGCTCAAGAAGACTTCTCTGGTTCGGTCGTGGGAGTTGTTATCACAGTTGATCAAGACAGCCTTAAGATCAGAAAAGTATTGCGCCAGGCCAATTCCGGCCTGGGTTGCGGGGAAGGCGATGTTCCCCGCTTCGTTTTGGGACGGGATGGCCACAACCATATCGGCTTTCTTGACGTTATGCGGGTTTTCCTCTCGGACAAACATGATCACTCCGTCTGAATATTGGGGCGGCCGGTTCTTTCCAAAATCTAAAAAGAGACAAAGCCATTTCATCTTTGTTTACGCATCGGCAGGCCGTCGCCGGTCCGGCTGAGGAAATCATACCAAATTTGGCTTGCCGGTCAATATAATTATCTAAAACAGCGGCTGAAAAGAACCGGAAAGGTTTTTAAACGGCCCTATTCTGGGAATTATGGTCCTGAATTAACAATCAATCTCTGCTTTTTGCCGGGAACTGTTTTTTTACGAGTTGAAGCAGCAGCGATCCGGAAATCCTCGGCCGTGTCTCCTTTGAGAAGCAAAAATGATGCAAGCAACCATCAAAAACAATAAAGACATATAATGTTAGGATCTCGGCCTAACCGATAACTAAAGGTGGTGGACGCGTATCAATATACTGTTTTTATAAAAAATAAATGGATTACCCCTAATGAGTTCGTACTTTTGATGATGCAACGGCGGCCGCAGATGTTTAAAAAGGGAGACGAGCATTCGGCAAGACGTAATTACTTATTCCAATAAATCAAAAGATTATAAAAAAATGAAGACACCGGACCGGGATTTGCTCTTTTTTCTTGACCTTCTTTAACAATGAGGCTACATTTCGGTCTCGTTTAACCTCCAACTTATTCGGGTGAAATATGAAAATAAATCTTCGATGTGGATTGCGCCTGCCGATTTATCTGGGAACATTAATCATAGCGATGTTGATTGGGTGCGGAGGCGCTTCGGACGTCGATACCCCCAAAATAAACTCCGTAACTCCGGTTATCGGCCAGGCCGGCACTCCCGTGGTGGTCACCGGGTCCAAATTGGTGGATAATTACGTCAGGACCTTCATCAACTTTAACGGCTATGACACCCCCGGCCATTATATTGACACCATCACCAGCAATCAGATCAATTTTAGGATACCGTTTGAGGCCACCACGGTCCCAATGCCGCTTCAACTCACCAGTGTTCCCACCGCTGGTCCATTTATTGTCCGGGTGAACGACACAGGGACCAACACGGTACCGTTCATCGTCCTCGGCTGTTCGGCACTCATCTTTAACGATGGGGTCAATCGGGTCAATGCGATCAACACCCATACCAACGCCCTTCAGGGCACCTTTTCTTTAGCCTCCCAACCCCTCAGCGTCACCATTGATCCGGAAGGTGTGAAGGTCTACTTCCTGACTGCCGGATCTGACCAGATGAGCGTGGTTGATACAAATAAAAACCAGGTTATTGCCACCGTTCCGGTGGGGCCGGCGCCTGGAGACATCGCCGTGACCTATCATAAATATAATAATCTCTATGTCACCAATACGACCAAGGGAACTGTGACCTGCTATGACAACCAGACCTTCGCCCAGAAGGCGGTTATCACCGTGGGCCAAAAACCGACCAAAATGGCCATCAGCTACGATTGGGAATGGCTCATGGTCGTGAATACCGCGGACAACAACCTGTCAGTCATTCAAATTTCGACCAATACCCAGACCGCCGTTCTCCCTCTTGGAAACGCTCCTTCAGACATTATCGCCTCAATTATGGATCGGAAGATGTTTGTCATCAATACCGGCGACAATACTATTTCCGGAATAAGTGTTGGTGATAAGATAGTCTCCGGGACCGTCCCCATCGGAAACGGCCCATGGCGGATGGCCTATGCCCAGAACGGTGG
>JADFYN010000327.1 GCA_015233055.1 Deltaproteobacteria bacterium
TCTCTCCTTGATGCAAGATTCCCTCAAAGGATATCAAACCGAATTGTCCCAATTGGGCCTGGATACCAAGGATGTGACGGTTCTGCCAAACTACGAAAAAGATCCCCTGGCCTTTGATCCACCGCCGATTTTCAGCGCCACGATTCCTTACGATTTTCGCATGAAGGCCCGGGTCTTCATTTACTCGGGACTGAGTAAGGCGGCGAAGGGGTTCGAAAACCTGATCCGGAAAATTTTCAAAACCCCGGAAGTCAAAGACGGAACAAACCAATTCGATATCCAGTTTTACCGAGACGCGACGGCCTTGATCAAAGACGAGGCGCTGAAAGAAATGTCCATGTCATTCATGGACTTTAAAGAAAATTTCAAATATTCCTATGCCTTCAAACTGATTGACAACCTGGCCGGAAAAACCCTGACCGACCTGAAAAACCTGTCTAAATCCTTTGTGGTTGACGTCGAATTGCTCGGCCAAATGGTCAAAACCGAGGAACGTAATCGGGAGATCAATTACGCCCAGATAGATCAGATGAACCTGGATGTCAGCCGCATCTTAACCATTTTGGAAAGCCTCAAAGCCGGAATTTTTGGCCGGCAGCGAACTGAATAATCGTGAATAAATCAAATATATCCGAGCTAATTCAGGCCATATCTGAAATTAGGGCCACGCCTTTCATTGCCGACGGAGAGGCCCTAACCAAAAAGGTATCTCAAACCGTTAAAATTTTGGCCGCTTTTTTCTTTAAGCTGAGCCTGGGCAACCGCCCCCCGTTGATTGTGTCCTTCCAAGGAGGCACGGGGACCGGCAAGACCAGCCTGCTTAACGCCCTGGCCGGAAGGCGGGTTGGGTTGCCCGGCGTGGAGCGTCCAAAAACCACGGGGCCGGTTTTGTATTGTCATGCCTCGCACCTGGAGGTTTTTGACGACAGCGCCTTTTTGCCTGATTTCGAGACCATCGTCATGGATGTGGACGACATCCCGCCGGAGGGGTTGACCGGCTGGCCGGCTAAGCTGCTGCTGGTCAAACATACCGACCCCAGATGGGAGTCCATGGTCTTGGTGGACAATCCCGACCTCGATAGTGTCGATTTGGCCAACCACCAGATGGCCGAGGATATCTACGCCCTGGCCGACTTAATTATCTTCGTGACCAGTGAAGAGAAATACGCCGACCGCCTCCCCTCGGAAATGATCAAGCAAGCCAACGAAGACGGCAAACGGATGCTGTTCGCCTTCAATAAATCGGATTCTTCCCAGGCCAGAGATGATTTCCTGGCCCAGGTTGGTCCCGGTGCGGTGTCCTTTGAAGACGTGTTTGTCATTCCCTATGTCCGGGGCGCCGGAGTAACCCTGAACGACCTGGAGCGGCGCCTGGCCGGCCTGGCCACCGAAGACGAAGTCCCCAGGTTGCGGGCTCGCGAACTGGACCGGTTACGGGACCGCGGTCAGATCCGGCTAAAATGGCTCGGGGACGAATTATCGGCTGAAAAAGTCCAGTTGGATACTATCTTGGCCGATGTTAAGGTCTTTCACGAGCAGGCTTTGTATCATCTCATGGAAACGATGGATGCCCGGCTGGATGAACAGACAAAAAAGCACATCCGGGAACATCTCAAAGAAATGATGCAAAAGTATGATTTTATGCGCAGCCCCAGAAAATACATCAAAGACTTTGTGATGAGTCGTCTGAGATTAAAGTCCGCTGTGCCCGGCGCCGCGTCGGCTCCGGTGGATGATACTCAACAGACCGACTTGCAGCGGATCCGCGTCCTGGTCAGTTTGAATCCCGCTTTAGAATCATTGACCATGTTCAACCATGCACTCAGTCATCACCTGTCCGAATTGCCTTCCGATCAGCCCCTCCTGGCCGCTATCTCCGAGCCGGGCGTGATCTTGTCCAAAGAGGAGATCCAGGCCGCCTTTGATAGCCGGCAAGACGAGATTGATGCCTGGATCAGAGAGCGGTTCGAGGCGTTGAAGAATGGTCTGCCCCCCGGACAAAAAGCGGGGCTATATTCCGCATCCGTGCTCTGGATGATTTTCATTGTCATGATTGAGTCGGCCATCGGCGGCGGGCTGACTTTCTTCGAGCTGCTCTTGGGCTCGGTGGTGGTCCCGTTTGTTCCTAAGGTGATGGTCGAGCTGTTCACCCGGGGTGAGGTGGCCGCCATCGGCCGGGAACTAAATCAACGCTACCAGGATACTTACACCCAGATATTGGAAGACCAACTGAAGCGGTATCAGGATTTGTTCCATTCTCACTGCAATCGGCCGGAAGCCACGGCCGCGGCATATGACGCCTCAGATCTGCTGGTCAAAAAATACGGGCTGCGCCTGCTTGATTAGGGCCGGTTGTCATCTTGATTATTAAAGATTGAAATCCTACATCTCCTGTTCTAATAAATCTTAGAATTCGGCGCCGGGCTGCTATGGCTATGTCATATAAAAAAGAGTTGATAGAACGCATTACCGAACTCAAGGAACTGGCTTCCGGGTCGTCTCTGTGGGTGGATCAGGAGATCAGATCCTCCGTCGGGTTGGAAGTGGATGAACTGGCCTCCCGGGTGAAGCGAACCGAGGGGGTCTTGTTTATCGGCCTGATGGGGGGAGCGGGCGTGGGTAAATCCACCATCATAAACGCCCTGGCCGGCGAAAAAATCTCCGGTTCCTCAACCAAACGGCCCTTCACCGAAAGGCCGGTGTGTTATCACCATCAAGACACCCAGATCGATCTTGAAGCAATCAGTGAACAGGTTAAGTCCATCAATATCGCCGACGCGCCTCACCAGGTGGAACGGATCAGGAATATCGTAGTTTTTGATATGCCTGATTTTGATAGTATTATCGAGGAGCATCGGGTTATCGCCCTGGACATGTTGCCCCGGTTTGATCTGGTCATTTGGGTTACCTCTCCTGAAAAGTACGGCGATTTGAGCTTTTATGAAATGCTCGGCCGGGCTTCTCAGTCTCAAGATAATTTCATCTTTGTTTTAAACAAGACTGACCTGTTGAACAACCATAACGACACCGGCCAGGACCAGTTGTCTCAAGTCGTAGGTGGATTCACGCTAAAGCTCAACCGGGCCGGCATCATGCAGCCGCTGTTGTTTTATTTTTGTGCCTTGTCGGGTATTGACCAGAACCGGGATAAGGACCCCAATTTCATCGCCTTTAAGGACCTGGTCTTCAAAAAGCGGGAAGAAAAGGAAATCCAGGCCATAAAGCTGGCCAATGTGGAATCCGAGCTGTCCCGGATCGTGCATCAGGTCAAGACCTCGCTCACCGGCCGGGCCGGAAAAGGGGCGGTCGAAAACGCCGAACAAGCCTTGATCACCGATTGGGATGATATTCGAGGCCTGTCCCAGAACCTGGCCGAGGCTTCTCTGGCCGGAAGATTGGAGAAACTGCTGGCTGTCTTGCTTTACCAGCCGACCCAGGCGATCTGGCCGGTCCGGATCTGTCTGGCCGTTTACCGCTTAGTCACGTCGATTATACACGGCCTGCCGCGGACTCCGGACATCTCCAATCTGAATTTGACGCCCCATGAAGAGACCGGCGTGCTGGTCAACCGATTGGTCTACTTCTGCCACCGGCTGGCCCATAACCTGGATATGTGGGGGGTCAAGAGCCGTCCCGAGATGCTGCACAGCCCCGAAAAGTTTGTCCCTCAAATGATCACCACCGCAGCCCTGTCCTTTAGGGAGAGAATCAGCAATTCCCTAAGGGAAGAACCCCTCATGAAATTCGGCTATCGCTGGCGGAAGATTAAACATTCCTTGGTGCTGTTGCTTCCGTTGGTTTTCCTGGTCATTAGATTGTTGGATCCGGCCCTGATCTCCCAGGTGGTCCGGCACGGGAATTGGTCGGCTGGTTACCAAATACTCATAAACT
>JADFYN010000328.1:0-548 GCA_015233055.1 Deltaproteobacteria bacterium
CCCGATTATAAGCTTCGTTGTTGTTTATCTGGTAAGGGCACGACAATGGCGAGAATCTTGGTCGCTGAAGATGAAGTTGTTATTTGCCTGCAGTTAAAGAAGTGGTTGCGGAAGATGGGATACCTGCCGGTGGGCCAGGCCGTAACCGGACGGGAAGCCCTGAAAATGGCCAAGGAATTGCGGCCGGATGTGGTCTTGATGGATGTCGGCATGCCCGGTGATCTCGATGGGATCGCCGCGGCTGAAATAATCACGCAGGAACTCAATATTCCAATTATCTTTGTAACTGGTTATTCAGAAGAGCAAATAAGAGAAAGAACGGGAAGGGTTGCTCCGGTTGGGCATATTGATAAACCTTTCAACTATCTGGACATTAAGACAGCCATTGAGGTGGCTTTGATGTTGGAACCGGCGAGAGTCTAGATGAAAAGAAAGCCATGGGTATCTATTTCCGCCGTTTCTTTACAGGAGTTTTGTTGCCTCCGCCGGTTCAGGAATCCAACACCTTCCGGATGAGCTTGGCTATGTTATGTGTCTCCAACGGTTTG
>JADFYN010000328.1:595-3887 GCA_015233055.1 Deltaproteobacteria bacterium
TGATGATTTCGCTGAATCCGGTACATAAGATAACGGGAATATGAGGACGAAGGCGGATGACTTCTTCGGCCAACTTGTCTCCGGTCAGGCCGGGCATGGTCATATCGGTTATAACCAGGTCAATCCGCTCAGGATCCGCTGCAAAAATCTCTAATGCCTCCATACTGTCGGTCGCGGCGATGACCCGGTAGCCCAGGCGTTCAATCATCTTCCTACCCATTTTGACCAAACTTTCTTCATCGTCGACAAAGAGGATAGTCTCCGACCCTCGGGCCGGGGCGGAGTGGAATTCTTCCGCTGGTTCAGGCACGCTCCCAACTCGAGGCAAAAGGATATTGAACGTGGAGCCGTTTCCCGGTTCGCTGGAGACGCTGATCTCGCCATCGTGACTCTTGACAATGCTATGAACCAGGGCCAACCCCATGCCTGTGCCTTTGCCCTTATCCTTAGTGGTGAAGAAGGGGTCAAAGATGCGGTCGATGATTCGGTGATCAATGCCATGGCCTGTGTCGCTGACCATAAGTCTGACATAGGGCCCAGGAGCCAAATTCATATGCCGGGACGCGGCCGCCTCATCGAGATTGAATTCGGATAGTTCTATGGTCAATACACCGCCGGTCTCGGACATGGCCTGTCCGGCATTGGCGCAAAGATTCATCAAAACTTGATGAAGTTGAGTTGAATCAGCGACTATGGCGGCATCTTTGTCTGAGATTATCGGGTGAATCAGGACATTGGAAGGCAGGAACGACCTGATTAGTTTAAGTGTTTCTTCCACGATGGGAGCGATCTTGATCGGCATCTTCTCCTGTTCGGTCCGGCGGCTAAAAGTTAGTATCTGCTTGATTAATTCCTTGGCTCTTTTGGCCGCTTTGAGGATCTCTTCCAAAAAATCGGGGTTGGTCTTACCCGCTTGAGCATCCTCTAAGGCCATTTCGGTATAGCCATAGATAGACCCAAGGATGTTGTTGAAATCATGGGCTATCCCGCCGGCCATCGTCCCCATGGCTTCCATCTTCGCGGCCTGGAACAATTGTTTTTCCAACCTGACCTCTTTGGTCACGTCCCGTTCTACTGTAACGTAGTTGGTCACCTCTCCGGACGCGTTCTTGATGGGGGAGATGCTGGCTTCTGTCTCGTAAATGCCGCCGTCTTTGGTCTGGTTGGTCAGATGCCCTCTCCAGACCTGGCCCTGGTCGATGGTCCGCCACATGTCCCGGTAAAAGTTTACGTCATGATTACCACTTTTGAGGATGCGCGAATGCCGGCCCATCACCTCTTCATTGGTATAGCCGGTGATGTGTTGAAAGGCCGGGTTGGTATACTGGATATTCCCGTGTTTATCAGTAATAATTATGGATTCGGCCGCTTGTTCCACGGCCGTAGCCAGCCGCGTAAGTTCTTCCCGAGATCGTTTTTGCTCAGAGATGTCATTCAAAATACAGGCAAATTGACCTGGAATCGGCTGATATACCTTGACTTCGTAATAGCGGCCGAGGTCACGGCTGAAATTGACGAAATGGATTGGTTCCCCGGTCAGGGCTGTTTTCCCATAGGTCTCAATCCAAAATGGTTCCAGGTTAGGCAAGACCTCGATTGCCGTCCGACCAACAATGTCTTCAGCCTTAAGGTCAGTCATCCGTTCAAACGCCGGATTAACCGCTAAAAATCGATAAGTTACCGGGTTACCTCGGGCGTCGCAGATGATTTCGTTCAAGGAAAAGGCGTCCAACATCTGATCGAACAACATTTTGTATTGTTCTTCTGAACGGTGATGTGCGGTAATATCCCGGCCGACACTGAGCACGCTGGCCACCTGCCCTGGGGGGTCGAATTCAGGGATGAGCCGCCAGTTAAAAATCGTTTTTCCTTTGGTCGTCTCAGCCTCGAATATAGTTTCCAGGGGAGCTCCGGTTTCAAAGACTGAAGGAATATGTTGTTCCCAGAACCGACATTGGGCTTCCGGAAGGCCCAATTCCCGGTGGGTCCGGCCGATGAAATCCTCGGGTTTAGCCAGTACAAAGTCGGTCATGGACGGGCTGACATACAAATAGCGTCCAGACCGGTCGAATCTGGCGATAATGTCGGGTGTGTTTTCCAGCAGAAGACGATGTTTCTCTTCGCTTTCTCTCAGGGCTTTCTCAGCCTGATTTCTTTTTTCCACCATCTCGTTGGCGGATAGGGCCAGCATTTTGAACTCGTGGAAGTTCATCGCAGCCTGATCAATGGTTACCGAGGCATCAGCCGCGGCGTTGAAGAAAGAGGTGAAAATATCAAAGCTCATCTTAGCTTTATAAGATATATATCTGGCCGTGAGATAGACGACCAGAAGTAACCCCATCAGGATAGCCACTACGTTGAGGATCTGCTTTCTCACGTCTTGTTGCAGGACGATTTTTTTTTCCGCGATGACCTGGTCAATTCATCCACATATACACCGGAGCCGATCATCCACTCCCACTCCGGAATCCCCTTGACAAATGATATCTTGGGACGGGGTTTCAACTCACTGGGTTTGTTCCAGACGTAGTTGATGAATCCGCCTTCCGGCCTGGCCGCGGCCTTTCGCTCTTCTTGAGTCACCTTAACCCCGTTGGGATCAGTCAGATTCCAGAGATTGGCTCCAACCAGGTGCCACTGGGTATCATTCATCAAGGTGACGCCATTGTAGCCGACCACAAAAATGTACCCATTCAATCCAAATCTGATTCTACTTATTCTATCAAGAACCTCTTTTTTGGTATTTTCTTCAATGTCGTCGAGGTATCCGCCGGTGCCGATGAACCAATCAAGTGGTTCAAAATATTTGACAAAGGTGATCTTGGGAAAGTTCTTCCCGGCTTGCCCCGGTTTGGTCCAGGTGTATTCGTAAAAGCCTTCTTTCTTGGTTCGGATGAGGGCTATAAGGTCTCTGATGACAAATTTCCCATTAATGTCTTGCTGGGCGCTTAAATCCGTCCCTTCAAGTTCCGGCTTGTCTGGAAACAATTCCTCGACCCCCTTCATGTTTCCGGCAAAGTAATAACCCTGTTCATCATCGAATCGAATGGGCCGGAGCGCGTCTTTGACCATCTTCTTGATTTCCGGATCATTTCTTATGGCCTTATTTTCATCATAGATGTTTTTGGCGATGGCTGCGGCCTCGTACGTTCTTCTTTTTATCTCTTGGTTTAGTTGTTCTCTTATCAGCGACTTTTTATAATTGATGTAATCTATAACGGCTTCCACTTCCTTTTTTATTATGTTTTTTTGGGATTTAAGGTAGTCTTGTCTAAGTACCTCGGTATCTTCA